>JBOGEN010000130.1:0-65159 GCA_050743265.1 Actinomycetes bacterium
GCGGTGGACACTGTGGAGAACCCACGTCCGCCCAGGTCAGCCCGAGGATGGTCGTCCCCAGCAGGTGTGGACGACGGTGGAAGAACTACAGGTTCGATGTGTACGACGGGTCCCGGTGCTCGTCGTACGACATGTTCTCCACATGCGTCTCCCGGACCGCCCGGGCGCGCTCCACACTCGCGTCCCCAGCCGGCGGTCGACCCGTTCAGGGTTGGCGGGCCTGCTGCTTGATCCGGTTGGTGAGCTCGGTGACCTGGTTGTAGACGCTGCGCCGCTCGGCGAGGAGCTGGCGGATCTTCTTGTCGGCGTGCATCACCGTGGTGTGGTCGCGGCCGCCGAACTGCTGTCCGATCTTGGGCAGGGACAGGTCGGTGAGCTCGCGGCAGAGGTACATCGCGATCTGACGTGCGGTGACCAGCACCCGGCTGCGGCTCGACCCGCACAGGTCGTCGATCGACAGGCCGAAGTAGGCAGCGGTCTGGGCGATGATCAGGGCCGCGGTGATCTCCGGCTCGCCGCCTTCGGGGATCAGGTCCTTGAGCACGATCTCGGCAAGGGTCAGGTCGACCGGCTGGCGGTTGAGGCTGGCGAACGCGGTGACCCGGATCAGCGCCCCCTCGAGCTCGCGGATGTTGGTCTGGATCTTGCTGGCGATGAACTCGAGCACGTCCGGGGGAGCGGTCATTCGCTCCAGCGCGGCCTTCTTCCGCAGGATCGCGATCCTGGTCTCCAGGTCGGGGGGCTGGACGTCGGTGATCAGGCCCCACTCGAACCGGTTGCGCAGCCGGTCCTCCAGTGCCTCCAGCCGCTTCGGCGCGCGGTCGGAGCTGATCACGATCTGCTTGTTCGCGTTGTGGAGCGTGTTGAAGGTGTGGAAGAACTCCTCCTGCGTCCGCTCCTTGTTCTCCAGGAACTGGATGTCGTCCACCAGGAGCACGTCCACGTCGCGGTACCGCCGCTGGAAGGCGCTGGCCTTGTCGTCCCTGATCGAGTTGATGAAGTCGTTGGTGAACTCCTCCGAGCTCACGTACCGCACCCGGGCGCCGTCGTAGAGGTTCTGCGCGTAGTGCCCGATGGCGTGCAGCAGGTGGGTCTTGCCCAGCCCCGAGTCGCCGTAGATGAACAGCGGGTTGTACGCCTTGGCCGGTGCCTCGGCCACCGCGACCGCCGCTGCGTGCGCGAACCGGTTGCTCGACCCGATGACGAACGTCTCGAACAGGTACTTGGGGTTCAGTCGTGCGGGTTCCGCCACCACGCCGGACCGGCTCGGCAGCGCCCCGCCCACCGGGGTCGGGCGCAGCCCCGGCGACGGCTCCGGCGAGGTCTCCGACTCGAGCTCCTCGAGGTCCGGCTCGTCGTCCGCCGGCTGAAGGGCCGTACGGGTGCCGGTCGCCGCGCCCTCGTGCCCGGGCAGGTCCTCCTCGAGGTCACTCGCGTACGCGCTGCCGTGGGGGGCCGCCGACCCGGCGTACGCGCTCTCGTCGACGCCGGCCGGGGGCCGCGGTGGCGTGGCCTCGACCGTGACCGCGATCCGGACCTCGCGACCGAGCTCGCGGGAGAGCGCCTGGGAGATCAGCGGGCGGAGCCGCGTCTCGAGGACCTCCTTGGCGAAGTCGTTCGGGGCGGCGAGCACCGCGGTGTCCTCGACGAGCACGAGCGGGCGGGTCAGCCGGATCCAGGCCCGATGCTGCGGGGCGAGGCTGCCGTCCGCCAGACCCTCGAGCGACCGGGTCCAGACGGTCGTCAGGTCGATGGTCTCGTCGGACACCTGTTCACCTTCGTCCGGTTGCCGTTACGCACCGTGAGGGCGCACAACGGGTGATCAGCGTCCGCACGGTGACCGTCCACACCATCGTCCACAGCCTGTGTACGTCGTGTGACCCCCGTGGCGCCCGCGCGTGACTTTTCGGACCTCGGACGCGACTCGGGACGCTAACAAGGCCTCCAGGCGCCTTCAAGCGGTTGTCCACAACTGGGCAACGCCGAGGGGTATGTCATGCGATCGTCTCCACGCGAAATAAGTGGAGACGCCCTGTTCGTCATGGTACGGGCCGATGTGGTCTGCGCGGTAGAGGCAGGGTTTGACCCTGGTCCCGGCCGCCCCGTACCGTGAACCGGTCGTAGACTGACGAGGTCTGTGTCCGGCTCACGTGCTTCTCTGGGTTCGGGCCGGGCTGCCCACACCCCGATGGACGTCCTGGAGCCCTCGAGTGAGCAAGCGCACCTTCCAGCCGAACAATCGTCGCCGCGCGAGGACTCACGGCTTCCGGCTGCGCATGCGCACCCGCGCGGGCCGTGCGATCGTGTCCCGCCGTCGGGCGAAGGGCCGTTCGCGGCTCTCGGCCTAGGCCGCCGGCGTCACCCGGCGCGAGGAGGGTGACTGTCCCGGTGCTCCCTGCTGAGGCACGGCTGCGGCGGTCCGAGGACTACATGGCGACGGTGCGCCGAGGCCGTCGAGCGGGGGGCCGTACTCTCGTGGTGCACATGCTCCACGAGGCAGGAGGAACCGACGTGACCGGCGCCACCGTCCGCCCACCCGTGGCACGGGTGGGCTTCGTGGTGTCACGAGCCGTCGGCAACGCCGTCACCCGTAACCGCGTCCGGCGGCGCCTGCGTCATCTCGTCCGTGACCGGCTCGACCAGCTCCCGCGCGGGGCGATGGTCGCCGTCCGGGCGCTCCCTCCTGCTGCCGACGCCACGGCGACGCAGCTCGGCGCCGACCTCGACGCGGCACTCGCCCGCGTGGTCGGCGCGTACGGTGGCGGGCGACCCGCCCCGGCCGGAGGCTCGCAGTGAAGGCGGTCCTGCTGCTCGTGCTGGGGGGCTACCAGCGGTTCGTGAGCCCGCTCCTCGGCCCGCGGTGTCGTTTCTTCCCGTCGTGCAGCACCTATGCCGTCGAGGCGATAGGTCGACATGGCGTCATGCGGGGTTGTTGGCTTGCCGCCCGGCGACTTGCGCGCTGCCACCCGTTCCACTCCGGAGGGCTCGACCCGGTGCCGCCGGCGCGCCCCACTCACCATCATCTGGCAAGGAGCTAGTCGTTGGGCATTCTCGACCCGCTCTTCGAGGCCGTCGCGTGGATCATCATCCAGCTCCACGCGCTCCTGACGGACGCCGGGCTCGATCCCGACGGTGGCCTGACCTGGGCCCTTTCGATCTCGATCCTGGTCATCTTCGTGCGGATCCTGCTCATCCCCCTGTTCGTGAAGCAGATCCACTCGATGCGCGCGATGCAGACCCTGCAGCCACAGATGCAGGAGATCCGTAAGAAGTACAAGGATGACCGGCAGCGCCAGTCCCAAGAGATGATGAAGCTCTACCAGGAGCACGGGACGACGCCGCTCTCCGGATGCCTGCCGATCATCGTCCAGGCGCCGTTCTTCATCGCCCTGTTCCAGGTGCTCTACGCCGTGGGCAACGACGAGGTGAAGTACGGCTTCACCCGCGATCTCGTCGACAGCGCGGCGAACGCGAGCATCTTCGGTGCCCCCATCGCGTCCCGCTTCCTGGACCCGGCCGGCGGAGACCCCACGACGGTCAAGATCGTCACCGGGCTGATGATCGCGTTGATGACGTTCACCACGTTCATCACCCAGAAGCAGGTGATGGCGAAGAACACGGCCGTGACCGGCGACAACCCGTTCGCCGCGCAGCAGAAGATCATGCTGTACGTGTTCCCCGCGATGTTCGCGGTGTTCGGCATCAACTTCCCGGTCGGCGTCCTCATCTACTGGCTGACGACGAACGTGTGGTCCATGGGCCAGCAGTTCTACGTGATCCACCACATGCCCGCTCCGGGGACGCCGGCCGCCAAGGCGAAGGCCGATCGTCAGGCCCGCAAGAAGGCCAAGAGGCGCGGTGCGCCCGACGTCGTCGACGGCGTCGACGGGACTGACGGCGCCGAGGCGTCGGGCTCGGCCGAGCGCGTCAAGCCGAAGCCCGTCCGGCAGCAACCGGTGAAGCAGTCGCGCAGCAAGCGCTCCGGTCCGCGCAAGAGGTGAGCCCGCGACCACCCCGCACGCCTGGAGAGGAGCACCCGTGACCGACGGTCCTGTGACCGAGCCCGCGACGTCGGAGCCCGCGACGTCCGAGTCCGACGAGTCGCTTGAGGCGACCGCGACGTCCGAGTCCGACGAGGCGCCTGCGGCGACCGCGACGTCTGAGAGGCCTGAGACGTCTGGGACGTCTGACACGACCCATGAGGCCGACGCGCCGGACACGTCCCGGCTCGAGCAGGAGGGCGACATCGCCGCCGACTACCTCGAGGGACTGCTCGACATCGCCGACCTCGACGGCGACATCGACATGGATGTCGAGCGCGACCGCGCCTCAGTCTCCGTCGTCGGCGGAGGCCTGGACCACCTGGTCGGCGACTCGGGCAAGGTGCTCGAGGCGCTCCAGGACCTGACCAGGCTCGCCGTACTCAGGGAGACGGGTCAGCGCAGCCGCCTCATGCTGGACGTCGGGGGCTTCCGCAAGCAGCGCCGCGCCGAGATCGCCGAGGTCGGCCGGCAGGCAGCGGAGAAGGCCAAGAGCTCCGGGGAGCCGGTCCGCCTGGAGCCGATGTCACCGTTCGAGCGAAAGGTCGTTCACGACGCGGTGGCCGCGGCCGGGCTGCGGAGCGAGTCCGAGGGCGAGGAGCCTGAGCGTCGCGTCGTCGTTGTCCCCGGCTGAGCCTCAGCGGCAGGCGGACTGAGCGGCACGTCGACAAGGCGCCACGCCGACTCAGTATCACGCCGATTCGGCTTCATGCGGCCCCGTCTCGGTCTGGACGAGACCGACAGGTATACGGCCCACCGTCTGGCGTGAGCGCCTGGCACTGGAGGATTCGTGGGCAACGAGACCACCGGCCTCGGTCAGGCACCCGAGAGTGCCCAGACGCTCTTCGGGGTCAAGCTGGCCGAGACCGTCCGCTACGCCGAGATGCTCGCCGGTCCCGCGGTCGAACGCGGCCTGGTGGGTCCCCGGGAGGTCTCCCGGCTCTGGGAGAGGCACATCCTCAACTGTGCTGTGGTGACCGAACTGATCCCGCCCGGCGCGTCCGTCGTCGACGTCGGGAGTGGCGCGGGTTTGCCCGGTATCGTGATGGCCCTGACACGCTCGGATCTCCGGGTGACTTTGCTGGAGCCGCTCCTGCGACGCACCACGTTTCTTGAGGAGAGTGTCGAGGCGCTCCGGCTGGGTGATCGGGTCACGGTGATCCGTGGACGGGCCGAGGAGGTGGCGGGCACGGTGTCTGGTGAGGTCGTGACAGCCCGAGCAGTGGCTCCCCTCGAGAAGCTGGCGTGGTGGTGCCTGCCCCTCGTGACTCCCGGCGGGCAACTCCTGGCGATCAAGGGCTCATCCGCTGCCGAGGAGGTCGCCTCATCGAAGGCCGCGATCCGGCGGCTCGGGGGTGGCCCGGCTGAGGTGCTCCGGGTGGGTGCGGAAGTTTCGGAGAGCCCGGCTACCGTCGTGCGGATCCGTGTCGTCGGACCGCCGCACCGTCGACGGAAGCGGTGACTCGGGTGGGCGCGGGCCAGGGCCTCGGATGGCCGATCGAAGAGAAGGTGATCGAAGTGCGCTCGAGCGAGGGACTGGGCTGGCCTGGTACGTCCACACCGACGGACGAGGCGAGTCCCGTTGTTTCACGTGAAACAGCGCCGAGCGACACCGCGAAGCCGGACCCAGCCGTTTCACGTGAAACATCCGACGAGCGTGGCTCCGCCGCGGACCCCATCGAGGTCGACTCCGCCGACGCCGATACCGCCGAGGCAGACCCGCCGGCTCCGATCACGGTTTCCGAAGAAGAGGCCGGGCCCGTCGTCGACGACCGCCCCGGGCCGGATGACACGCCCATCGCGACCGCGACCGAGACCGCGCTGAAGATCATCCAGCGCAACACCTCTGGGGAGATTCCTCGCCCCGCGTCGACCCGCGTCATGGTCGTGGCGAACCAGAAGGGCGGTGTTGGCAAGACCACGACGGCCGTGAATCTCGCGGCCGCACTCGCGCTGCACGGCCTCCGCGTCCTCGTGATCGACCTGGACCCACAAGGGAACGCCTCGACAGCGCTCGGGGTCGAGCACCACGCCGGTGTTCCCTCCGTGTACGACGTCCTCATCGAGGGCCGCCCGCTCGAGGAGTCCGTGCACGAGGTGGAGGGGATCAAGGGGCTTTTCTGTGTCCCGGCCACCATCGACCTGGCGGGTGCCGAGATCGAGCTGGTCTCGGTGGTAGCCCGCGAGTCCCGCTTGGCAAAGGCGCTCGGGGCCTACCAGGGCGAGATGGACTACGTGCTCATCGACTGCCCACCCTCGCTCGGTCTGCTCACGGTCAACGCACTCGTGGCGGGCGAGGAGGTACTGATCCCCATCCAGTGCGAGTACTACGCGCTCGAAGGCCTCGGCCAGCTTCTGAGCAACGTGGACCTGATCAAGGGTCACCTGAACCCGGAACTGCACGTCTCGACGATCATCCTCACGATGTACGACGGGCGTACGCGACTGGCCTCTCAGGTGGCCGACGAGGTACGCGCGCACTTCTCGGCCCAGGTACTGCGGACGGCGGTACCGAGATCAGTCCGCATCTCCGAGGCACCGAGCTACGGCCAGACGGTCATGACGTACGACCCCGGGTCGAGCGGGGCGCTGTCCTACCTGGAGGCGGCCCGGGAGATGGCGATGCGGACCACGTCGGACGGCATGGTGAGCGTCCGGCCGGCTGGAGGGGACGCGTCCTCGGGAGACGCTGCTGGTGGCGGGCCTGCGAGCAGCGGGTCTGTCGGCGGTACGCGACACGATGACGCGACGGCGACGAGGGAGGCGCAGTGAAGGAACGACGGGGTCTGGGACGAGGACTGGGGGCGCTCATCCCTGCGGCACCGCCTGAGGTCATCCGGCAGCCGGGCAGCCAGGACGGGGACTCGGCGGGTGCTGCCCCACCGACCGTCCTGGGCGCGCACTTCGCGGAGGTCCCGCTGGACGCGGTGACCCCGAACCCGAGGCAGCCACGGCAGGTCTTCGACGAGGAGGCACACGCCGAGCTCGTCGTCTCGATCCGCGAGGTCGGCCTGCTGCAGCCCATCGTCCTCCGTCCCCTGGATGACGAGCGCTTCGAGCTCGTCATGGGCGAGCGCCGGTGGCGCGCGGCGCGGGAGGCAGGCCTGGCCGCGATCCCGGCCATCGTCCGGGACACCGGCGACGACGTCATGCTCCGGGACGCCCTTCTGGAGAACCTGCATCGGGAGCAGCTCAACCCGTTGGAAGAGGCGGCGGCGTACGACCAGATGCTCAAGGACTTCGGCTGCACGCACGAGCATCTGGCGGACCGCATCGGCCGGTCCCGGAGCCAGGTGACCAACACGCTGCGGCTGCTGCGGCTGCCGGCACCCGTCCAGCGCCGGGTCGCGGCAGGGGTGATCTCGGCTGGGCACGCCCGCGCGCTTCTCGCGCTCGAGAACGCGGAGCGGCAGGTGACCCTGGCCGCCCGGATCGTCGCGGAGGGTCTCTCCGTCCGTGCGGTCGAGGAGATCGTCACCCTGGACGAGGAGCCGTCCGAGCCGCGCCGGCGTGCCGCTCCCAAACCGACGGCCCCCGCGCTGGAGGACCTGGCAGCGCGCCTGTCCGACCGGTTCGAGACGCGGGTGAAGGTGGACCTGGGGCGGCGCAAGGGCCGCATCGTCGTCGAGTTCGCCTCCATCGACGACCTCGAGAGGATCGTCGCGGCGATGGCTCCTGGCGAGGACGCCGTGGCCGCGGACCTCGCCAGGGAGGCGAGCCAAGCCTCGTAGCGCGAGCCCGGCCTCCTAGCGAGGGCTCGCCGCCGCGGCTACGTCCGCGCGGAGCCGCGTGCGGCGGCGGCCTGCAGGAGGTCCCGGCAGACGACGCCCAGGTCCATGCCGGTCGCGGTGACCGACTGGGGCAACAGAGACGTCTCGGTCATCCCCGGCGCCACGTTGACCTCGAGGAACCAGGGGAGCCCTTCTCTGTCGACGATCAGGTCCGTCCGCGAGAGGTCGCGCAGGCCCAGGCGTTCGTGGGCGACGAGCGCCGTACGCTCCACGGTGGCGGTGACAGCCTCGTCGAGGCGTGCCGGACAGAAGAACTCCGTGCGGCCGGCCGTGTAGCGCGCCGCGTAGTCGTAGACATGGTCGTCCGCGACGACCTCGACCGGCGGCAGCGCCCGCGGCCCGTCACCGGTGTCGACGACGGACACGGCGACCTCGGTGCCCTCGACGAACTGCTCGACCAGCGCGGTCGAGCCGTACGCGAAGCACCGCACCATCGCGGACGGCAATTCCGCGGCATCCCGGACGACTGCCGCACCGAGGGAGGAACCGCCCTCGGTGGGCTTGACGAAGAGCGGCAGGCCGAACTTGGCCACGATCGCGTCCAGAAGGGTCGCCGCCCCGAGCTCGCGGAACATCTCGTGCGGCAGTGCCACGCCCGCCGGGGTGGCCACCCCGGACGCCCGGAGCGTGCCCTTCGCCACCGGCTTGGCGAACGCCCTGCGGCAGGCGTCCGGCCGGGCTCCCACGTACGGCAGGTCGAGGACCTCGAGGACGTCGCGCAGCGACCCGTCCTCGCCTGCGCTGCCGTGCAGCAGCGGGAAGACCGCGTCCGGGCGCGACGCGCGCAGGCTGGGGAGCAGCGAGGCGTCCACATCGCGCACCTCGGCCTCGACGCCGATGTCGATGAGCGCGTCCGCGACTCGCCGTCCGGACCGTTGGGAGACCTCGCGTTCGTGCGAGAAGCCGCCGGCAAGAACCACCACGCGTCCGAGGTCAGCCATGGACGGGTCGCCTCCGATCAGGTCGTCGCTGGGTGCAGGTCGCGTGGACGGGACGAGGTGTCTCCACGAGTCGGCAGGTGCCACCGACGGTCACCGCGTGTCCGGGGACGGTGACTCGAGCCCGTGAGCCTTGCGGGCGTGCGCCGGCCCGAACGTGTGCGCGATGTCGAGCTCCTCCTCCAGCACGCCGGCCAGCCGCCGTACGCCCTCGTGGATGCGGTCGGGAGGGGGGTAGCAGTAGGACAGCCGCATGCTGCGCGCCCCGCTGCCGTCCGCGAAGAAGGCCGTACCGGGCACGTATGCCACGCGGGCGGTCACCGCACGCGGCAGCATCGCCTTCACGTCGAGGCCCTCCGGCACCGTCACCCACACGTAGAAGCCGCCGGCCGGACGAGTCCATCGGAAGCCTGCCCCGGACGGCAGGTGGGTGTCCAGGGCGTCGAGCATGGCGTCCCGACGGTCGCGGTACAGCTCGCGGAACGCCTTGACCTGCTCGTACCACGGCTCGCTTCGGAGATACATCGACACGGCGACTTGGCTGAACGCCGGCGGGCAGAGCACCGACGCCTCAGCCGCGAGCACCAGCTTCTCCTTGATGGCGTGGGGAGCGAGAGCCCAGCCCACCCGCAGCCCGGGCGCGAAGGTCTTGGAGAACGAGCCCAGGTACACGACGTGCTCGGGGTCGTCCATGCGCAGTGACCGCAGCGTCGACCCGTCGAACCCGAGCAGCCCGTACGGGTCGTCCTCGAGGATCAACACGTCGGCTTGTCGACAGATCGCTACGATGCGCTGTCGCCGTGACGACGAGAGGGTCACGCCCGCGGGGTTGTGGTGGTTCGGCACCGTGTAGAGGAACTTGGCGCGCTTGCCGGCAGCCTTCACGCGTGCGAACGCCTCGGCGAGGGCCTCGGGCACCAGGCCCTCGTCGTCCATCTCGACGTGCACGACCTCGCCCTGGTACGCCGAGAACACCGACAGCGCGCCGACGTAGCTGGGGGCCTCGGCGACGATGACGTCACCCGGGTCGACAAAGATCCGTGTCACCAGGTCGAGAGCCTGTTGCGAGCCCACCGTGACGACGACGTCGTCGGGGTGGGCCTCGATGCCGGAGTACGACATGACGTCGCAGATCTGCTCGCGGAGGACCTCGTCCCCCTGCCCGGAGCCGTACTGGAGCGCGACCGCGCCCCGCTCCGCGACGAGCCGGGCGGTGATGTCGGCGACCACGTCCAGGGGCAGCGCTGACACGTACGGCATGCCCCCGGCGAGCGAGACCACCTCGGGCCGGGACGCGACGGAGAACAGGGCGCGGATCTCGGAGGCCGTCATGCCGCGGGTGCGCGCGGCGTACCGGTCGACGTACGGGTCGAGCCGGGAGCCAACCGGGCGTACCGCCGCGGACTCCGCAGATGACGTCAAGGAAACCTCCCTGCCTGGGGCTTTCGTCGAGGCTAGCGGGCCCTCCCGCGGGACGTTCGGGGTGCTGACCCCCAGCGGCCGGTGCGGCTAGCATGCCTCTCGACGTCACCACCGCGGGGAGGGGCCTGTGCGGGTCCGGCTCTGGGCGCTCGGGAGATCCGTGCTCGGCACCGTGGGCGGCTCGGACGACGGGGAGGGCTGATTCCCCGTGTCGAGGCGTGTCGTCAACATCACCCTGGACAACCTCGAGGACCTGCCGCGCCGTTGCCGCACCTGCGTCTTCTGGGAGCTCGACCCGCTCGCGGGGGAGCGAGCGACCGAAGCCGGTGATCCCGGTCTGGAGAAGGAGGCGTGGCTGTCGGCGACGCTCCTCGAGTGGGGCTCGTGCGGCAAGCTCGTCTACGTCGACGACTCGGCGGCGGGCTACGTACTGTTCGCGCCGCCCGCGTACGTCCCTCGTTCGGTCGCCTTCCCCACCTCACCGGTCAGCGGGGACGCGGTTCTGCTGATGAGCGCGTTCGTGGTGCGCGAGTTCACCGGAGGCGGGCTCGCGCGCATGCTCGTCCAGAGCGTGGCGAAGGACCTGACCCGTCGAGGGTTCCGCGCCGTCGAGGCGTTCGGCGAGGCGAAGTGGGAGGCGCCGCACTGCCTCGTCCCGGCGGACTACCTGCTCGCGGTGGGGTTCAAGACCGTACGCCCGCACCCCCAGTACCCGCGGCTGCGCCTCGAGCTGCAGAACGCCGTGTCGTGGCGCGAGGACGTCGAGGTGGCCCTGGAGCGGCTGCTGGGCTCGATGGCACCGGTGGGCTCGCTCGCCCATCGCAGCTGACGGTGGGTGGGCCCACACCAGGGCCCCTCGGACTCAGCCGGAGAGCGCGGGGAGCGACATCTGTCCTGTGGGCGGGTCCGACTCCGGCGGTAGGTACAGCCGCCGCACGGCGACGACGATGGCCTCGGCCACGGTGTCCCGGAACTCCGGCGACGCGAGCCGGCGCGCGTCGTCCGCGCTGGACAGGTACCCGATCTCGACCCGGACCGCGGGCATGCGCGTCCGGCGCAGGATCTCCCACGTCTTGCCCCACACGCCGAGGTCGGCGAGGTCGGTGCGCGCCACGATCTCGCGCTGGACGAGCGTGGCGAAGCGCTCGCCGTCCGGGGACGCCTGGGGCAGCCCCTCCCTGCCGAAGTAGAACGCGGCCACCCCGGAGGCGTCGGAGTCGGGCCCGTCCACGTCCAGAGCGTCGATGTGCAGGGACAGCAGCAGGTCGGCGTTCGTCGCGTTGGCGAAGTCCGCGCGGGCTGCGTCGTTGAGCTCGCCGTCCGGGCCGCGGGTGAGGAACGCGGTCATCCCGGTCGCGGTCAGCCGCCCCTCGACCCGGGACGCCAGGTCCTCGACGAGGGACGCCTCGTCCAGGCCGAAGCCGCCGGCCCCCCGGTCTGCGCCGCCGTGCCCGGGGTCGAGGACGACGGTCTTGCCCGCGAGCGTGGGCCCGGAGCCGGCGTACGCGGGAGGGCGGAGCCGGGACACGTCCACCGCGACGCCCGCGTCCGCCGCGTGGTCGAGCGCCTTGAACGTGGCAGGCCCGCACGTGCCGTCCGGAGCGATCCCGGCCTCCTGCTGGAACTCGCGGAGCCCACGCTCGGTGTCCGGGCCGAAGATGCCGTCCACCCGGCCGGCGTCGGCCCCTAGGGCGCGCAGCCGCCGCTGGAGCAGGACGACGTCGTCCCCGCGCAGTGGCCGGGCGACCGAGTACGCGAGCAGGCGGTCGCCGAGCCGCCACCGCGCCTCCTCGAGCACCCGGTACGTCTCGGGGCCGACGAGGCCGTCGACGCTGATGCCGCGCTGCTGCTGGAACTGGCGGACGGCACGGTCGCACGCGTCGTCGAAGAGAGCCGTCTGGGGGTCCTCCACACCGCCGTCGGGCGCGGGGAGCAGGCCGAGCGTGGCGAGCTTGGTGCGGATCTCGGCCACGGCCGGGCCCGAGTCACCCCTGCGGTACGGGCGACTGATCTGCATCGCGGCGACCCTCTCCGAACGGTCGGTCACGCCCCCGTCGATCGAACCGTTCCCATGCGTACCACGAAACACACCGACAGCCACCCGTCGGAACGCCGACGGATGGCTGCGAGGGTGTCGGAGCAGCGGACGGTCCGGGACACCTGGGCCGCGGGCAGCCGTGGGGCGGGCGCGCAGGACCGGCGCCGGGCGGGGGCTGAGCGCGCTCAGGAGGGGCGCTCGGGGGCGCGGAGCGTCGAGCCCCGCGCCGCGCTCTCAGAGGTACGCCTCGAGGTCCTTGAGCAGCATCTTCTTCGGCCGGGCGCCGATGATCTGCTGAACCATCTCGCCGCCGGAGAATACGGACATGGTGGGGATCGACGTGATCCCGTACTGGGCGGCGATCTTGGGGTTCTCGTCGATGTTGAGCTTGACGACGGCCACCTTGTCCGCGTGCTCGGTCGCGATCTCCTCGAGGATGGGAGCGACCTGACGGCACGGGGCGCACCACTCGGCCCAGAAGTCGACGATGACCGGCTTGCCGGCGCCGAGCACGTCCTCGGCGAAGCTCTGCTCGTTCACGGTCTTGGTGGCGTCACCCATCGGTACTCCTCGGTCGTGGCGTGCGGTGTGGCGTTGGTACGGCAGGGTCGGACGCGCAGCGGGCGGCGTCGGCCCGGCGTACGGCGGAAGGTCGGGGCTCACGCGCTGGTCACTCGGCGGCGGCCGATGCCGCGGCCTGCGCGGGCTCGGCGGTCCGCTCGGAGGCGGCACGGTCGGCGAGGTAGCGCTCCGCGTCGATGGCGGCGGCGCACCCGGTGCCGGCAGCGGTGACGGCCTGCCGGTACACATGGTCGACGAGGTCGCCGGACGCGAACACGCCGGGCAGGTTCGTCCGAGTGGAGGGCGTGTCGACGAGGACGTAGCCCTCGTCGTCCGTGCGCACCTGGCCGCGTACGAGCTCGCTGCGCGGGTCGTGCCCGATGGCGACGAACATGCCGGTCACGTCCAGCGTCGACTCCTCACCGCTGATGCGGTTGCGCAGCCGCAGGCCGGCGACCTTGTCCTCGCCGAGCACGTCGAGCACCTCGGTGTCCCAGATGAACTCGATCTTCGGGTCGGCGAACGCGCGGTCCTGCATGATGCGGGACGCCCGCAGCGAGTCGCGGCGGTGGATGACGTACACGGTGCGCGCGAACCGGGAGAGGAACGTGGCCTCCTCCATCGCCGAGTCGCCGCCGCCGACGACGGCGATGTCCTGCTCGCGGAAGAAGAAGCCGTCACACGTCGCGCACCAGGACACACCGTGGCCGGAGAGGCGCTTCTCGCTCGGCAGGCCGAGCTCGCGGTAGCCGGAGCCCATCGACAGGATGACCGACCGGGCGTGGAACTCGGTGCCGGACGAGTCCTTGACGACCTTCACGTCGCCGGTCAGGTCGACCTCGGTGACGTCGTCAGGTACGAGCTCGGCGCCGAACCGCTCGGACTGCTTGCGCATCAGGTCCATCAGGTCCGGGCCCATCACGCCGTCGGGGAAGCCGGGGTAGTTCTCCACGTCCGTGGTGTTCATGAGCGCCCCGCCGGCCGTCACCGACCCCTCGAAGACCAGCGGCTGCAGGGCCGCACGCGCCGCGTACAGTGCCGCGGTGTAGCCGGCCGGTCCGGAGCCGATGACGATCACGTTGCGTACGTCGCCCACGTCTGACCCTTTCGTGGTGGGGAGAACGTTCCGCGGGGGAGCCCCGCCGCTTCCTGGACCGGGTAACCGATCCTACGAACCGGGCATTCCCACCTCACGGGTGCGGCACGCGCGTGTGGTACCTCAGCCCAGGGTTCTCCTCCGAGCAGCCCGGGCGGACCACGTACACCTCGACATCGCCGGGCGTACGGGCGGAGGGCAGCACCACGACGGCCGCCGGAGCGCCCTCGAACGTGCCCAGGTCGACGGCGAGCGGCTCGGCACCCGGGGGGTCGAGCGCGGCCAGGCATGACCGCAGGGCTTCGGGCCGGGACAGCGGCGGAGGCGCGGCAGCCGGCGCGTCCTCGGACCCCGGCGTGGACGTGACCCGCTGGTCCGGCTCGGTCTGTGGCCGGGCCTTCGGCGCGGCCTCGCCCTCGGTCCCGCTGTCCGACCCGCTGCCGGCGCGTGCGGCGCTCGCCACGAGCTGGTCCACCGCGCCGGGCAGTGACGCCGGGTCGTACGACCGACCGCTCGCCGTCACCGCGATCTCGGACAGCACCGAGCCCTCCCCGGCCCGGCTCGCAGCCTGGCCCGCGGCGGACTCGGGGCCATCCGACGAGCCGTCGCCGAGCAGGACGATCCCGCCGAAGACGAGGGCCAGGCAGGCGGCGGCCGCTCCGCCGAGCCAGGTGACCTCGCTCCGCGTGGGACGCCGGGGCCGGAGCGGGAGGAGGGGGGTGCCGCCATTCCGGGCGGCCTCGGCTGCCTTGCCGGGCTCGGCGGGTGCGGCCGGCTTCTCGGACTGGGCTGGCTTGTCGGTCCCGGTGGGCTTCTTGGCCTTGCCGTCTGCGGCTGCGGCGAGCTTGGCGGGCTTGTCCGTCTCCGCCGGCTTCTTGGCCTCGGTGGGCTTCTTCTCCGCGGTGGCCGCGGGCCGCTTGGCTGCCTTCTTCGGCTTGGGGGTCTTCTGAACGCCAGGGGGCTTGGTGGCCCCCGCCTTGGCGTCGGACGGGGAGGACTGTGCCGCGCGCAGCGCCGCGTCGACCCGCTCGCCCACCGACGCGGGCATGGGGACGTCCGGAAGGTCTCCCAGGAGGGTACGCACGCCAGCCAGGCCGTCTCGCAGCTCGCGGCACTGGACGCAGGAAGCGAGGTGCTGCTCGGCCTCCGCCTCAGGGCCCGTGGCCAGCAGACCCTCGACGAGGTCGGACAGCGTGTCAGGCGAAAGGTGTGGCGTGCTCATCGGGCGCGCTCACCGCCTTCCGTCGTGACCGAGGCCGCTTCACCCGCATCGGCGTCCCGCTCGTCTGTCGTGTCGTCCTGGGGTGGGACGCGGTCGGCGGCTTTCTGGTTCCCGGGCCGCAGGTGGGCGACCAGGGGCAGCATGCGGGCCCGGCCGCGGGCGCAGCGGGACTTCACCGTGCCCGGGGCGACCTCGAGGATGCGGGCGACCTCGTCCACGGGGTAGCCCTGAACGTCGACGAGGACCAGCGCGGCCCGTTGCTCGGCGGGCAGGGTGGCGAGGGCCGCGGCGACGTCGAGGGCGTCCTCGCGGGCCGACATCTCGTCCCGGGGGGACACCGGGCCGGCCTCAGGGTCGGGCAAGGGGCTCGTGGGTCGTACGGCCTGGCGGCGTATCCGGTCCAGGCAGGCGTTGACGACGACCCGGTGCAGCCACGTCGTGACGGCGGCGTCGCCGCGGAAGCCTGCAGCGCCGCGCAGCGCGGAGATCAGGGCGTCCTGCACCGCGTCAGCGGCCTCGTCAGGGTCGCCCAGCGTGCGGAGCGCCACGGCCCACAGCCGGTCCCGGTGACGCCGGACGAGCTCACCGAACGCGTCGGGGTCCCCGTCGACGTGTCGCCGCAGCAGTGTGCGGTCGTCGGCCTTTCCTGTCGCGTCCCCCTGCACGCGGGCGAGCCTAGCCGGGTCGGACGCGCGATCGCGGTGCCCGGTGGTCGTCCGGCGGGTCACGGACGAGCCAGGCGGTACCGGACGGCCCCGTGCAAGCCGATCAGCTGCGGACCGTCACCTCGGCGACGCGGCCGCGGTAGTTGCCCGCGTCCGGCGGGAGCTCGGTGAGCCAGAGCAGGACGTAGCGGGTGCGCTCGGGCTTGTTCGGCTCGAGCGTGACCTTGTCGCCGGCGTTGCTGGCGCGGTCGAGGACCCGGTAGTCGTCCTGCGACTCACCGCGGGTGGTGGCCCCGCGTACCTCGAGGTCGGTGCCGGAGCCGGCGAGGGTGACGTCCACGCTGCCGACGCGCTTGGCCGAGCCCAGGTCGAGCAGCAGACCGACGCCGCTCTTGAGCCCGCCCAGGTCCGGGCGGTTGTAGTACGAGGACGTCTGCCAGGACGTCGCCGGGTCGCCGTCCACGGCCAGCGGGGCGTCCTCGGGGTACTCGCCGCCGTCCTCACCCTCGGGGTCGAAGTCGGTGATCGACGCGACGTTCAGGGGGGCGCCGTGAGCGGGCGCTTTCGCGCCGGGTGACGGGGACGCGGACGACCGGGGGTCCTCGTCCGGGGTCAAGAGGCCGAACTGCCAGATGGCGGCGGCAGCCGCGACGAGAACGAGTGCCGCAGTGCCGGTCAGCGCCAGGAGCCCGCCGCGCCGTCGGGGAGGGGGCGCCTGCCGCCGCGGTCTCCGGCTCTCGTACGGCTCGGCGGGCGCGGCCGGCCACGTACCTGCCCCGTCCTCCCAGGGACCGACGGGGGCGCCGACCGGCGTGTCCGTGGCGGACCTGTCGGGGGTGAGCGCCTCGGGCGGCAGCATCGGTAGCGCCATCGTCGCGTTCGACGTACGGGGGATGTCGGCGAGGGCGAGGGCGACCTCGGCCGGGTGGGAGAGCGGGGCGACGCCGCGGCGGGGGGTGTCCTCGAGCGCGCGTTCGGCGATCGCGTCCAGCCGGCCCGGTACGCCGGCGAGCACCTGACGCGGGGTGCAGGGTCGCCCGTCCTCGGTCGGGGCGGCAGCCAGCCCGTACGCGGCCCCGTCCGGCCAGCGCGCGGTCAGCGCCGCGTACAGCAGTGCGCCGAGGGCGCGGGTGTCCTCCCGGGCGGGGTCGTAGCTGACGACGCCGGCGAGCGCCGCCGCCACGCCGAGCCCGGTGACCCGGATCTCGCCCGTGCGGCTGCGCAGCACGTTGTGGGGGTGCAGGCGCAGGTGCGGGACGCCCGCCTGGTGCGCGGTGGCGACCGCACCGGCGACCTCCGCCACGACGTACGCGGCGTCGCCCGGGTCCAGCGGACCGCCGACCAGCTGGTCGGCCAGGCTGACCCCGTCCACCCACTCGGTGACCACGTAGACCACGCCGCCCGTGCGGCTGGCATCCAGGATGCGGACGAGGCGGGGGTCACCGATGATGCTCGCGGCCCGGGCCGCCTCGAGGACGGCGTCAGCCCGGGGAGAGTGTCCGTCCATGAGGAGGACGGCCGCACGCCGGGACAGCACGGTGTCGAGCGCCTGCCACATCGTGCAGCCCTCGACGGCGCCGACCTGCTGTTCCAGGCGGTACCTGTTGTCGAGGCTGGTGCCCTGCACGACTGTCTCGGGCTGCACGATCCTCCCCGGCTCGATGGGTGCGAGGCTTCAATGCTATTGGGAGGCCCTCACGCCTCGTCACGAGCGTCCTGTTGAGCAGTGTGGCCCCGCTGGCACCCGTCACGCAGCAGGACGCACGGCTCCGATGTACCCGTCGAGGTACATGGCGGCTACCCGGACCACGTCCCCGGTATGCGGAGCGTGGATCATCTGCCCACCACCCAGGTACATGGCGACGTGGTGGATGGAGCCCGGATCGGAGGTGTTCGTGGCCCAGAACAGCAGGTCTCCGGGGGCCAGGTCGGCCAGGGCCACCCGCCTCCCCGCGTACCACTGCTCGCGCGACGTCCGGGGGAGGGTGATCCCGGCATGGCGGTACGCCCAGCCGGTGAGGCCGGAACAGTCGAACGTGTCCGGGCCCACGGCGCCCCACTCGTACGGGCGGCCCTGCATCCGCAGTGCCTCGGCGATGGCTGTGGCCGCGGCGGAGGTGCCCGGCTTGCCGGTCACGGATCCGCTCAGGTCGGTCGGGGGTGGCACGGCGGCCGCGGCCGCCCGTCGGGCCGCCGCGGCGGCCTCGGCAGCCCGTCGGGCCGCTGCGGCTGCCTCACGGCGATCCTGCTCCTCGGCGAGCCGCCGGACCTCGTCGTCCGCGTTCTCGAGGAGGGTCTTCTGTCGGGCCAGCAGCGCCCGGACCCGGTCGGCCGTTCCTGCCGACTTGTGCTCCAGGCGGGTCCTGCGGTCGGTGAGCAGGGCCAGCCGGTCTGACTCCTGCGAGGCGGCGGCCACGGCGCTCCGGTGGTGGCCGACGGTGCGGCTGTCCGACTGGATGACCGCCCGGACGCCCTCGACCCGGGTGAACACGTCTCCGAGCGTCTGGCCGTCGAGCACGGAGGCGTACAGCGCGAGATGTCCACCGCTCATGTAGAGCGAGCGGGCGCGGGAGGCCAGCTGGTCCTCGGCCTGCTGCCCGGCCGCCTCGGCCTGCGCCTGGCTCCGCTCGGCCAGCACCTGGGCGGACATGGCCTTGGCCAGCTGCGTACGGATCGAGTTGTAGTCCTCCGTGGCCGCCTCGGCCTGGACCCGGAGGTCCGCGACCTCGGTACGCAGGGCCGCCGCGCGGTCCCGAGCGGGCCCGAGCTCCCCGGGGTCCGCCTGGGCGGCGAGGGGGACGACGCCCGTGGCCAGCACGCCGGCGAGCAGCGCCGCCATCAGGCCGGCGCGAAGGGTGCGGTGGGTCATCCGACGTACCGTCGGGTCGCTTCGCCGGTCACCCGCGCGAGGTCCGCGGTCCGGTCGGTTCGGTGCAGCACCAGCGATGGCGCGGTCCGCTCCACCCGGAGGGACACGCTCGCGTCCGCGGCCACCGAGAACGACCCAGGGATGATCACGGACGTCTCGGTGTTGAGGGCGGCCACGGCCGCGTCATAGGCCGGACGGGCGTCGTGGACCTCCGCGTACACCTCGGAGGCGGCTGTGGCGGCCTGGCCGGCCTCGTCCTGGACGCCCACCTCGTTCACGACCACGGAGAGCGCGTCGAACGCGAGCACGCCCAGCACGAGGAGGGCGATGGTGATCTTGGCCAGCCAGCCGAGCACGATCCCACCGAACTCGGGGCCGTGCAGGCCGCCGGGGGGCGGGAGTCGGTCCATGACCGGTACCTCGGCCGGGAGGGGGCCGGACTTGAGACCTTTCGAGGAAGGTTCAGCCGCCGAGTCGGGCCCGGACCACCGAGATCAGCTCCGTCACCGCGGGGACCCGCATCTTCAGGGCCAGCCCCGCGTACACCGCGAGCCCGACCACGACCCCGAGGGCGAGCCCGGTCGCCGACCCCCCGAAGCCCTCGCCGAGGGTGGCCGTGCAGATTCGGGTCACGGCGAACGCCAGGGCTCCGGCGGTGACCGCGGCGAGCCCCAGCAGGCCGTACGTCCGCAGCACGGCCCGCCCGTCCAGGCTGCCGATCCGCCGGCGAAGCACGACGCAGGCGATGACCATCCCGACGACGTACGACAGCCCGTACGCCACGGCCAGCCCGATCACCTGCTGCCGGACCGGCAGGACAGCGACGAGCGCGAACGCCGCCCCCAGGTTGGCCGCGTTGACCCAGATGTTGATCAGTGCCGGGGTACGGGTGTTCTCCTGCGCGTAGAAGCCCCGCAGGAGCAGGTGGAACACGGAGAAGGGCACCAGCCCGAGCCCGAAGGCCGCGAGCGTGAGCCCGATGACCACCGAGCCCTGAAGGCCTGGGTTGCCCAGCGAGTAGATCGTCACGCCTGCCTCGCGGCCCAGCACGAGGAAGAGCACCGCCGCCGGGACGATCGCGACCGCGGTGAGCCGCAGTCCGGTGGAGATGTCCGCGGTCACCTCGGCCAGGCGGTTGTCGGCGGCGTGGCTGCTCATCCGGGGGAGCAGGGCAGTGACCACGGACACGGTCACGACCGAGTGCGGCAGGATGAACAGCAGGTACGCGGTCTGGTAGACGGTGAAGCCGACGCCGTACCCGAGGCCCGCGGCCTCCCCCTCCTTGCCCGCGCCGGACGCGAGCCGCACGATCACCGCGTACGCGACCTGGTTGACGAGGACGAAGACGATCGCCCAGCCGGCCAGGTCACCGGCCTTGCCCAGACCCGCCCCTCGCCAGTCGAACCGTGGGCGCAGCCGGAACCCCACGGACCCGAGGAACGGCAGCAGGCCCAGGGCCTGGACGACGATGCCCAGCGTGGTGCCGAGGCCGAGCAGCTGCACCTCGCCCGTGGTCACGTTCTCGGCCGAGGGGGCCTCCCCGCCGGTGACGACGAGGAAGGCGACACCCATGGCGATGCCGACGACGTTGTTGAGGATCGGCGTGTACATCGGGGGACCGAAGCGGCCCCTCGAGTTGAGCATCTGCTGGAACATCGCGTACACGCCGTAGAAGAAGATCTGCGGCAGGCAGAAGCGCGCGAACGTCACCGCGAGGTCGGTCTCGACCTGGCTGTACTTGTCGCTGGCGTACACGTCGATGACGAGCGGGGCCAGCGCGACCGCCGCCACCGTGACGACGAGCAGCACGCACGCGGTGAGGGTGAGCAGGCGCTGGGCGTACGCCTCGCCGCCGTCCGCGTCCTTCTTCATCGACCGGACGAGCTGAGGGATGAAGACCGAGTTCAGCGTCCCGCCGATGAGCAGGATGTAGAGGATGTTGGGCACGGTGTTCGCGAGGTTGTACGTGTCCGCGAACACGAGCGAGCCGATCGCCGCGACGACGACCGCGTTGCGCACGAACCCGGTGAGACGGGAGAGCACCGTGCCCACGGCCATGGTGGCGCTGGCCCGGACGAGGCTGGCGTCCTCCGGGTCGGACGCCGCCGGGGGCGCGGGATCGGGCGCGCCGTCCCTGGGCTCGCTCACGCGTCCTCCTCGAGCGTCCGGGCGCGGCGACGGGCGGCGACTGCCCGGCGACCGACCTGCAGACCCGCCGCGACGAACAGGACGACGAACGCGCCGCCCGTGATGACGTACGCGATGGTGCCGTACTCCGTCGCCCGCACCTCGATCGACACCGGGTCCCCGTACGGCTCGCCGTCCCGGGTCCGCAGCTGTGCGTCGACGACGACAACGCCGTTGGCCCGGGCCTCGGCGGGTACCTCGATCGTGGTCTTGCGCTCCGGACCGATCCGCGGCACCTGGGGCTCACCCACCGTGAGCCGGGTCTGCTGCCGCGAGGTGAGGTCGAGCATGACGTCGACCGGCTGGTCCAGGTCGTTCGCGATGGTGATGGGGAACCGCCCGGTCTTGCTCGTCAGCGTGACCAGCCGGTCGGCGGCGATGTAGACCTTCGCCCGCTCCTGCGCCAGGTCCTCCTGGACGCCGTCGCGCAGCTCGCGCCCGTGGCGTGGGGCGTCCCGCCAGGCCGAGGACTCCGCGCGCAGGATGGCGAGGTCGAACGCCGCGGTCGCGTCCCCGCCGCGCGGGGCGAGCGCGCTGGCGAACCGTTGGAGGTCCAGCCGGAGCCGCCGGACAGGCAGCAGGTAGTTCGCGGAGAGCTCGCGCTCGCGGGCCTGCCGGCCGTAGTCGAGCGGACCGCGGGGGACATCCGGGTCCTCCGTGTCGAGCAGTCGGGCCGACGTCGTGGCCTGAACCCAGGGCGCGACCCGCAGAGCGTCGAGCAGCGGCCCGGCGAACGCCCCGTCCGGGCTCCAGCGCCGCGGCGGGAACGCCAGCACCGTGCGCCCGTTCTGGGGACGCTCGGCGGTGATCATCGCCGTCTCGGCGAGGATGCGCTGCCGTACGAGCAGGGCCGCGCCCGGGTCGGACGTGTCGGCGGCGAGCAGGTCGGACAGGGTGGTGTCAGCGAGCCCCGCGTCCAGCGAGCCGCCGATCGTCGGCAGCGTGGCCCGGCCGGTCGGGGTGTACGGCAGGGAGGCGTCCGCCGGGAGCGACTGCCCGTCGAGCAGCACCGAGCGGATGCCGGCCACGCGCAGTGCCTCCAGCGTCGACTGGTTCACCCGCCCCCCAGGTGGCCATGCGACGTCCCCGGTCACCGCGCGGCCCAGCAGGTCTGCCGCGGTGGACGGCCCGGTGGTGGTGGCCAGCGTCAGGTCCTGGGACAGCCGCCAGCGTCGCAGGGCCACCAGGTCCGGGTCGGCGTAAGGCAGCGTGAGCACGTCCGAGTCCGCGAGCTGCTCGCGGACGTCGGCGAGCCACTGCTTCGCCTCGGCGGCGTGCGTCCCGCGGGTGGTGCCGTCGGCGGTACGCACCGTGTACCCGTCCGCCATGTCGGCGACGGACTCGAGCAGCGCAGGGTCGACCGCCCAGGTGAGGTCAGTCGACCCGCCGCTGTCGAGCAGCGTCCGCAGCCGGCCCCCTTCGGCCAGGGCGTCGCCGAGGGTGTCGTCGCGGAACACCCCGTCCGCCTCCCGCCACGGGCTGCCGATCAGCGGCCAGAGCAGCGCCACCCGGGTGGGCTTGACCTTGCCGCCGCGCGGCGTCCACGGAAGGAACGTCGTCGTCGAGCCGACCGTGCCGAACCCGGCGGAGGACACGCCGGTGACCTGCACGCCGATCCCGTACACGCCGAACTCGTCCAGGCCGAGCCGGTTCAGCGGGAGCGTGATCGTGAACCGGTCGCTCTGGCCTTCGCGCATCGCGTCCGCGACCTCGATCGTGGTGCCGTCGACCGGCAACCCGGTGAGCGTCCCGTCGGAGTCGGCGACCTCGGCGAGCTGGCTGCGGCTTCCGATCCGTGTCGGGTCGGACCACAGCTGGACACGGATGTCGCGGACGGTGTCCTCGCTCGCGTTGACCACCCGACCGGAGAGGCGCAGCTCTTGTCCCGGCCTGGGCGCCAGCGGTGTCAGCTGCTCCAGCACGACCGCGACCGGGGTGTCGCTCTGCTGACGCCGGAGGGCGTCAACGTCAGCTGCCGGGCGTACGCGGGCCGGAGCCTGCTGGGCAGGAGCGTGCTGGGCCGAGCCGGGGACCGCGAGCACCGCGAGCGCCAGCCACGCGGCGAGCAGGACGGGTACGAGCCTGCGGGCTGCCTTCACGGAGGGGGCCACTCAGGCGATGTCGGCGAGGAGCCCGGTGGCCTTGCCGACGAGCCGGCGCTCGTCCGCGTACGCGAGCCGCGAGCCGATCTGCGCCAGCGGGACCCAGGCCACCTTGACCACCTCGACGTCGGTGTCGGACAGCTCTCCCCCCGCCGCCTCGAGAAGGAAGTGGTGCACGGTCTTGTGCACGCGGCGGTCCTCCGCGAGGAAGGTGAAGTCGATCGTGCCGAGCGGGGCGAGCACCCGGCCAAGGATGCCTGTCTCCTCCTGGACCTCGCGTATCGCGGCGTCCTCGGCGGACTCCCCGGCCTCGACGTGACCCTTGGGGAGGGACCAGACGAGGCGGCCACGACGGTCGAGGCGAGCGATCAGGGCCGCCTGGGGGGCGCCCCCCGAGCGGTCCACGACCAGGCCCCCGGCCGAGGTCTCCTCCACCGTGGGGAGCGCCCGTCGCGCCCGGCGGCGCGGTGCGGACGAGCGCTGGCGTGTCACGCACCGATCGTAGCGGCGGGTCGGGGGCTCCCCCTGATTACCCTTGACTCCCGTGCCACCCCCTCTCCCTCTCTCCGACGTGCAGCGGCGTGCCGTCGCCGAGCTGCTCCGCGTCTCGCCCGTGGCCGACGACCTGGGGCGACGGTTCGCCGACGCCGGCCACGAGCTGGCCCTGGTCGGCGGGTCGGTCCGCGACGCCCTGCTCGGACGCCTCGGCAACGATCTCGACTTCACCACGGACGCCCGGCCGGACCAGGTCCTGGAGATCGTCCGCGGGTGGTCGGACTCCGTCTGGGAGACGGGGATCGCGTTCGGCACGGTCGGCCTGCGCAAGGGCGCCTACCACCTCGAGATCACCACGTACCGCAGCGAGGTGTACGACCCGGCCTCCCGCAAGCCGGAGGTGGCGTACGGGCGGACCCTGACCGACGACCTCGTACGCCGTGACTTCACGGTGAACGCGATGGCCGTCAGGCTGCCCGGCACGACGTTCGCCGACCCGTTCGGCGGGCTCGAGGACCTCGCCGCGAGGTGGCTGCGGACGCCCGGGCGTCCCGAGGACTCGTTCGGCGACGACCCGCTGCGGATGATGCGCGCGGCCCGGTTCTCCGCGCAGATCGGGTTCGCGGTCGCGCCCGAGGTCGTCTCCGCGATGACGGACATGGCCGGACGCATCGACATCGTCTCCGCCGAGCGCGTCCGGGACGAGCTGTCGAAGCTGGTGCTGGCTGCCGAGCCGCGGCGGGGGCTCACCCTGCTGGTCGACACGGGGCTCGCCGACCGGGTGCTGCCCGAGCTGCCCCGGCTCCGTCTCGAGCAGGACGAGCACCACCGGCACAAGGACGTGTACGAGCACTCACTCACCGTGCTCGAGCAGGCCATCGCGCTCGAGCCGGACGACGACGGCCCCGACCTCGTCCTCCGGCTGGCGGCCCTGCTGCACGACGTCGGCAAGCCGAAGACGCGCTCGTTCGAGCCCGGCGGGGGCGTGTCGTTCCACCATCACGAGGTCGTCGGGGCGGCGATGTGCCGGGCGAGGCTGACGGCGCTGAAGTTCCCCAAGCAGGTCGTCGAGGACGTGGCCCGGCTGACCGAGCTGCACCTGCGCTTCCACGGGTACGGCCGGGGCGAGTGGACCGACTCGGCCGTACGCCGCTACGTCCGAGACGCCGGGCCGCTGCTCGACCGCCTGCACCGCCTCACCCGCTCGGACTGCACGACCCGCAACCGGCGCAAGGCCGAGACACTCGCCCGGGCGTACGACGACCTCGAGCGGCGCATCGCGGCGCTCGCCGAGGAGGAGGAGCTCGCCCGGATCCGCCCTGACCTGGACGGCAACGAGATCATGCGCGTGCTCGGCATCAAGCCGGGCCCGCTTGTGGGCCGGGCGTACCACCACATGCTCGAGCTCCGGATGGACCGGGGGCCGCTGGGCCACGACGTCGCGGTCGAGGAGCTGCTCCGCTGGTACGCCGAGCAGGCGGGAACGGACGCGGAGCAGAAGGCCTAGCGCGGGCCGGGTCGGCTGAGCGGCCGCCGAGTCGGCTCAGCGAGGGACAGGTCGGCCGGCGTGGTCCGCGAGTCGGCTCAGAGCGGGCCGAGCTCGGCGCGCACTCGGGCGAACTCGTCGCGGGTGTCCATCGGCTCGTCGATCGGCCGGACCGTCGGCTGCTGGAGGTCGCCGAAGACGTCCACGCCGCACGCCTCCCTGGCCTCGAGGAACTCGGGGGGCGCCTCCTCCCTGGCCTCGAGGAACTCGGGGGGCGCCTCCTGCGGCTCCTGCATCTCGTCCGGCTTCTCGAGGCCGTGTTTCCACGGGCTGGCGGTCGCCCGGGCCGCGAAGTAGTCGGGACCCTTGCGGTCCTGGCGCCGCGCCTCGTTCGCCTTACCCCGGTTGCGGACCCGCATCATGCGGGGGATGTGCTTGGAGCAGTGGACGTACGCCTCCTCGACGGAGCACACCACCCACCGCTCCGGACGCCGGCCGTCCGGCGCCTCCTCCATGAGCCAGGGGTAGTGGGTCTGCATGTCGGAGTCCTCGACGACGGCGGCGCGGCCGTTGACGTGCAGCCCGATCACGTCCTTGAAGAAGTCCATCATCAGGACGCCGACGTGACCGTTCTCACTGATGTTTCCCATGCTGGCCATGACCCCGTTGCCGCGGTACTCGGGCCAGGTGATCGTCTGCTCGTCCAGGACGCGGACGAACCCGGGCGGGCCGGCGCGGAAGCTGCTGTCACACTCCCCGTGGCCGTCGGACGTCGCGATGAAGATCATCTCTTGCCGGCCGACGAAGACCTGCATGCGGTCGTTGAGGCGGTCCAGTACCTGCTGCTGGTAGAAGCGGTCAGCCCGGGAGGTGGTGCCGTACCGGTCCTGAATCTGGTGCTCGCCGGCAGAGCCGGGCCGAGCGGTGCCGATCTCCATCGAGCCCTCTCAACGCTCCGGACCCCCACACGCGACGCGGGAGGCCGAACCTACCTCGGAGTCACTTCATTGTGACGTGCCGGGGTGGGGGCGCCCTGAGCGGGGTCCAGGGGCAGGCATACCCTCGCAGGAGTAGGCGTCCCTTCACGTGAGATCCGAGGTGACACGGGGCCGACCAGAGGGAAGGTAAACGGTCACGGGGGGTCCGGTGGCTGAGGCGTCGCTCAACGCCGACACCAGTGTTGACGAGGATTGTGGTGCCATGGACCCGCGGTTGCTCAAGGAGAGCTACGCGCTGATCGAACCAGTCGCCAACAAGGTGGCTGGCGATTTCTACGCCCGTCTCTTCCTCGAGAGCCCGCCCGTCCGGGACATGTTCCCGGTCGCGATGGATGCCCAGCGCGACCGTCTGATGAACGCGATCCTGCGCATCGTGCAGAGCCTGGACGACCCCGACAGCCTCCTCCCGATGCTGCGCCAGCTCGGTCGCGACCATCGCAAGTTCGGTGTTGGGCCGGCGCACTACGAGGCGGTCGGGCGCAACCTCATCCTCTCCATCCGCAAGTACGTCGGCTCCGCCTGGACGCCGCAGATGGAGCGTGCCTGGTGGGAGGCGTACCGCTTCGCTGCCCGCACGATGATCGAGGCCGCGGAGCGCTCGGCGCAGACCACGCCCCCGTGGTGGCGGGCTCGGGTGGTCTCCCATGAGCGGCGGACGTTCGACGTGGCGGTGCTCACCGTCCAGACCGAGCAGCCGCTGCAGTACCAGCCCGGGCAGTACGTCGCGGTCGAAACCCCGTGGGTCCCGCGCACGTGGCGGGTGTACTCGATGGCCAACATCGCTCGCGGCGACGGGCTGCTGGAGTTCCACGTCAAGGCCGTGGGCATCGGCGGGGTCAGCAGTGCGCTGGTCCGCCGAGTCCAGATGGGGGACGAGCTCCGCATCGCCGCCCCGACCGGTCAGATGGTGCTCGACTCCACGTCCGGCTCCCGCGACATGCTCTTCGTGGCAGGCAGCACCGGCCTCGCCCCGATGAAGGCCCTCGTCGAGGACCTGGCCCAGCGTGAGGTCGGGCGTACGGCCCACCTCTTCTTCGGCGTGCGCCGACGCGACGACCTCTACGACCTCTCCGACCTGCTGCGGATGGCCGCCCGTTACCCGTGGCTGCGGGTGGTGCCCGCGGTGTCCGACGACCCGTCGTACGCGGGCGAGCGCGGCAACCTCTCCGACGTGCTGTCCCGCTACGGGCCCTGGACGTACCACGACGTGTTCGTCGCGGGCGGGCCGGCAATGACCCGGGCGACCCTGTACCGGCTGTACGACCTCGGCGTCCCGGCCTCGCGCATACGGTACGACTCGTTCGGTCCCATCTGATCCCGTTCGCCGGCGAGCGCACCCGGCTGCTCAACGCACCGGCTCCGGCACGACCCGCCGTGTGAGCCGCGCGTACGCCAGCGCCACCCCCGCGTACCCCACGGCGACGACGCCGAGCACCGGGTACGACTTGCCTGACTCGGGCAGCGCCAGCGCGGCGAACGCCGCCGCGGACACGAACGAGACGTTGAACAGCACGTCGTAGAACGAGAAGACACGGCCGCGGTACGCGTCGTCGATGCTCTGCTGCACGATCGTGTCCACGCAGATCTTGGTGCTCTGCGAGACGATGGCGAGCAGGAACGCCGCGACGACGATGAGCGGCTCGGTGTAGGGCGCCCCCAGCGCGATCTGGACGACGGCCGCCGCTCCGAGACAGATCACGATCCAGCGCTGCAGGGTGGCGTGCCGCGGGGTGACCTCCGGAGTGAGCGCGGCGGCCGCGAGGACACCAAGCCCCGACGCCACGAAGACCACGGCGAGCCCGCCGAGCGCCGCGTCGGTGTCCGACGAGTCGTGGAACGTGTTGCGGTACAGCAGGATCGTCGCGATCGTCGACACCCCGTAGAAGAACCGGTGCCCGGCGATAGCGCCCAGGGCGTACGCCGCCTGCCGGTGCGCCGCGACGTGCCGTGCCCCGTCGAGGATCCCGCGCGCCACGCGTCGCAGCGCCTCCCGGGCGTGCGGCTGGGCCGGGTCGACGTCGGGGCCGAGCAGGTCCCGTCCCATCCGTGCGGCCAGCATCGCCGACCCGACGTACAGGCAGGACGAGAGCAACAACCCGGCCGCGGTCGCCGGGTCGCCCTTGCCGATCGCCTCGCGGGCGAGGAAGCCGACGCCCGCTCCCACGACCGCGGCGACCGTGCCGGAGGTCGTCGAGACCGAGTTCGCCATCACGAGGTCGTCGCGGTCGACCACGTGCGGCAGCGCCGCGGACAGGGCGGCGAGGAAGAACCGGTTGACGGACAGGACGACGAGGGCGGCGACGTAGAACGGTGCGCCGGTGACGTCGGCAGCCACCAGGCCGGAGACGCCGACCACCATGCCCGCGCGCAGCACGTTGGCCACCACGAGCACCTGCCGTCGCCGCCACCGGTCAAGCAGCACCCCGGCGAACGGGCCGACCAGCGAGTACGGCAGCAGCAGGGTGGCGAACGCCGCGGCCACGCCACCTGCGCTCGTCTGCCGCTCCGGTGAGAAGAAGACGTAGCTGGCCAGCGAGACCTGGAAGACCCCGTCCGCCATCTGGGACGAGAGCCGCGTGGCGTACAGGCGGCGGAAGTCCTTCTGCCGGACGACGTGGCGCAGGTCGGACAGGAAGGACACACCGGGAGCCTATGCCGGGCTCCCGGTGGCCCTCACGTCGCGGAGCCGATCAAGCCACCGCTCGCTCAGCGCTCGACTCTGCTGCTCGCGCTGCGCGTCGCTTGCGCTGCGGCGAGGAGCCTCGCTGGCGCTCGGCCCCTCACCTCCGCTTCAGCTCCTTCAGCGCTCGACGTTGACCTCGCTGTGCTTGCTGGTCGAGGTCTCCCGCCTCGCTCGCTGCGCCAGCGGCTGCTTCGCGACGCCGCTAGCTCCGCTCGCTCAGCGGTCGACCTCTCCCCTGATGAACTGCTCGACCAGCTCGTGCGCCTTGTCGTCGCCGTACTGCTTCGGCGGGGACTTCATGAAGTACGACGAGGCCGAGAGGATCGGCCCGCCGATGCCGCGGTCCTTCGCGATCTTCGCGCAGCGCACCGCGTCGATGATCACGCCAGCGGAGTTGGGCGAGTCCCAGACCTCGAGCTTGTACTCGAGGTTCAGCGGGACGTCACCGAACGCGCGGCCCTCGAGCCGGACGTACGCCCACTTGCGGTCGTCCAGCCAGGACACGTAGTCGGACGGGCCGATGTGCACGTTCTTCGCGCCCATGTCGTGCTGCACGTTCGAGGTGACCGACTGGGTCTTCGACACCTTCTTGGACTCCAGCCGATCGCGCTCGAGCATGTTCATGAAGTCCATGTTGCCGCCGACGTTGAGCTGCATCGTGCGGTCGAGCTGGACGCCGCGGTCCTCGAACAACTTGGCGAGGACGCGGTGCGTGATGGTCGCGCCGATCTGGGACTTGATGTCGTCACCGACGATGGGCAGGCCCGCCTCGGTGAACTTGTCGGCCCACTCCTTCGTGCCGGCGATGAACACCGGCAGCGCGTTGACGAACGCGACACCCGCGTCGATCGCGCACTGGGCGTAGAACCGTGCTGCGTCCTCGGACCCGACGGGCAGGTAGCAGACGAGGACGTCCGCCGCGGTCTCCCTGAGGGTCGCGACGACGTCGACAGGCTCGTCCGTCGACTCCTCGATGGTCTGGCGGTAGTACTTGCCCAGCCCGTCCAGGGTGTGCCCGCGCGAGACCGTGACGCCGGTCGGCGGCACGTCCGCGATCTTGATGGTGTTGTTCTCACTCGCCCCGATCGCGTCGGCCAGGTCCTGGCCGACCTTCTTGCCGTCCACGTCGAACGCCGCGACGAACTCGAGGTCGCGGACGTGGTACGGCCCGAACTGCACGTGCATGAGGCCGGGCACCCAGGCCTCGGGGTCGGCGTCCTTGTAGTACTCGACTCCCTGCACCAGTGACGCGGCGCAGTTGCCGACGCCGACGATGGCAACGCGTACCGAACCCATGCTGCTCCTCGTTTCCTATCTCTCGTCTTCGGATGTCGTCGGGGTGGGTGCGGGCCTCGTGCCCGGACCGTCGGTCCCCTCCGGGGTGTCTGCCTGGTCCCGCTCGTGCTGGATCAGCTCGTTGAGCCACCGCACCTCGCGCTCGACCGACTCGAGCCCGTGGTTCTGCAGCTCGAGGGTGTAGCGGTCGAGCCGCTCCCGGGTGCGGGTCATCGCGGCGCGCACCCGCTCGAGGCGCTCCTCCAGCCGGCTGCGCCGGCCCTCGAGGATGCGCATGCGCACCTCGCGGTCCGTCCGGGAGAAGAAGGCGAAGCGGACGCCGAAGCCCTCGTCCTCCCACGTGGACGGGCCGGCGTGCTCCAGCATCTCCTGGAAGTGCTCCTTGCCCTCCGGGGTGAGCCGGTAGACGATCTTCGACCGCCTGCCCGACCGCCGGGCCGCCTCGGCCGCGGCCACGCCCTCCGTCGCGATCAGCCCACGCCCGTCCAGGTCCTTCAGGCAGGGGTAGAGCGTGCCGTACGACAGCGCCGCCCGGAACGACCCGAGCAGGACGTTGAGTCGTTTGCGCAGCTCGTACCCGTGCAGCGGGGTCTCATGGAGGAGACCCAGCACGGCGAGCTCGAGCTCGTGCGAGCGACGGCTCATCCGTGCCTCCGGAACCTGTGAGGGCGCTGCCGACCGATCGTCAACCGATGTATCGAACCGATACATCAACGTAGACGCTCGGATGCTCGCACGCAAGCGGATGTCCCGCTTCCGGTGCAGGCCAGCGGGGGACGGGCGCGGCATATCACCACGAATCGGGTTCGGCCGCCCGCGTAGCGACCGTCGCGGAGCTCTGCGCAGCCCAACGGGGCGGGCAGTGGGCAGACGGGGGTGGGCGAGGGTGATCCCCACGCGAGCGCGAATCGCGCGCTGCGTACCCTCGTACGCGTGTGGTCACAGCGATCGGTGATCGACTACGCGCTGGCCCGCCGGGCGACCCTCGCGTCGCTGTTCAAGGGCAGCGCCTTGGTCACCGATGTCTGTGACGCACACCCGTATCTTCTCCGGGCGGCGAAGTACCACGGCGAGGCGACCGAACGGCTCTGCCCCGTCTGCCGCAAGGAGAAGCTGACCACTGTCACCTACGTCTACGGCGATGAGCTCGGCCAGTACTCCGGTCGGGTGAAAGCCACGGTGGAGCTCGAACCCATGGCCCGTCAGCACGGCGAGTTTCGTGTGTACGTCGTCGAGGTGTGCCAGGGGTGTGCCTGGAACCACCTCACGACGTCGTACCTACTCGGCGACGGTCAACCCCGGACAAGGGCGCGGCAGCGCAGCCGCGTGGCGGACCAGTGAGCCCCCGCGGGGGAGGCGGCGGCAGACGGCGCGCCGCGAGCTCCAGATCGTCACGGGGCGGGTCCTACGGCGCGGCCGGCCGCTCGCGCGGCCGAGCCCGCGGGCGCACCAACGTCAGCAAGCCCTGGTGGTACCCCACCTGGAAGAAGATCCTCGGCCTGGCCGGGGCGGGCTTCCTCGGCGGGGTCATCCTCTTCGGTGTCGCGTACGCCATGATCCCCATCCCGGAGACGGGGGCCGAGTTCAAGGCGCAGTCCACCGTCGTCCGGTGGGCCGACGGCAGCGAGATCGGACGCATCGGCACGGTGAACCGCCAGCAGGTGCAGATCTCCCGGGTGCCCGACCACGTCCAGAAGGCGATGCTCTCCGCGGAGAACCGCACCTTCTACAGCGACAGCGGCATCTCGCCCATCGGCATGGCCCGGGCGCTCTACAACAACCTGCGGGGCGGTACGACCCAGGGCGGCTCGACGATCACGCAGCAGATGGTGAAGTACACCCGTCTCTCCTCGTTCGAGCAGACCTACACCCGCAAGTTCAAAGAGGCGATCATCGCCATCAAGGTCGACCGGGAGATGACGAAGGACGCGATCCTGCAGGAGTACCTGAACGCCATCTACTTCGGGCGCGGGGCGTACGGCATCCAGGCCGCCTCGGACGTGTACTTCGGCAAGGACGTCAGCCAGCTGACCCCGTCAGAAGGCGCGCTGCTCGCCTCCCTGGTGAAGTCGCCGTCCACGTTCGACCCGGTGGAGGCCCGTGACCGCGTGGAGGCGCGGTGGCGCTATGTCCTCGACGGCATGGTCGAGGAGGGCTGGCTATCGCGGGCGAAGGCGGACGCCGCGAAGTACCCGAAGGTGCAGGGCGAGCTCGGCGAGGGCCGGTACGCCGGCACGAAGGGCTACCTGCTCGCCGCGGCCAAGCAGGAGCTCATCGACTCGAAGCGCTTCACCGAGGACGACTTCAACCGCAACGGCCTCGACGTCACGACGACGTTCCGCAAGAAGGCGGTGAACTCGGCCAACCGCGCCGTGGCACAGAACATGCCCGAGGACGCCAAGAAGAAGGACGTGTTCGCCGGCATGGCCGCGGTACGCCCGGGCACCGGCGAGGTCGTCGCCATCTACGGCGGTGACGACTACATCAACGAGCCCTTCAACGCCGCGACCCAGGCGAGGATGCAGGCCGGCTCGACGTTCAAGCCGTTCACGCTCACCGCCGCCCTGCAGGAGGGCATCGGGCTCAAGAGCCGGTTCAACGGCGACGCCCCGAAGACGTTCCCCGAGTACGGCCGGCCCGTCGACAACTATGGCGACGACGACGAGGACGACTACGGCATGGTCAACCTCATCAAGGCCACCGAGTCGTCCATCAACACCGTGTACGTGAAGCTCGGCATCGAGGCTGGCGACGACCAGGACTACGAGAACATCGTCGATGTGGCCCGCGACGCCGGCATCCCCAAGTCCGTGGGTATCGGCGCCGACCCGTCGATCCCGCTGGGCACCGCCTCGCCGCGCGTGCTCGACATGGCCGGGGCGTACGCGACGTTCGCCGCCCAGGGCAAGCAGGCCGACCCGTACATGGTGAAGAAGGTGCAGAGCCCCGAGGGCGGGCTGCTCTACGAGCACGAGGACACCTCGGAGCAGGTCTTCGACGAGGACGTCATGGCCGACGTGTCGTACGCCCTGCAGAAGGTCGTAGAGAACGGCTCCGGTGCCGTGGCCCAGGCGATCGGGCGGCCCTCGGCCGGCAAGACGGGTACCTCGCAGGACTTCCGCTCCGCCCTGTACGCCGGCTACACGCCGCAGCTGTCCGCGACGGTGGCCTTCTACCGGGACGGGCAGAAGCCGTTGCGGGGCATCGGCAGGTACCCCGCGGGCGAGGGCATGGCAGGCGGCTCGTACCCGGCGGAGATCTGGACGGACTTCATGCAGGGCGCGCTCCGCGGTACTCCGGTCGAGCCCTTCCCGGACCCGGAGTTCGTCGGCAAGACGATGAACCCCAAGCCCACGCCCACGCCGACGCCGACGCCGACCACCCCGACACCGACGATCACGCCGACGCCGACGCCGACGTTGCCCCCAGAGCCGACGCCGACCGAGCCCGATCCCGGTGGCCCGATCTTCGGAGACCCCGATCCGACGCCTACGGATCCGGAAAGCACGCCGACTGAGGACGACGGCGGGTGGCCGCTCGGCCAGGACGAGAACAACGGCAACGGGAAACCGAGCCCGGAGCCCTAGCCCACGGTTTCGGTCGTCGCCTCGATTCCCGGCTCGAGGTGACGCTCGGTGTACACGCTGTGCGGCACGATGGCGGCATGAGCACGCCGCGTGACGTGACGGCGCCCTCCCGTGAGCAGGACGACCCCGACATCGTCCTGCCCAGCCGCGACGACCCGTTCCTGCGTGCCTCGTGTGAGGCCGTGGGTGGGGTCGCCGGGCGGCACGTCCGGTCCGGGACGGGCTGGTGGACCCCGGTGCGCACGCTGGTGGCGCTGACCCTTCTCGTCGCAGGGCTGGGCGTGCTCAGCAAGACCCCCTGCCACCAGGAGGACTGGCCCCGGGCAGGCACTCTGCAGTACGTGCACGCCTGCTACAGCGACGTCCCGCACCTGTTCCGCGAGCGCGGGCTCGCCGACGGCGACCTGCCGTACCTCGACTCCGCGGTGGAGTACCCGGTACTCACCGGCGCGGTGATGGGAGCGACGGCACAGGCCGCGCTCGCCCTCGCGGACGTGCGCGACGCCCAGGCAACGCGCTTCTTCGACGTGAACGCCCTGCTGTTCGCCGCCCTCGCCGTCGTCACCGTGCTCGGCGTCGCGGCACTCTCCCGGCGCCGGCCGTGGGACGCCGCGCTCGTCGCGCTGTCCCCGGTGCTCGCGCTCACCGCGACCATCAACTGGGACATGCTCGCGGTCGCGCTCACCACGCTGGCGATGCTCGCGTGGGCGCGGCGCAGACCCGTGCTCGCCGGCGTCCTGCTCGGTCTCGCGGTGAGCGCGAAGTTCTACCCGGTCGTGCTGCTCGGCCCGCTGTTCCTGCTGGCGCTGCGGGCCGGACGGCTGCACGTCCTCGTCCGGACCGTCGCCGCCGCCGTCGCAGCCTGGCTCGCCGTCAACCTGCCCGTCGTGCTCGTCGCACCCGACGCGTGGGCGGAGTTCTACACGTTCAGCGAGCGACGCGAGGCGAGCTTCGGCTCGCCCTGGTACTGGTACACGCACGTCGTCGGGCCGCTCCACACGGGCACGGTGAACCTGCTCGGCACGCTCACGTTCGGTGTCCTTGCGCTCGGCATCGCGGTGCTCGCCCTGAGTGCCCCGGCTCGGCCGCGGCTCGCACAGGTCGCGTTCCTCACCGTCGCCGCGTTCTGCCTCACCAACAAGGTGTACTCCCCGCAGTTCGCGCTGTGGCTCCTGCCGCTGGCCGCGCTCGCCCGGCCCCGCTGGCGAGACCTGCTGGCCTGGCAGGCGTGCGAGGTCCTGTACTTCCTCGCCGTCTGGTACCACCTCGCGTCCTTCACCGACACCGAGCGCGGGCTTCCGGACGGCGCGTACTGGGTTGCCCTGTGGCTGCACGTCGCCGGCACCCTCGTGCTCGCCGGGCTGGTGGTCAGGGACGTGCTGCGCCCCGACCTCGACCCCGTGCGCGCCGAGGGGGTGGACGACCCCGCCGGCGGCGTCCTCGACGGTGCCCCTGATGCGGTCGCGTGGGGGCGGTGAGCGTGCACGACCGCGGCGGCCTGCTGGACGTGCTGCGGCGGAGGGCCAGGGACGCTGCCGAGCATGTGGACCCGTCCGACCGCGAGGTGCTCGGGCTCTGGCTCGCGTCCCGGCTCTCCGTCGTCGTGGTGGTGACCTCGGCCGGCTGGATCTTCAGCGCGGGCGACCGGCCGGAGCCGTTCTGGGACCGGTGGGTCCGGTGGGACGCGGTCCACTACGAGGCCATCGCGCGCTTCGGCTACGACGGCAACCCCGCCAGCACCGACCCGACGCCGCTCGAGGCCTTCTTCCCCGGGTTCCCGCTGCTGCTGCGGTTCCTGGCGGAGACGGGCCTCGGGTACGTGGGTGCCGGGCTGCTCATCTCGCTCGTCGCGGGCGCGGTCGGCATGCTCGCGCTCGCGCGTACCGCCGCGCTCGAGCCCGGGGCGGGGTCGCCAGGGACAGGGTCGCCGGGGGCAGGGTCGCCCGCCTCGGCGGTGGGGGCGCGGGCGGTGCTGCTCGTCGTCGTGTCCCCGGCCGCGGTCTTCCTCGCGGTCGGCTACACCGAGGCGCTGTTCCTCGCGCTCGCGTTGCCGGCGTGGCTCGCCGCCCGCCGCGGGGCATGGGCCACGGCGGGCCTGCTCGCCATGGCGGCCACCGGCGTCCGGGTGACCGGACTGTTCCTCGCGGTGGCGCTCGTCGTCGAGTACGCGGTGGCGCGAGACCGCCGCACCGGCTGGCGGGGTCTGGCCTGGCTCGCGACCCCGCTCGTCCCGCTGGTGGCGTACTCCGCGTACCAGCACGAGCGCACCGGGGACTGGCAGGCCTGGCAGCACGCCCAGGAGGCGCACTGGTCCCGCACCTTCACCTGGCCGTGGGAGGCGTTCGAGACGACGTTCCGTGCGGCGTTCCTCGACGAGGTGCAGACCCCCGGCTTCGCCTGGTACTTCCGGCTCGAGGTCGTCATGGCGCTGGTCGGCGTCGCGCTCACGCTGTGGCTGCTGTGGCGGCGCCGCTGGGCCGAGTTCACGTACGTCGGGCTGCAGGTGGGGGCGCTCGTCACGTCCTCGTTCTACCTGTCCGTGCCGCGGGCCAGCCTGCTGTGGTGGCCGCTGTGGACGGCGCTCGCGGCCGCATCGCGGCGGCGGTGGGTGCTCGGGCTCTACCTCGCGGTGTCCGTGCCGGTGGCCGTGCTCGTCGCGGGGGCGTACGCGATGCAGCGCTGGGCGGGCTGAGACCGTCAGGAGTCCTCGATCGCGTCGACGTGGGTGGTCGTCATCCGGACGTCGCAGGCCAGAGTGTCCCCGATCTTCGGCGGGGTCACCGCGTCCGGCAGCCAGAGCATGCTCACCTGCATGTGCGGGGGCTCGGCGAACCAGCGGCGGCGTCCCGCCCAGGTGAACGGGCTCAGCGCCCGGCCGGACGCGCCCAGCATGCCGATCGCGAGCACCTTGGCGCGGCTCACCACACCGCGGACCGGCTTGGGGGCCTCCAGCCCGACGCCGTGCGCCGTCCCGCCGGCCACGACGAGGAGCCAGCCGTCCCGCCGGGCGCGGTGCTGCCGGTAGCCGTACCGGTCGCCGCGGGCCAGCCGGTGGACGTCGAGGACCGTGCCGCGTGCCTCGAGCGCGTCCCTGTCGCCGAGCCAGAGCCGGGTGCCGATCCGGGGGCGCAGCGTCCAGTCCGGGCAGCGGCGGCGGACCTCGGCCAGCTCGTCGTCGGAGAGGTGGCTCACCCACAGCACGCGGCGCGGCACGGTCGGGCCGTCGAGCACCTCGGCCCAGTGCACGACCTCGCTCACCCGCCCCTCGCTGGGCTCGTCCATCGGCAGGTGCAGCGCGAACCCCTCGCACTGCAGTCCGTCCAGCATGCCGGGCACCTCACGGAGGTCGTCCGGGCCCAGGCCGTGGCGCACCATCCGTGTGAGCAGCTCGACGACGACGCGCGAGCCGGTGCCGGCCAGGGCGGTCAACCCGTCCACGTCCGAGACCGTCCGGACGACCTGAGGGTGCGGTGCCGGGTCGTCCCACGGCCGGTACGGGGACAGCACGAGCACGTCGTGCGCGAAGTGCTCGCGGACCGCCTCCACCTCGCCGGCCTCGCCGACCGCCACCGTGTCCACGCCGAGACGGGTCGCCTCCTCGGCGAGGCGGGACAGCCCGAAGCCGTACCCGTTGCCCTTCACGACGGGGACGAGCCCCTCGACGACGTCGCGCACCCCGTCCAGGTGGCGTCGCCAGCGTGACGTGTCGATGAGGAGCGTGAACGGCATGGCGTCCCTTCGCGGTCTTCGGGTGCGACGTCGGTGGCGCGTCCCGGTGGGGCCCGGTTGCTCAGCGGCGCTTCATGTACGCCTCGAAGGCCTTGTGCAGCACGGGGTTGAGCGGGTAGTCCCACTCCCCGACGTACTCGACGGCCTCTCCGCCGGTCCCCACCTTGAACCGGAGCAGGCCGAACAGGTGGTGGTCGGGGTCGAGCGTGTCGCTCATCCCGCGCAGGTCGTACACCCGGGCGCCGCCCTCGTGCGCGTCACGGATCATCTGCCACTGGACAGCGTTGCTGGCCCGCACCCGCTGCCCGGAGGTGCTGCTCGCGCCGTACGAGTACCAGACGTGCTCGCCGACGGTGACGAGGATCGTCGCGGCGTGCAGCGTGTCCTCGTGGTGGGCGAGGTAGAGCCGCAGCCGGTCCGGGTGCTCGGCGGTCATCGCGTCGTACATCCGGGTGAAGTAGTGCAGCGGCCGTCCGGTGAACCCGTCCCGCTGCGCCGTCTCGAGGTAGAGCGTGTGGAAGGCGGCCAGGTCCGCGCGGGTGCCCTGGCTGACCTCCACGCCCTCCTTCTCGGCCTTGCGGACGTTGCGTCGCCACTCCTGGTTCAGGCCGGTCCACACGTCGTCGAGGCTGCGCCCCTCCAGCGGCAGCTGGAACACGTACCGCGGCTGGTAGTCGCCGAAGCCCGCCCCGCCGGACTCCCCCTGGCGCCAGCCCGTCGCCCGCAGCTCGTCGGCGATCTTCAGCGCGGCGTCGCTCTCCATGTCAGGCGGCAGTTCCCTGAGCCGGCGTACGCCGGGGTCGGGGTCCTTGAGCGCCTGCTTGATGGTGGCCGAGGACCACCGGCGTACGACCACGGGCGGGCCCATCTTCACCGAGAACGCCTTGCGCTCCCGTAGGTGGGCGAGCATCGGGTCGAGCACGTCCGGCAGGACGCCGGCCTCCCAGTCGAGCACCGGGCCCTCGGGGAGGTACGCGAGGTACCGGTGAACCCGGGGGATCTGGCGGAACAGGACGAGCCCCGCCCCGACGAGCCGCCCGTCCTCCTCGACCCAGCCGATGCTCTCGGACGTCCAGCCCGCCTTCACGTCCGCCCAGGCGGGGCACTGGAGGAAGCTGGCCGACGACAGGCTCGCGACGTACGCGAGGTGCTCGTCGCGGGAGAGGGGCCGGACGCTCAGGCTCATGGGCACCGAGGCTACTCACCAGGGGGCCCGGCCCCTGACCGGCTCAGCGCCCTTGCCGGCTCAGCCGCCGACGCGCTCCCGGAGGAAGGCGACGTCGGCCGCCTGACCCTCGACACCGCCCGGGGTCTCGCACACGACCGGGGCGCCCGCCGCGCGGACGACCGCGACCAGCAGATCCGGGTCGATCACGCCCTGGCCCAGGTTCACGTGGCGGTCCCGCCCGGAGTCGAACTCGTCGTTGCTGTCGTTGGCGTGGACGAGGTCGACCCGGCCGGTGATCGCCTTCACCCGGTCGACGACGTCGAGCAGCCCCTCCCCGCCGGCGTGCGCGTGGCAGGTGTCGAGGCAGAAGCCGACCCGGCCGGCGTTCTCGGTGTCGCCGATCGCGTCCCACAGGCGGGCGATGGACTCCAGGTGCCGGGTCATCGCCTTCTCGCCGCCGGCCGTGTTCTCGACGAGGATCGGGATGGGGAACTCGAGGCGCTCGACCGTCTTGCGCCAGTTGTCGAAGCCCGTCGCCGGGTCGTCGTTGCGCAGGACGTGGCCGCCGTGGACGACCAGCCCCTTCGCCCCGACGGACGCCGCCATCTCGACGTGCTGGGCCAGCAGCTTGCGGCTCGGGATGCGGATCCGGTTGTTCGCGGTGGCCACGTTGAGCACGTATGGGGCGTGCACGTACAGGTCGACGCCGTCGCGCTCGGCGTCCGCGCGCAGGCCCTCAGCACCCCCGGCGTACGCGACCTGGGGGCCCTTCCACCCCTGGGGGTCGCCGAGGAAGAACTGGGCCAGGCCGGCCTCGCGGGCCCGGGCCTCGGCCAGCGGGTCGGTCTGGTCGACATGGGCTCCGATGCGCATGCCGACGAGCCTACGGCGGGCGTGCGACAACCCGGGGCGGCGCCAGGCCGGCTGCAGGGCCGGCTGCAGGGCCGCCTCGTACAGGCCGCCTAGTACAGGCCGCCGTGCGCCAGGTTCAGGTAGACGCCCACGCAGGAGAAGCCCAGCCCGAACACGATCACCCAGCGCTCTGCCGTGGTCGCCGAGATCAGCTGGGCGTACCCGCCGCAGATCGCCCCGATCGCGCCGATCCAGGCTCCGGGAGCGTGCAGCTCGTCCCACCCGGTCATGACCAGCGAGACCAGCCCGAACACCACGGTGACGGCGGCGAGGGCGTTCTCCCTGGGGTGGGGTACGCCGTCCGTGTTGAGCGTGAGGTGCGGGCGGTGAATGGTCAGCGCCATCTGCGTCACCTCCGGTGACTGTGGCCCGTGCGGCCCCTGGTGATCGTCAGAGTGCGCCGCCGGGGGCGGGTTGGCAAGGTCCCCGCAGCACCGCTGGTAGCCTGGGCCGCTGCGCACGTGCCCCTGCGGGGCGTGCTGCGACGCACCAGCCCTCCTGCCACGGAGAGACCGTGGCCGCCGAGTCCAGAGGAGGTGGGGTACGCATGCGTCGTTACGAGCTGATGGTCATCCTCGACCCGGAGCTCGAGGAGCGAACGGTCGCCCCGTCGCTCGAGCAGTTCCTCAACGTCGTCCGGTCCGGTGGCGGCAGCGTCGAGAAGGTCGACATCTGGGGTCGCCGCCGCCTCGCGTACGAGATCGACAAGAAGGTGGACGGCATCTACGCGGTGGCCGACCTGACCGCCGAGCCCGAGGTCGTCGCGGAGCTCGACCGCCAGCTGAACCTCAACGAGGCCGTCCTGCGCACGAAGCTCATCCGCCCTGACATCCGTTAGGCGTACGGTCCGTACCCACGGGCCCCGACGGGCCCGAGTACCCGTTCCGAGCGAAGGCCGAGACAAGCCATGGCAGCTGGCGACACCCAGATCACCCTCGTCGGCAACCTCGTCGACGACCCCGAGCTGCGGTTCACGCCGTCCGGGCAGGCGGTCGCGAAGTTCCGCATCGCCTCCACCCCGCGGTACATGGACCGCCAGACCAACGAGTGGAAGGACGGCGAAAGCCTCTTCCTCACCTGCAACGTGTGGCGGCAGGCGGCCGAGAACGTCGCCGAGACGCTGCAGCGCGGCATGCGCGTCATCGTCCAGGGGCGGCTGCGCCAGCGGTCGTACGAGACCCGCGAGGGCGAGAAGCGCACCGTGTACGAGGTCGAGGTCGACGAGGTCGGGCCGTCGCTGCGCAACGCCACGGCGAAGGTCAACAAGACCACCCGCTCCGGCGGGGGCGGTGGAGGCGGCGGCTTCGGCGGCGGCGCCCCGTCCGGTGGCGCGGACGACCCGTGGGCCACGGCCGGCTCCTCCTCCTCCGCCGGGGGAGGCAGCTGGGGCGCCGCCGGGGGCTCCACGGACGAGCCGCCGTTCTGACCCGGCCCTGACCACCCATCACTGACCATTCCCGCCACACCCTGGCGGGGCTCTTCCGAAGGGGAGCACCACGATGGCCAAGAACATCACACGCAAGCCGAAGAAGAAGGTCTGCGTGTTCTGCAAGGAGAAGATCTCGTACGTCGACTACAAGGACACGGCGCTGCTGCGCAAGTTCATCTCGGACCGCGGCAAGATCCGTGCCCGTCGGGTGTCCGGCAACTGCACGCAGCACCAGCGTGACGTCGCCGTCGCGATCAAGAACAGCCGCGAGATGGCGCTGCTCCCGTACACGAGCACGGCGCGCTGAGGGGTTGGGGACACGATGAAGCTCATCCTCACCCAGGAGGTCTCCGGCCTCGGCTCGGCCGGCGACGTCGTCGACGTCAAGGACGGGTACGGCCGCAACTACCTCGTTCCGCGTGGCATCGCCATCCGCTGGACGAAGGGCGGCGAGAAGCAGGTGGCCGTCATCCGCCGCGGTCGTGAGGTCCGGGAGATCCGAGACCTCGGCCAGGCACAGCAGGTCGCCACCGAGCTGTCCTCGCTGGAGGTCAGGCTGCCCGTCCGGTCCGGCCGTACGGGCCGCCTGTTCGGCTCGGTGACCTCGGCTGACATCGCGAACGCGGTGAAGAACGCGGGCGGTCCCGACCTCGACAAGCGCCGCATCGAGCTGGGCGCCCCCATCAAGACGCTGGGCCAGCACCGGGTGAACGTGCGGCTGCACGAGGAGGTCATCGCGGCGGTGGACGTGGAGGTCGTGGCCGACTCCTGACGGCTGCCCTCGCCCGGCGTACGGTTCGGGCGAGGCGGCTCGCGCGGGGTCGGCTCGTCCACCGGAGGGTCCTGCCGAGCGGTATCCCGCCCGGCAGGCGGCGAGGGGAGCTGAGCATGGGGCAGCCGGTCGTCCACTTCGAGATCGTGGGGCAGGACGCGGACCTGCTCAAGCGCTACTACGCCGACCTCTTCGGGTGGCGCGTCGACGACGCGAACTCGATGGGGTACGGCGTGGTCGCGCGCGAGGAGAACCTGTCGCCCGACGGCGTCGGCATCGGCGGTGGCATCAGCGGCGGCCCGGAGGGCTACCCGGGCCACCTCACGTTCTACGTCCACGTGCCGGACGTGGAGGAGGCGCTCGCCCGCGCGGAGACGCTCGGCGGAACGCGCATGATGGGCCCGGAGAAGCCGATGGAGGGCCTCGTCGTCGGGATCTTCCAGGATCCCGAGGGGCACGTCGTCGGCGTGATGACGGAGGGCTGAGGGCGCGGTCTCGGGAGGCGCGCTCAGGTCCGTACGGCGCCGGTCACCAGCCAGGAGCTGCCGGCGGCACGCGTGCCCAGGAAGACGAGCCGGGCGGCGACCCAGAGCGTGATCGCCCACCACAGGCCGGTGAGGCCCGCGTCGCGGGCGAGCACGAGCCATGCCGCGGGGAGAAACGCGAGCATCGTCCCGACGCCGGCGAGGGCGAGGTACCGCGTGTCCCCCGCGCCGATGAGCACGCCGTCGAGGGTGAACACCGGTCCGGCCAGCGGCTGCGCAAGAGCGACGACGAGCAGCGCGCCGGTCAGCAGCGCCTGCACGTCCGGGTCCGGGGAGAACCAGCCCACGTACACCGGCAGGCCGAGCGCCACGAGGGCGCCCGCGACGATCCCGGCGACGACGCCCCACTCCACCATGCGCCGCGTGGCCGCCCGCGTGCCGGCCACGTCGGACGCGCCGAGACAGCGCCCCACGATCGCCTGCCCCGCGATGGCGATGGCGTCGAGCGCGAGCGCCAGGAACATCCAGATCGCGAAGGCGACCTGGTGCGCCGCCACCGCCGTGTCCCCGAGACGTGTGGCCACCGCGGTGGCGACGACGAGGACGACCCGCAGCGTGATCGTGCGTACGACGAGGTTGACGCCCGCGTGCGCAGCGGCGCGGATGCCCGGCCCGTCCGGGCGCAGGCTCGCGCCCTGCCGCGCAGCCCCGCGTCCGACCATGACGAGGAACGCGACCGCGGCGCCGGACTGCGCGGCGGCAGTGGCCCAGGCCGACCCGGCGATGCCCCAGCCGAACCCGAACACGAACAGCACGTCGAGCCCGAGGTTGGCCGCGCACGCGACGACCATGACGACCAGGGGCGTGCGGGTGTCCTGCAGCCCACGGAGGACGCCGGTCGCCGCCAGGACGAGCAGCATGCCGGGCAGCCCGACGAGGCTGACCCGCAGGTACGTCACGGCGTACGGGGTGATCGTGTCGGATGCGCCGAACGCGTCCACGACGGCCGGGGCAGCCACCTGCCCGGCGGCGGCGAGCACGACCCCCAGGCCGGCTGCGAGCCAGAGCCCGTCGATCCCCTGGGCCAGGGCACGGCGCAGGTTCCCGGCCCCGAGCTGGCGGGCCACCGAGGCGGTCGTCCCGTACGCGAGGAAGACGCAGAGGTTCACCACGGTGGTCAGGGCGGTGCCGGCGACGCCGAGCCCGGCGAGCTGTGCGGTGCCGAGGCGCCCGACGATCGCGGAGTCGGCGAGGAGGAACAGCGGCTCGGCGACAAGGGCGCCGAAAGCGGGCACGGCGAGGCGCAGGATCTCCTTGTCGTGAGGGTCGCGACGGGCCGGCACGAGAGTCCGAAGAATGAGACTTCGCTCTCGCAAGGTGGGCACGGGGCAAGACGGTAGGCCAGCCTGTGTCAGGAGCGCAAGTCAACTTAGGTCATTACACCTGGCCGTGCCTGAGCGCCTCCTGACAGGCCAACTTTCTGCCGTCCACAGTCGGTGGACTTTCTTTCTGCAGGTCAGCGCCCTGTCTTCGAGGTGAGTCGATCTCTGTCCCCAGCGTTGTCCCCAGGTTGTGCACGTCGTCCGCGGACATCTCCACAGGTTTTCCCCAGATGCGTGCACAGGCTGATTTGGGTGCCCACCCCAAGGGGCCCACAGTCGTCGGTGGCTGCCTGTACAAAAGCCATGCACGAAGTCGAGGGGCCGACAACGGGGGTGTCCCGCGTGAGCGTTGCCGAGTTCCCGAGCCAGCCGGCTCAGGAGTTCGAGCGCACCCCGCCGCAGGACATTGCGGCGGAGCAGTGCGTGCTCGGCGGCATGCTCCTGTCCAAGGACGCGATCGCCGACGTCGTCGAGGTCCTGCGGGAGCACGACTTCTACCGTCCGGCCCACGCCCTGGTCTACGACGCCGTCCTCGACCTGTACGGCCGGGGCGAGCCCGCGGACCCCGTGACCGTGGCCGCTGAGCTGACCCGGAGGGGGGAGCTCGCCCGGGTCGGCGGCGCCCCGTACCTGCACACGCTGATCTCGTCCGTCCCCACCGCCGCCAACGCCGGCTACTACGCCCGCATCGTCCGCGAGCGCGCGATCCTGCGCCGGCTCGTCGAGGCGGGTACGCGCATCGTCCAGCTCGGGTACGGCGCGGACGGCAGCGGCGGCGAGGTCGACGACGTCGTCGACGCGGCACAGGCCGAGGTGTACGCGGTCACCGACCGCCGCGCGAGCGAGGACTACCAGCCGCTCTCGAACATCATGCAGAGCGCCCTCGACGAGATCGAGGCCATCGGCTCACGCAACGGCGAGATGATCGGCGTTCCCACCGGCTTCGCCGACCTCGACTCGCTGACGAACGGCCTGCACCCCGGGCAGATGATCATCCTCGCGGCGAGGCCGGCGATCGGGAAGTCGACGATGGGTCTCGACCTCGTCCGGTCGGCGTCGGTGAGGCACGGGCTCGCGTCCGTCATCTTCAGCCTGGAGATGGGACGCAACGAGATCACCATGCGCCTCCTCTCGGCCGAGGCGCGGGTCGCGCTGCACCACATGCGCTCCGGCACGATGACCGACGACGACTGGACGAGGCTGGCCCGCCGCATGAGCGAGGTCGCCGAGGCGCCCATCTTCATCGACGACTCGCCGAACATGACGATGATGGAGATCCGGGCCAAGTGCCGCCGGCTCAAGCAGCGGCACGACCTGCGGCTCGTCGTCGTCGACTACCTGCAGCTGATGAGCAGCGGCAAGCGCGTCGAGTCCCGGCAGCAGGAGGTCTCGGAGTTCTCCCGGTCGCTCAAGCTTCTGGCCAAGGAGATCGAGGTTCCGGTCGTCGCGATCGCCCAGCTCAACCGCGGCCCGGAGCAGCGTACGGACAAGAAGCCGATGCTTTCCGACCTTCGTGAGTCTGGCTGCCTCACGGCCGACACGCGAGTGCTGCGCGCCGACACGGGCGCCGAGGTCACGATGGGTGCGCTGTTCGAGAGCGGCGAGCGGGACGTCCCGGTGTGGTCACTGGACGAGCGTCTGCGCATGGTCCCCCGCACGATGAGCCATGTCTTCGCGAGTGGGACCAAGCCGGTCTTCGAGCTCCGGCTCACGTCCGGGCGCGTGGTCACGGCCAGCGCGAACCACCCGTTCCTCACGTACGACGGGTGGACCGCGCTGGAGGACCTGGAGCCAGGCGACCGGCTGGCGGTGCCGCGCCACGTCCCCACCCCGTCGCAGCAGAAGCCCTGGGACGACGACGAGGTCGTCCTGCTCGCCCACCTGCTCGGCGACGGCTCGTTCGTCAAACGCCAGCCGATCCGGTACGCGAGCGTGGACGAGGCCAACCTCACCGCGGTGACCGACGCCGCGAGGCGCCGGTTCGGCGTCACTGCGGTTCGCGACGAGTACCCCGCCGCGCGGATGACGTCGCTGCGCCTGCCCGCCCCGTACCGGCTGACGCACGGCAGGCGCAACCCCATCGCGGCCTGGCTCGACGACATGGGACTGTTCGGGCTCCGGCCGCACGAGAAGTTCGTGCCCGAGGGCATCTTCGGGCTGCCGAAGGAGCAGGTGGCGCTCTTCCTTCGTCACCTGTGGGCGACCGACGGATCCATCCGCTGGGACCCCGTCCACGGCCAGGCGCGCATCTACTACGCCTCGACGAGCAAGCCGCTGGTCGACGGCGTCGCACAGCTCCTGCTGCGGCTGGGAGTCATGAGCCGGGTCAAATGCGTCCGCAAGCACGGCTACCGCAACGGCTACCACCTGTACGTGTACGGGGTGGACAACCAGCGCCTCTTCTGCGAGGCCGTGGGCTGTCATGGTGCCCGGTACGAGCACGTGATCCGCGTACGCGAGGCGCTGCAGCCCGTCCTGGCGAACACGAGTCTCGACACCGTGCCGCGGGAGGTGTGGCAGGACGTCCGGGCCGCGCTCACCGCTCGGAAGATGCCTCACCGGACACTCGCTGCGGCGATGGGGACGAAGTCCTGCGGCAGCACCGCCTGGAAGCACGCGCCGTCGCGTGCGCGACTCGGTCGTGTGGCCGCCCTGTTGAACAGCCACGAGCTCGATCTCCTCGCCACCAGCGACGCCTTCTGGGACGAGGTCGCCTCGATCACCCCACTCGGCGAGCAGCCGGTCTACGACGCGACGGTGCTCGGGACGCACAACTTCGTCGCTAACGGGATCGCTGCCCACAACTCGCTGGAGCAAGATGCCGACATGGTGATCCTGCTCTCCCGCGAGGACGCGTACGAGAAGGAGTCCCCGCGCGCCGGCGAGGCTGACCTCATCGTCGCCAAGCATCGCAACGGGCCCACGGCGACGATCACGGTGGCGTTCCAGGGCCACTACAGCCGTTTCGTGGACATGGCGCAGGGCTGAGGCTCCGGCCACCGCGCTCCGCGACAAGCGCCGAGCGGGCGTCAGCCTTGTGCGAGCGCGGCCGCGGCCTCCTCGTAGTACGCCCGCTGCGTGGGGTAGTAGTCGTCGAAGTCAGGCAGGAGCTCGCCGTCGCGGGAGGCGACCAGCCGGTCGAGGTAGTACTCCCATCCGGGACCGGTGTCCCCGGGCTGCGCCGTCTCGGCCAGGTGGTGGGTGAGCGTCAGCTCGGTCACGCCGTCGGCCTCGTGCAGCGTCACCTCGAGCTCCCACGTCCCGTGCTCGTCGACGAATGACACCGCGAGGTGGTGCGGCGGGGCGCAGGCGGTGATGCGCAGGTCCGCCGTGGGCGAGCCCTCCTCGGCCGTCATCGTGAGCACGACGGTTCCGGCGACTCCGGTGCCTCCGGCCTCCGCCGTCCAGGGCCCGATCCACCGGGCTGTGCGCTCCGACTCGGCGATGCTTGCCCACACGTCGTCGACCGGGGCGCGGAACCGCCGGGTGAGCACGAGGTCGCGTCCCGTGGCGGTACGCAGCAGCCGGCCCGTGGGTGTCGGCGTCATGCGGTCTCCTCGGTTGTCCTGCCGGCCGCACGGCGTCGCGTACGACGCGTGCGGCGCACCTCGGTCTCGAGGGCGTCGAGGCGGGCGTCCCAACGGTCGGTGGTCACGGCGTCCTCGGTTGCGCACAACCGGACGAGCCACGAGGCGAGCTCCTCCAGCGGAGGGCGGACCAGCGTGTACACCTGCTGTCGCCCGTCGGCACGGGCCGCGACCACCCCGCCCTCGCGGAGCACCCGCAGGTGTCGGCTCACCGCCGGCCGGCTGATGTCGAACTCCGCGGCGATCGTCCCCGCGCTCCGCTCGCCGGTGGACAGCAGCTCGAGGATGGCCCGCCGGACCGGGTCGCTGATCGCCTCCGCTGCACCCACCCAAAAAGCGTAACCTATCGGTTACGTATTCGTCCAGGCGCGGACCACCGCACGCGACAATCCGGGCGTACCGGAGGATGAGTGGGGTGAGCGCACCACCCGTCACCGCCCGGGTCTCGGCCAACGGTGTCGAGATCGCGTACGAGACCTTCGGCGACGCCGCCGACCCGCCGGTGCTGCTGGCCATGGGGCTGGGTACGCAGATGCTGGCCTGGCCCGACCCGATGTGCCAGGCGCTGGCCGAACGCGGCCACCACGTCGTCCGGTTCGACAACAGGGACGTCGGGCTGTCCACCCACCTGGAGGGGACACCCCCACCCCGGTTTGTCGACGCGCTGGTACGGCGGCGACGACTGCCGTACCGCATCGACGACATGGGCGACGACGCCCTCGGCCTGATGGACGCGCTCGGCATGCCCGCGGCGCACCTCGTGGGTGCCTCCATGGGCGGGTTCATCGTGCAGAGCATCGCCCTGCGGGCTCCCGAGCGAGTCCGCAGCCTCACGCTCATGATGTCCTCGACCGGCTCGCGGACGGTCGGGCAGCCTCGGGCTCGCCTGGTCAGCCGGCTGTTCCGCCGCGAGGTCGCCGAGCGCGAGGGCGTCATGGACGCCGCGGTCGAAACGTTCCGCGCGATCGGGTCCCAGGGCTACGCGCTCGACGAGGAGTACCTGCGCGACCTCGCGGCACGCAGCTACGACCGTGCCCACGACCCGGCCGGTTACCGGCGCCAGCTGGCCGCGGTGACCGCGCAGGCGAACCGGACGCGTGCGCTGCGCGGGCTGCGCCTGCCGACGGTGGTGCTGCACGGCCTGCACGACCCGCTCATCTCCGTCACGGGGGGCCTGGCCCTGGCCCGCACCATCCCCGGGGCACGGTTCGTCGGCTTCTCCGGCATGGGGCACGACCTCCCCCGCGAGCTCTGGCCTCGGTTCGTCGACGAGATCGCCGGCCTGGCTGCCCGGGCCGACGAGGAGGCGGTGGCCTGATGCGCAACAACGGCCTCGGCTCGTGGCCTGCCCGGCGTGCCCGGATGTCGCCGCAGCGCACCGCGCTCGTGTACGGCGACGACGCCCTCACGTACGGGGATCTGGACGCGCGAGTCACCCGGCTCGCGCACGCCTTCGACGGGCTCGGTGTCGCGCACGGCGACCGGGTCGCCTACCTCGGCCCGAACCACCCGGCGTTCGTCGAGACGATGTTCGCGACGCATGTGCTGGGGGCCGTGTTCGTCCCGCTGAACTTCCGGCTCGCCGCACCGGAGCTCGAGCACATGCTGAGCGACTCGGGGGCCTCGGTCTTCGTCTACGCCCCGGAGTGCGCCGGGGTCGTGGACGAGATGCGCACGCGTCTCGGTGTCCGCGCGGTGGTGTCCCGCGACGGTGGCCCGCCCGGCGACCTGGCGTACGAGGACCTGCTCTCCGGCGGGGACACCGCGCGCCTCGACCGCCCTGTCGACGCGGACGACCGCGCGCTGATCCTCTACACGTCCGGGACGACCGGACGGCCGAAGGGTGCCGTCCTCACCCACGCCAACCTGGTCTGGAACACGCTCAACCTCTACGTCGACGTGGACGTCACGACGGACGAGGTGACGCTCGTCAGCGCCCCGCTCTTCCACGTGGCCGCGCTGAACCAGACGCTGCTGCCCACGTTCCTCAAGGGCGGCTGCTCGGTGGTGATGCCGGGGTGGGACGTCGAGCAGTGCCTCGACCTCGTCCAGCGTCACCGTGTGACGTGGATGTTCGGGGTCACCGCGATGTTCGCCGGGCTGGCCCAGTCCCCACGATGGGAGTCGGCGGACCTGTCTTCCGTGCGCGTGCTCATGACCGGTGGGGCGCCGGTGCCCGAGTCCCTGATCAGGACGTACCAGGAGCGCGGGCTGCTGTTTCTCCAGGGGTACGGGCTCACCGAGACCGCGCCCGGAGCGACGTTCCTCGGGGCGGAGATGAGCGTGTCCAAGGCGGGCAGCGCCGGGGTGCCCTGCTTCTTCGTCGACACCCGCGTCGTCCGGGCCGACGGCACCGACGTCGCGGTCGGGGAGCCGGGCGAGGTCCTCGTCCAGGGCCCGAACGTGACCCCGGGCTACTGGCAGAACGAGGAGGCCACCCGCGCCGCGTTCACCGGCGGGTGGTTCCGCTCCGGTGACATCGCCACCCTGGACGAGGACGGCTACCTCTACGTCGTCGACAGGGTCAAGGACATGTACATCTCCGGCGGGGAGAACGTGTACCCCGCCGAGGTCGAGGGTGCCCTGTTCGCCCACCCCGCGGTCGCCGAGTGCGCTGTCATCGGCGTTCCGGACGCGCGCTGGGGCGAGGTCGGCAAGGCGTTCGTCGTGCTGCGTCCCGAAGCCTCGGCGGACGGGACGGCACCGGACGAGCTGTGCGACTTCTTGGCGGGACGGCTCGCCAGGTACAAGGTTCCCCGCGAGGTGGAGTTCCTCGACGCGCTGCCCCGGACGGGGTCGGGCAAGGTGCAGAAGGCCGTCCTGCGGCGCCGGGAGGAGGCGGGCTGAGGGTCGGTTCCCCGCCCGTCAGCCCCAGTTGTGCAGCGAGCGACGCAGGATGCCGTCCAGGTCCTCGGGCCGTACGGGCACCGGCGACACGTCGAGCAGGCGCTGCTGCTTCATCGCGCCCTCGACGAGCGCCGGGACGTCGGCCTCGCCGTAGCCGACCTCGGCGATGCCCGACGGCACCCCGATGTCCCGCATGAGCGACACCAGCGCGCTCGGCAGCGCCTCGCACGGGTCCGCCACGCGGGCGGTCACGTCCGGGTCGAGCAGGCCCGCCGCGCGGACATGGCGGTCGGGGACTGCCGCGTACGTGAACCGGAACGCCTCCGGTGCGGTGACGGAGACCGACTGCCCGTGCGGGACGAGCGGGGCGTCCGGGTAGCCGGGCGGGCGGTACCCGCGCACCATCCCCGCGATGGGGTACCCGCAGGCGTGCGGGATGTGCACGCCTGCGTTGCCGAACCCGAGGCCGGCGAACGTGGCCGCGAGCATCATGTCCGTCCGCGCGCCGAGGTCGTCCCCCTGGTGCACGGCTCGGCGGAACGCCCCGCTGAGCAGCGTCAGCGCGCGCTCGGACCACACGTCCGCGATCGGGTTCGCGCCGCAGTACGGGACCCGGGCGTCCGGGGTCTTGTGGGCGTACGCGTCGTAGGGCTTCGCGGTGTACGACTCCAGCGCGTGGCACAGCACGTCCATGCCGGCCGCAGCGGTCACCTCGCGCGGCAGCGTCAGCGTGAGCACCGGGTCGACCACGGCGAGGGACGGGCGCAGGCGCGGGTGGCTGATGCCGCTCTTCAGGTGCAGCCCGAGGATGTCCATGATGCAGACGGGCGTGCTCTCCGCCCCCGTGCCCGCGGTGGTCGGGACCGCGACCAGTGGCCTGAGTGGCCCGGTCGGGGCCTTGCCCTCACCCAGCGGCTTGTTCACGTAGTCCATGAGGTCGCCGGGGTGGGTCGTGAGCAGGTTGACGGCCTTCGCCGTGTCGATGGAGGACCCGCCGCCCACTGCGACGAAGCCGTCCCAGTCGCCGGCACGGGCGTACGCGACGGCGGAGCGGAGACTCTCGTCCGTCGGCTCGACGTGCACGGCGTCGTACACCTCGACCTCGAGCCCCGCGGTGCGCATGGTCTCCGCGACCCGGGCCGGCACCCCGGTCGCGGCCACGCCCGGGTCGGTGAGCAGCAGGGCACGCCGTACGCCGAGAGGGCCGAGGTCGTGCCCGATCTCGTCCGCCGCCCCCGGCCCGAACTTCAGCGGCGGGCCACCCCAGGTGAACACCGACTCGGGAGTGGACACGGTCTCGGTCAGCTGTGCCATCGCGCCTCCTCGTACGCCCCCGAGCTCGCTGGGCGGAGGCCTACCCGGACGGCTGCGCGGCTACGCCCAGCCCTGCGCGGCGACGCGCCCAGCCCTGCCCGGCGCGGTCACGGGCGGCCGTCTGCGCCGGTGTTTATCGCCGTGACCCGGCGGCAGACTGCAGCGAGACGGTCCGTGTCCGCCACCGCCGACGACAAGGGGGCCTGCTCACCGTGAGCACCGAGGGCGCGCGCGGCAGGGAGGCGTACGACCTCGTCGTCGTGGCCAACCGCCTGCCGGTCGACCGTGTCGAGGCGGACGACGGCTCGCTGGAGTGGCGCACGAGTCCGGGCGGCCTGGTCAGCGCGCTCGAGCCCGTCATCCGCTCGACGGATGCGGCCTGGGTGGGCTGGTCGGGCTCGCCGGGCCCGGCCCCGGAGGAGTTCGACGCCGCCGAGATCCACCTCGTCGGCGTGGGCCTGTCCGCCGAGGAGGTGCAGACCTACTACGAGGGGTTCAGCAACGCGACCCTGTGGCCGCTGTACCACGACGTCATCGCACCCCCGAAGTTCCACCGCCGGTGGTGGGACGCGTACGTGACGGTCAACGAGCGGTTCGCGGCGGTCGCGGCGGCGCAGGCGGCCCCGGGGGCGACCGTGTGGGTGCACGACTACCAGCTGCAGCTGGTCCCGGGGATGATGCGGGAGCAGCGTCCGGACCTGCGCATCGGGTTCTTCAACCACACCCCGTTCCCCGGGTACGAGATCTTCGCGCAGCTCCCGTGGCGTCGCCGCATCGTGGAGGGCCTGCTCGGCGCGGACCTCGTCGGGTTCCAGCGCCAGGGGGACGCCACCAACTTCCTGCGCGCGTGCCGCCGTGCGGCGGGACGGCCGACCCGCGGTGCCGTCGTCCGGGCCGGGGACGAGCGCGAGGTACGTGCCGCCGCCTTCCCCATCTCGATCGACTTCGCGGCGCTGGCGGAGCTGGCCCAGCGCGAGGACGTCCGGGCCAGGGCACGGGAGCTCCGTAAGGAGCTGGGCGACCCCGACGTCGTCGTGCTCGGCGTGGACCGGCTCGACTACACCAAAGGCATCTTGCACCGGCTCAAGGCGTACGGGGAGCTGCTCGACGCCGGCGAGATCGACACACCAGGGACGGTCTCCGTCCAGGTCGCGAGCCCGAGCCGGGAGCGTGTCGAGCAGTACCAGCTGCTCCGGGACGAGGTCGAGGGCGTCGTGGGACGCATCAACGGCGACCACGGGACGTTCGGCCAGCCGGCCGTGCACTACCTGCACCAGTCGTACCCGAAGGACGAGATGGCCGCCCTGTACCTCGTCGCCGACGTCATGCTCGTGACGTCTCTACGGGACGGGATGAACCTCGTCGCGAAGGAGTACGTCGCCTGCCGGTCGGACGAGACGGGTGCGCTCGTCCTGTCCGAGTTCACCGGGGCCGCGGACGAGCTGGGCGGGGCCTTCCTGGTGAACCCGCACGACATCGAGGGGATGAAGGAGACGATCATGCGGGCGATCCGGGTGAGCCCGCGGGAGGCCAGGCGGCGGATGCGGACGTTGCGCAAGCGGGTCCGCACGTACGACGTGAACCGCTGGGCGTCCTCGTTCCTGGAGGCGCTGCGGACGGCGCCGAGCCCGCCGGAGCGGTCCGGCGGCGAGCCGTGAGGGGGGATTGCTGGCGGTAACGCAAAGAAGGTAAAAGATTACTGCAAGTCACCGCAAGGACTTGTTTGCCCCCTTTTGACGCGGTAGACCTCTCTGCCACGGTTCGGATATCGGGCGGACGGGCACGGAGTTCCCACGCACGACCTGCGTGTGACCCCTGGCCGCCCGCCCGGTCGGCGAGCCGACCCTGACGCGTCCGAGCGGACGCGTCCCACGGTGGAGGGGAGTCCCACGTGAACCCGAGCAGCAGATCAGTCCGGCGCGCCGTACTGACCGTCGCCGCGGCCGGACTGGCCGTCGGTACCGCCTTCGGCACACCCGCCGGTGCGGCGCCGACAACTGATGCAACGCAGACCGCCGCCGACAGTGCGGTGAAGCAGGCCGCGACGGCAGCGCAGGGCATCGAGTCCCGGCTGGGCAGCAAGGCCGCGGGCACCTACCTCGACAGCACCAGCGGCGCCATGGTCGTCAACGTCACCGGCCAGGCCGCGGCCGAGCGGGTCCGTGACGCCGGCGCGGTGGCGCGGGTCGTCGACAACTCGGCCGCCGAGCTGGCTGCCGTGACGTCGGCGCTCCGCCGGTCGGCCAAGGTCCCGGGCAGCGCGTGGGCTGTCGACCCGTCCAGCAACCAGGTCGTCGTCACGCTGGACGACACCGTGAGTGCGGCGGAGCGGGCCAAGGTCGAGGCCGTGACCGACCGCTTCGGCGACAAGGTGACCGTCAACCGCGTGGCCGGCAGGCTCACCACGAACATCAACGGTGGCCAGGCGATCTGGGGCGGGAGCGGGGGGCGCTGCTCGCTCGGGTTCAACGTGAGAAGCGGGAGCACGTACTACTTCCTGACCGCCGGGCACTGCACCGACGCCATCTCCTCCTGGTACACCACCGCCGGGGGCTTCATCGGCTCCACCCTCGGCAGCAGCTTCCCGGGCAACGACTACGGCATCGCCAGCCACAGCGGTGGTCAGTCCCACCCCGGCACCGTCTACCTGTACAACGGCACGTCGCGTGACATCACCTCGGCCGGCAACGCCTTCGTGGGTCAGACCGTCACCCGCAGCGGCAGCACCACCGGCGTGCACTCGGGCACCGTCACGGCACTCAACGCGACCGTGAACTACGCCGAGGGCACCGTCTCCGGCCTGATCCGGACGACCGTCTGCGCCGAGCCCGGCGACAGCGGCGGCTCGCTCTTCGCCGGCAGCACGGCGCTGGGCCTCACCTCCGGTGGCAGCGGCAACTGCTCCTCCGGCGGCACGACGTTCTTCCAGCCGGTCACCGAGCCGCTGAGCGTGTACGGGGTCAGCGTCTTCTGATCGACCCGAGTCGGGCGCCACACGCGCCGGACTCACAGCACCACGCCGAGCCGAGCCGCCGGGTCTCACCGACCCGGCGGCTCGGTCGTGCTGTGGTCGTCCCCCGAGGCGAGGCTTGCCGCGTACTGGGCCGGCGGGATCCCGACCGTGGCGGTGAAGTCCCGCACGAGGTGGGCCTGGTCGTAGTAGCCGAGATCGGCTGCGACCGCAGCCCAGTCCAGGTCGGGCTCCCTCGCCGTCCGCTCCGCCGCCTCGTGCAGGCGGTACCGGCGGACGACCCACTTCGGCCCGACCCCGACGTACTCGGCGAACATCCGCTGCACCCGCCGGGGAGTGGTGCCGAGTGACGCGGCGAGGTCGTCCACCCGGGTGAGGCCGGGGTCGCCGGCGATCCGCTCGACCATCGCGGTCACCTGCTCGACTGCGGCGCGTACGCGGGCCGGGGTGGGGGCGAGGCGGGCCAGCCAGAACCGTTCCACGACCGCGGCAGCCTCCTCGTCTGTCGGGGCGTCCAGGGCTTCACGCTCCAGGGCCACGGCCGCGTCACCGACCACGTCCCGCAGCGCCACCGTGGTGTCCGTGAGTGACGACACCGGGCCGTCCAGCAGGGGGCGGAACCCGCCGGGGCGGAACTTCGTGCCGAGTACGTGGCCCACGCCCTCCAGCCGCCGGTCGAACCGTGCCCGCGGGACGCCGACGACCTCCGAGCGCGCGTGCTCGAGCACGGCGTGGACGGCCGGGTGCGGCAGCGTCTGCTGGACGTACGGCGGTCGGCCGCGCAGGTCCCAGCGCACGACCCAGTACAGCTCGACGAACGGCGCGAGGTCCGGCCCGGGCGCCAGCCGGCTCAGCCGCACCGTCTCGCATGCCTCGTGCGCCCGGAGGATGCCCCGCGGGGGGTCGGAGGCCGGCTCGACCATGGTCCCCCAGGGTAGGGCGGCCGCCTGACCTGGCATCCCGTCGCTGTCGCAGTTCTCCAAGACCGGCGCGCCACCGGCTCGTACGGTCCTGCGGCGGGAGGACCGACGGCCCGAGGAGCAGACATGACCACGCACGCCACGGCGACGTTCGAGGTGAAGAGCTGGGAGGAGCAGGACTACGACCAGGTGGAGGGGGCGGCGCGGGTCACTCGGGCGACCGTGCTCATGGCGTTCGCCGGCGACATCGAGGGCGACGGCACGGTCGAGTACCTCATGACGTACGCCGACGACGGCACCGCGGGGTACGTCGGCCAGCAGCGGATGCACGCACGGATCGCCGGCCGCGAGGGCGCGTTCGTCGTCCAGGCCGTGGGCGCGTTCCGTGACGGGGTGGCGCGCTCGACGTGGTCGGTGGTGCCCGGCTCCGCCACGGGCGGGCTTCGGGGACTGCGTGGCGAGGGCACGGCGGAGGCACCCAAGGGCACGATCGGCACCGTCACGCTCGACTACGACCTGGGCTGAGCCTCGGACGGTCGTCCGCCCGGCCACGACGCCTGATCGGGCGAGATGGCGGTCCGCCCCGTCGTGCTGAGGCATCCTGGCCCAGGGCGGCTCGCCGGGCGCCGTCCTCGGGGGTGGTCGGGGTGGGGGTCCAGGGCGTCGACACGGTGGACGATGTCCTCACGCGCATCGACCGCCTGGTGACCTCCCTGCCCGAGGACGACGGTGTCGCGCGGTTCGCCGGGATGTACGGGGACACGACGCGCCTCGTCGCAGCCCGGCTCACCGGGGGCTACTTCGTCGACCCGGTCTTCATGAACCGGCTCGACGTCCTCTTCGCGATGCTGTTCTTCGACGCCGTGGACCCGGTCGGGCCCCCGCAGCCGCGGGTCGTCCCCAAGGCGTGGGCGCCACTCGTGGAGGAGCGCGCCACCGTCGGCGTCCACCCGATCCAGTACGCGCTCGCCGGGATGAACGCGCACATCAACCACGACCTCGCGCTCGCCGTGGTGGCGGCGTGCGAGCAGGCGGGCACGAGCCCGGACGACGCGGACGTCAAGACCGACTACGACCGGGTGAACGACCTGCTGGCGAGCATCGAGGCACGCGTCCGGCGCTCGTTCCTCGACGAGTGCGCCCGGCAGGACGATGACCGCCTGGGACCGGTCGTCCACCTGGTGTCGTCGTGGAGCATCGAGGCGGCACGCGATGCGGCCTGGGTCGCCGCCCGCACGCTGTGGGCGCTGCGTCCCCTCGAGGACGTGCGGGACGTCTACCGGGCGAGCCTGGCCCGGCAGGTCGGGCTTGCCGGTCGAGTGATGCTCACCCCGTGTCTGTGACCAGCTCCCTGTGCTGCTCACACGCTTGCGGCTCCTCACGCCTCGCTGCTGTCCGGACACGCAGCGTCGGGGGAACGGCGGCCGCAGAGCACGACGACATATCCACCGCAAAGGGGCGCTTTCGCCCGTACGCCCCCAGGGGCGAAGGTGTTTCAGCGAAGCCCCCTGGGTAAGGTCCCCGCGGAACGTGGCCCGGTGGTCGCGAGACGAGCCGCCCGACCCTGCAGGCGTGAAGGTCTGGCACACGGGCCGTTGCCCTCACCACCGACCGGGCGGACTGCGGTGGCGACCGCACCAGGGTCACGACGTACGAGCCTGGCGGTACGGCACGCCCTGTGCCTCGCACGACGGCATGACCGCAGGGAGGCCGGACCACCGGACCGAGCGCAGGAGGTGACGTGTGGGTCTGTGGGAGTACGTGCTCTCACGACGTGACGAACTGATCATCGAGGCCACCCAGCACGCGAGCCTCGTCGCACAGTCGATGATCATCGCCACGATCATCGGGGTCGGCGTCGCGGTGCTCGCGTACCACAACGCGAGCGTGAGCCGGGCGGCGCTGACGGCGTCGAGCGTGATGCTCACGATCCCGTCGTTCGCGTTGCTCGGCCTGCTGATCACCCCGCTGGGGCTCGGCGTCGCACCGACGATGGTGGCGCTCGTGATGTACGCGCTGCTGCCGATCGTGCGGAACGCGATCGTCGGCCTGCTCTCGGTCGACAGCGCGATCGTCGACTCTGCCCGCGGCATGGGCATGAGCCGGCTGAGCACGCTCACCCGGGTCGAGATCCCGCTGGCCTGGCCGGTCATCCTCACCGGCATCCGGGTCTCCACCCAGATGATCATGGGGATCGCCGCGATCGCCGCGTACGTCGCCGGGCCGGGCCTCGGCAACTCGATCTTCTCCGGGCTGTCCCGGTTCGGTAGCGCCAACTCCGTCAACTCCGCGCTCGCCGGCACGCTCGGCGTCATCCTGCTCGCCCTGCTGTTCGACCTCGGCTACCTGCTGATCGGACGGCTCACAACCTCCAGGGGGCTGCGTGTCTGACACGGTCGCCACAACTCCGTCCGTCACCCCCGGGGACGGGTCGACGCGCAGCGGCGTGCCGATCCGCTTCGACGGCGTCACCAAGCGCTACCCGGGTACGGCCGCCGCCGCCGTCGACGACGTCACGTTCGACATCCCGGCGGGCGAGATCGTCGTGCTCGTCGGCCCGTCCGGCTGCGGCAAGACGACGACGATGCGCATGGTCAACCGGATGATCGAGCCGACGTCGGGCGAGGTGCTCATCGACGGCAAGAACGTCATGGGGCTGAACGGCGACAAGCTGCGGCGCGGTATCGGGTACGTGATCCAGCAGGTGGGTCTCTTCCCGCACATGACCATCGGGCACAACATCGGCCTGGTGCCCAAGCTGCTCGACTGGGACAAGAAGCGCGTGTCGGACCGGGTCGACCAGCTGCTCGACCTCGTCGGGCTCGACCCGGCCATCTACCGCGAGCGCTACCCGCGGCAGCTCTCCGGAGGCCAGCAGCAGCGCATCGGGGTCGCCCGCGCGCTGGCCGCCGACCCGCCGGTGCTGCTCATGGACGAGCCCTTCGGCGCCGTGGACCCCATCACCCGCGGTCACCTGCAGGACGAGCTGCTGCGCATCCAGGCCGACCTCGGCAAGACCGTCGTCTTCGTCACGCACGACTTCGACGAGGCCATCAAGCTGGGTGACCGCATCGCCGTCATGCGTGAGGGGTCGAGGTTCGCCCAGTACGACACGCCTGAGGCGATCCTCGCGGACCCGGCGGACGACTTCGTGGCGGGCTTCGTCGGCCGCGGTGCCGCGCTCAAGCGGCTCAACCTGATGCCGGTCGGCGAGGCCGAGCTGCGTCCCGTGCCGAGCGACGCTGCGGACCTGCCGCGGCTCTCCGAGCGTGCGTCGCTGCACGACGCGCTCGACACGATGCTCGAGCACGGCGACGACAGCGCGCTCGTCGTGGACAGGGACGGCAAGGCGGTTGGCCTGCTGCCACTGGACGCGGTGCTCGACGTCATGCGCGCCGACAGTGGGGCGGGGAGCGGCACGTGAGCGTCCCCACGCAGACCCCGGTCGCGGCCGACCGGCCGGTCGGCACGGGTCCTTCTGCGGAGGCGCTGCGCGGCCGCCAGAGCCGTCGACGCGTCGCGGTGCTCAAGCGGCTGGTGACGCCGCTCGTGCTCGCGGTCGTGCTGATGTGCCTGTGGTGGTGGGTGTCCTCGCAGGAGCTCGACTCGATCGAGGAGCGCAACCTCACGCTCAGCCGGCTGTGGCTGCGGGTCAGCGAGCACATCTGGCTCGTGTCCGTGTCGACGGTGCTGGTCCTCCTCATCGCGATCCCGCTCGGCGTGCTGCTGTCCCGCCGCTGGGCCCGGCCGGCGACGCCTCTGGTGCTCGGGCTCGCCAACATCGGCCAGGCGACGCCCGCGATCGGGCTGCTCGTGCTGGCCACCCTGTGGTTCGGCATCGGCCCGACCGTCGCCATGGGCGGCCTCGTCGCGTACGCGCTGCTGCCGGTGCTGCGCAACACGCTCGTCGGCATCCAGCAGGTCGACCGGACGCTCGTCGAGGCGGGCCGGGCGATGGGGATGACCGCGTGGGACGTGCTGTTCCGCGTCGAGATGCGGCTCGCCACCCCCGTGATCATGGCCGGCGTCCGCACGGCGCTCGTGCTCAACGTCGGCGTCGCCACGCTCGCGGTGTTCGTCAACGCGGGTGGGCTCGGCGACCTCATCGTCACCGGCATCAAGCTGCAACGCACCACCATCCTCATCGTCGGCAGCGTGCTCACGTCCGTGCTCGCGCTGCTCATCGACTGGATCGGTGGCATCGTCGAGGACACCGTCAAACCCCGCGGCCTCAAGGAATGACCTGCCGCACCTCCCTGGAATCGAACCGTGGAAGGACTCAATGAGACGCACCCGTACGACACGACTCGCGGCGGTCATTGCTGCGGCAGGGCTCTCCCTCTCGGCCTGCGGGCTCAGCACCGGCTCGGACACGACCGGCGACGTCGAGGCCGGAAGCATCGACTCGTCCGCGCTGGAGGACACCGAGCTGACCGTGGGGTCGAAGGACTTCACCGAGCAGCTCGTCCTCGGCAAGATCACCGTCATCGCCCTCAAGGCGGCCGGGGCCGACGTCACGGACCGGACCAACATCCAGGGCTCGGTGAACACGCGCAAGTCGCTGACCTCCGGCGAGATCGACCTGTACTGGGAGTACACCGGCACCGGCTGGATCACCTACCTCGGCGAGACGCAGCCGATCCCCGACGACGAGAAGCAGTACGAGGCGACCGCCAACGCCGACCTCAAGAAGAACGGCATCAAGTGGCTGGACCCGGCGCCGTTCAACAACACGTACGCGCTGGCCCTCGCCGAGGAGAAGGCCCAGGAGCTCGGGGTCGAGACGCTCTCGGACTACGCCGCGCTGGCGAAGAAGGACCCGGACCAGGCGTCGCTCTGCCTGGAGAGCGAGTTCGCGAGCCGCGACGACGGCTTCCCGGGGGTGGAGAAGACGTACGGCTTCCAGCTGCCGAACTCCAACAAGAAGAACGTCGACACCGGCGTCGTCTACACCGAGACCGACAAGGGCAAGACCTGCACGTTCGGTGAGGTCTTCACGACGGACGGGCGCATCCAGTCGCTCGGGCTGAAGACGCTCGAGGACGACAAGGGGTTCTTCCCGATCTACGAGCCGTCCGTCACCCTGAAGAAGGAGACGCTGGCGGAGAACCCGAAGATCGCCGACGTCATGAACCCCATCGCGGCCAAGCTCGACACGGACACGATGCGCGAGCTGAACGCGCAGGTCGACGTCAAGGGCAAGACCCCGGATGACGTCGCCGAGGCCTGGATGAAGAAGGAGGGCTTCATCAAGTAGCGAGGACTGCGACGCGCGGGGCCCGGCTCATCGAGCCGGGCCCCGCGTCGTGTGCCGGGACGCCCGGACGAGCCACACCTGCCAGGCCGCCAGCGCGTTCGTGCGGGACGGCTTGGGGTGCATCAGCGTGTTCGCACCCGTGTGCCACAGCCCGCAGGCGTGGCCGAGCTCGTGGGCGAGGGTCGTCGGCTCCCCGGAGAACCGGACGGTCACGTAGTCCGTCAACGGCCCCAGCGAGCAGCCGAGGTGCCGCGTGCCGAACCCCCGGACGGCGAAGGCCCACACCGGGGCGCCGTACGCGGGGAGGGTGCGCCCGCCCTGGCCCCTGATCGCGTGGCGGAACCCCACCCCGGCCGCGGCCAGGTCGGCCCGCCACGCGCGCGTCGTACAGGTCACGTCAAGGGTCGGCGGGCCGGCCGGGGCGTCGGCCGCCGCGCAGAAACGGGGGTCGTCCGCGGGGACGTCCAGCGGGTCGCCGCGCTGCCAGCCGACCGGGACGACCCGGATGCCGGCCTGCGTGCGGAAGCACTCCTGCGCCCAGGCCACCGCCTCCTGCGCGTCCGACAGGTCGGCCACGGGCGCGCCTGCCTCGTCCCGCTGGACCACCACGCGCAGCCGAAGCACACGGTCGGTGCCCTGCCGTCCGGCCAGCGCAACGATTCCGGTGACGAGGCGCGGCAGCCCCACGACGATAGCCACGAGCAGGCCGACGACCTGACCGACGAGCAGCGTGACCACGCGCACGGCGCCCCCCTCCACCGCGCGGGAGCATGACGTCCCGGCTCCGTGCAGTCTTCACGACCGGTGGGGTGCTCCGGGCCCGCCGCGCCGCCGTGCCACGTACACGACGTCCGGCTCGCCGCGGGGGACCGGCACCGCGAGGGTGTGTACGTCGACGAGGTGCCGGCGCAGCGCGTCGGCGAACGACGGGGAGTCGTGCGCGCTCCACACGGTCAGCACTCCGCCGGGCCGCAGCCACCGTGCGGCCGCGGCGAGACCGGCGTCCCCGTACAACCGTGCGTTGCCCTCGGTGACGGTCCACCCGGGCCCGTTGTCGACGTCGAGGCAGAGCGCGTCGAAGCCGCGCTCGCCCGGCGGACCGCCCGCCAGCCACGTGACCAGGTCCTCCTGGACGGCGTGCACGCGGGGGTCGTCGAGCCCGTTGCCGGAGAAGGGCGCGAGGTGCGTACGGCCCCAGTCGAGGACGGCGGGCTCCCGCTCGACGACGACCACCCGCGCGACGTCGGGGGACGCGAGAGCCTCCGCCAACGAGAAGCCGACCCCGAGCCCTCCGAGGAGCAGGTGGAGCCGGTGGCCCACCAGGAGGTCGAGGGCGGCCCGGACGAGCAGCCGCTCGGACCTCCCGTCCCGGGTGTCCATGAGGAAGGTCCCGTTGCCCACGATCTCGAGGTCGGCTCCGACACGGCGCAGGACGAGCTCATCGCCCACGCCGGGCACCCGGGCGAGGGTCTCCGCGGGCGGGTGCTCCACGGCAGCAGACTAGGCTCCGCACTCGACGACGCCCGCGGCTCGCACCCCGGGGATCTCGGGGAAGCGGACGGGAGGGAGCGCGATGGCCTACCGCGACGACCTGTGGGCTGCGATGGAGCCGGTCTACCTGCGCGTGCTGGAGCACCCGTTCCTCGGCGGGCTCACCGACGGCACCCTGCCGCGGGACAGGTTCCGCCACTTCGTCGTGCAGGACGGGCACTACCTGCGCGAGTACGCCCGGGCTCTCAGCGTCTGCGGGGCCAAGGCCCCCACCGAGGCCGACACCGCGATGTTCGCCGCCCACGCCGGCGGGGCGATCACGGTCGAGCAGGAGATGCACGCAGGGTTCCTCGCCGAGCTGGACGACCCGTCGGGCGAGCCCCGGCGGGCCGCGGCGGAGGAGCCGGTGCTGCCCACCACCCTCGCCTACTCCTCCTACCTGCTCTCGGTGACCCACCAGGGGTCGTTCGCCGAGGGGCTGGGTGCGGTGCTGCCCTGCTACTGGGTGTATGCCAGGGTCGGCGGGACGCTGCTGGAGCGGTCGAGCCCCGACCCGCTGTACCGGCGGTGGATCGACACGTACGGTGGCGAGGACTTCCAGAAGGTGGTGGCGGAGGTGCTCGCCCTGGTGGACAGGGTGGGCACCGAGGCGTCGGACGCGGAGAAGGAGCGCGTCCGCGGCCACGTCGTGACGACGACCCGGTACGAGTACATGTTCTGGGACGCGGCCTGGCGGCTGGAGAGCTGGCCGGTCTGACCGGACCGTCGGCACGTCAGCGAGGAGGACCAGGAGTGAAGGACGGCCCACGGCTCCGGCATGTGCTGGACGGCATCCCGGCCTACAAGCCGGGCCGGCCGGCGGGGGGCGCGGGCGAGCGGCCCGCGTACAAGATCTCGTCCAACGAGAACCCGTACCCGCCGCTACCGAGCGTGCTGCGCACGGTCGAGCAGGAGGCGCAGCGGTTCAACCGGTACCCCGACATGTTCGCCACCGGGCTGACAGCCGCGATCGCCGACAGGTTCGGTGTCCCGGTCGACCACGTGGCGACGGGCACCGGCTCGGTCGGGGTCGCCCAGCAGCTCGTCCAGGCCACGTCCGGCCCGGGCGACGAGATCGTGTACGCGTGGCGCTCGTTCGAGGCGTACCCGATCATCAGCCAGATCTCGGGGGCCACCAGCGTCCAGGTCCCCCTGGACGCGGACGAGAACCACGACCTCGACGCCATGGCCGACGCGGTCACCGAGCGGACCCGGCTCGTCTTCGTGTGCAACCCGAACAACCCGACGGGCACGGCGGTCGGACGGGACGCGCTGGTCCGGTTCCTCGACCGGGTGCCCCCGGACGTGCTCGTCGTCCTGGACGAGGCGTACCACGAGTTCGTGCGGGACCCCGACGTCCCCGACGGCCTCACGCTCTACCCGGATCGGCCGAACGTCTGCGTGCTGCGTACGTTCTCGAAGGCGTACGGCCTGGCCGGGCTGCGGGTGGGGTTCGCCGTCGCGCACCCGCCGGTGGCGGACGCGCTGCGCAAGTGCGCCGTGCCCTTCGGTGTCAACGCGCTGGCCCAGGCCGCGGCGGTCGCCTCGCTGCAGGCCGAGGACGAGCTGCTCGACCGGGTCGAGCTGTTGGTGAAGGAGCGGTCCCGGCTGCAGGACGGGCTGCGCGCCCAGGGCTGGCCCGTGCCGCAGAGCGAGGCGAACTTCGTCTGGCTGCGCCTCGGCGACCGCACCACGGAGTTCGCGCAGGCGTGCGAGGCGTCCGGCGTCGTCGTCCGGCCCTTCCCCGGGGAGGGCTGCCGCGCTACGGTCGGCGAGGCCGAGGCGAACGCCCTCCTCCTCGATGTCGCCGCGCGGTTCGCGAGCTGACGTCGAGTGTCTGCGGTGAGGGGCCGGCCGGGGTCGCGACCGCGTACTGTGCCCCGGGGTCACAGGCTCGGCCCGGTGCGACGCGTCGGGAGCGAAGCGGGAGGGACGGGCACGCGATGAGCAGAGCACGTGCCGGCTCCGCCTCTCTCGACGTCGTCGCGTCCCGTGAACGGCCGGAGGCGCTGGCGAGCCTGTACCGCATCGCCGAGGCGGTCAACGCCGACCTCGACCCTGACCGCATCCTGCAGGCCGTCACAGACGAGGCCACCGGGCTCGTGGGCGCGCAGTTCGGCGCGTACTTCTCGAACGTGGAGGACGAGAGCGGGCCGACCTACCAGCTCTCCACCCTGGCGGGCGGCGACAGGGAGGCGTTCTCGCGTTTCCCGCGCCCGCGGGCCACGCCGATCTTCGCGCCGACGTTCCGCGGTGACGGGCCGCTGCGCCTCGACGACGTCACCGCGGACCCGCGCTACGGGACGATGGAGCCGCACCACGGCATGCCGCCGGGGCACCCGCCCGTGCACAGCTACCTGGCGGTGCCGGTCGTGGCGCGGACCGGCGAGGTGCTCGGTGGCCTGTTCTTCGGCCACTCCGACCTCGGCGTGTTCGACGAGCACGACGAGCGGCACGCGGTCGTGGTGGCGCGCCATGCCGCCCTCGCGGTCGAGAAGGCCCGCCGCTTCGTCGACGAGCAGCGCGCGCGGCGCGAGGCCGAGGCGACGTCCGTGCGCCTGGCCCTGCTGCAGACGCTCACGGCGGAGCTGGCCAGCGCCCGCGACGTCACGCAGGTCGCCACCGCGCTCGTCGCGTCCTCCGAGGTCGGGCTGGGTGCGGCGAGTACGGTCATCTACCTGGCCAACGCCGGCCGGCTGGCTCCTGTCCACCCGCACAGCTTCCGGGCCGACGTGGTCGAGCGCTTCGGCTTGCTCGACCCGGCCGACGGTTTCCCCGTGACCGACGCGTACCGGGAGCGGACTCCGGTGTTCTGCGGCTCGGTCGCCGAACGCGACAGGCGCTGGCCGCGTCTCGTCGGCGAGGACCCGGGTGAGACGCGGGCGTGGGCGGCGGTGCCGCTGGTGTCCAATGGCGCGGCGCACGGCGTCGTGGTGTTCGGCTGGCACGAGCCGCAGACGTTCGCCGGTGCCGAGCGCGGATTCCTCGCCGCGGTGGCCCACCAGTGCGGCCAGGCTCTCGAACGGGCGCGGCTGTACGAGTCGCTGCGCGACAACGCGACGACGCTGCAGGCCAGCCTGCTGCCGCCGCGCATCCAGGCACCCCACGGGCTGCAGGTCGCCACCCGGTACCGGCCGGTGGAGCAGGGCGCGCAGGTCGGCGGCGACTTCTACGACCTGTTCCAGGTGGCACCCGGCCGCTGGGGGATCGTCATCGGGGACGTGTCGGGCAAGGGCGTCCGCGCGGCCTCGCTCACGGCACTCGCGCGGCACACCGTGCGCGCGGCCGCCCGCAGCGAGCCGCGTCCCGGGCTGGTGCTCGGCGTGCTCAACGACGAGCTGATGGAGTCCGAGCAGGACCACTTCTGCACGGTTGCGTAC
>JBOGEN010000131.1:0-3138 GCA_050743265.1 Actinomycetes bacterium
GGCGAGGGGCCGTCCGGCGGGCCGGCGACGTTCGCCGGGCTCGCTCTCGCCCACGAGCGCGGTGAGCGGGCACCCCAGGCACCGGGCGCCTCCCGCCGCGCCGACGCCCCTGCGGCGGGCGTCCCGAGCGGGTCGGGCGCACCGAGCGGGGCGGGCACACCCAGCGCGCACGACGCGCCCCAGTCCACCGCCCCGTCGGACCCGCACCACCCGACCGCCCCCGGCGGCGGCGAGGCCTCGGGCGGGAGTGCCGGCACCGGCACGAAGAGCACGGGCAGCAGCGCCGAGAGGTCGCGGAAGGAGGACGAGTCGTGAGCACCCCGCTGACCCCCGTCCTGTCGGCTCACTGGGACGAGCCGGACTCGTTCACCCTTGCGGGTTACGAGCGTCACGACGGGTACCAGGCCCTGCGCCGGGCACTCGACATGCAGCCGGACGAGGTGATCGCGCTCGTCAAGGAGTCGGGCCTGCGCGGCCGTGGCGGTGCGGGGTTCCCGACCGGCATGAAGTGGGGCTTCATCCCCCAGGGGGACGACAAGCCGCACTACCTGGTCGTCAACGCGGACGAGTCCGAGCCGGGCACCTGCAAGGACGTCCCGCTCATGATGGCTTCCCCGCACCTGCTGCTCGAGGGCGTGATCATCGCCTCGTACGCGATCCGCGCGCACGAGGCGTTCATCTACGTCCGCGGCGAGGTGCTGCACGTGGTACGGAGGGTGCAAGAGGCGGTTCGTGAGGCGTACGCGCAGAACTACCTCGGCCACAACATCCTCGGCACCGGCTACGACCTCGACGTCGTCGTGCACTGCGGCGCGGGCGCGTACATCTGCGGCGAGGAGACGGCCCTGCTCGACTCGCTGGAGGGCTTCCGCGGCCAGCCCCGGCTGCGCCCGCCGTTCCCCGCCATCGCCGGCCTGTATGCGAGCCCGACCGTCGTGAACAACGTCGAGTCGATCGCCAGCGTCCCGCCGATCCTGCTCCAGGGCGTGGACTGGTTCCGTTCGATGGGGACGAGCAACGAGAACCCCAAGCTGGAGTCCAAGGGCTTCACGCTGTACTCGCTCTCCGGGCACGTCCGCCGGCCCGGCCAGTACGAGGCGCCGCTCGGCATCACCTTGCGCGAGCTGCTCGACCTCGGCGGGGGCATGCGTGAGGGGCACACGCTGAAGTTCTGGACGCCGGGAGGCTCGTCCACCCCGATCCTCACCGACGCGCACCTCGACGTGCCGCTGTCGTACGAGGGGGTCGAAGGCGCGCAGTCCATGCTCGGCACGAAGGCGCTGCAGGTGTTCGACGAGACCACCTGCGTCGTCCGGGCGGTGCTGCGCTGGACGGAGTTCTACGCGCACGAGTCGTGCGGCAAGTGCACGCCGTGCCGCGAGGGCACGTTCTGGCTCGTCCAGATCCTGCAGCGCCTCGAGAACGGCACCGGCACGGACGAGGACATCGAGAAGCTGCTCGACCTGTGCGACAACATCCTCGGCCGGGCGTTCTGCGCGCTCGGGGACGGGGCGACGAGCCCCATCACCTCCTCGGTCGAGTTCTTCCGCGACGAGTACGTTGCGCACCGCACCGAGGGCGGCTGCCCGTTCGACCCGGGCCTGTCCACCCTCTTCGCCCCGGCCACCGCAGGAGCGAGCGCCTGATGACCCTGACGACAAGCACCCCCGCGGGCGGGCCGCCCGCCGAGCAGCGCGACGACCTCGTCGGCGTCACCATCGACGGGTTCGAGGTGCGGGTGCCCAAGGGCACGCTCGTCATCCGCGCCGCGGAGCTTCTCGGCATCCAGATTCCCAGGTTCTGCGACCACCCGCTGCTCGACCCGGTCGGTGCCTGCCGCCAGTGCCTGGTCGAGGTCGAGGGGCAGCGCAAGCCGATGGCGTCCTGCACGACCACGGTGACCGACGGCATGGTGGTGAAGACGCAGCTCACGTCCCCCGTCGCCGACAAGGCGCAGCAGGGGATCATGGAGTTCCTGCTCATCAACCACCCGCTGGACTGCCCGGTCTGCGACAAGGGTGGCGAGTGCCCCCTGCAGAACCAGGCGATGAGCAACGGCCGTGCCGAGTCGCGGTTCGTGGACGTGAAGCGGACGTTCCCCAAGCCGATCAACGTCTCCTCGCAGGTGCTGCTCGACCGCGAGCGCTGCGTGCTGTGCGCCCGCTGCACCCGGTTCTCGGCGCAGGTCGCCGGGGACCCGTTCATCGAGATGCTGGAGAGGGGGGCGCTGCAGCAGGTCGGCATTTACGAGAACCAGCCGTTCGAGTCCTACTTCTCCGGCAACACCGTGCAGATCTGCCCGGTGGGGGCGCTCACCGGGGCGGCGTACCGGTTCCGGTCCCGTCCCTTCGACCTCGTCTCGACGCCGAGCGCCTGCGAGCACTGCGCGTCCGGGTGCGCCCAGCGCACCGACCACCGCCGGGGGGCGGTCATGCGCCGCCTCGCGGGGGACGACCTCGAGGTCAACGAGGAGTGGAACTGCGACAAGGGCCGCTGGGCCTTCACGTACGCGACGCAGCCCGACCGGCTCACCCACCCGCTGGTGCGTGACGAGTCCGGCGAGATGGTCACCGCCTCCTGGCCGGAGGCGCTGGCCCTGGCCGCCCAGGGGCTGTCCGAGGCGCGGGGCCACGCCGGTGTGCTCACCGGTGGGCGCCTCACGGTCGAGGACGCCTACGCGTACGCCAAGTTCGCCCGGGTCGCGCTGGGTACGAACGACATCGACTTCCGCGCCCGGCCCCACTCGGCCGAGGAGGCCCAGTTCCTCGCCTCGCATGTCGCGGGCACCGGCCTCGGCGTGACGTACGCCGACCTCGAGCGCGCCTCGACGGTGCTGCTCGTCGGGTTCGAGCCCGAGGAGGAGTCGCCGATCGTGTTCCTGCGCCTGCGCAAGGCGGCGCTGGCCGGCCTCGAGGTCTTCTCCCTTGCCCCGTACGCGACCCGTGGGCTCGAGAAGCTGTCCGGCCGTCTCGTGGGTGCCGCGCCGGGGACCGAGGGCGAGATGCTCGAGGCCCTCGCGTCCGCGAGCGGCGGGCTCGACGAGACCGGTCAGCGTGCCGCAGCGGCGCTGCGGGAGGCGGGCGCGGTCGTCCTCGTCGGCGAGCGTGCCGCGTCCTCGCCCGGCGCCCTGTCCGCGGT
>JBOGEN010000132.1:0-21964 GCA_050743265.1 Actinomycetes bacterium
CCGCGTGTCGTCACCGTTCGGGCCTTCGACCTTGACGACCTCGGCGCCCATGTCGGCCATCAGCATGCTCGCGTACGGGCCGGCCAGGATCCTGGAGAAGTCGGCGACCAGCAGCCCGGCAAGCGGCCCCCGGCGTCCGTCCTGCAGCTGGGTGTCTTCCGTCATGGTCTCCTCGTCCGCGGTACGGACAATTGTCCGAACTCAGCCAGAATCGGACGAAACCGCCCACGGTGTCAAGGCCGACGACGGCTCCCGGCCGCCAGGGCCGTCAGGAGACGTGGGGCTCGACGACGGCACGTGGCAGCGCGTCGTACTTCGCGACGTCCGCGCTCACCGCGCTCGCCGTCTCGAGCAGCAGGGGAAGGTAGTCCCCTCGGAGGGTCTCCACCGAGGTCTCCGCCGCGTGGACGGTCACGTTCATCGCCGCGACGACCTGGCCGGCGCCGTCTCTGATCGGCGCCGCGATCGAGCGGATCCCGGAGGCGAGCTGCTCGTCGGTCAGGGCCCATCCCCGCGCCCGGACCTCACGGAGTGCCGCGTCGAGCTCTGCCCGGTCCGGCTGCCACCTGGCCACGACACCCGCGCGGCTCGGCTCGGCGAGTACGCGGTCGAGCTCCTCCGGGCCGAGCCCTGCCAGCAGCACCTTGCCCAGCGAGGTGGGAGGAGCCGGGAACCGAGTACCGATCTGCACTGCCAGGGTGATGATCTTGGGGACGGCCACCCGTGCGACGTAGACGATGTCGGACCCGTCGAGCTGTGCGATCGAGCTGGACTCGTGCGTTCTGGCCACGAGCCCCTCCTGGTGCGCGCGGGCCATCTCCCACAGCCCTGTCGCCTGGACGTAGGTCAGGCCCAGCTCGAGGACTCGAGGCGTGAGCGTGAAGCCCCACCGGGACGTGCGGACGTACCCCAGGGACTCCAGCGTGCGCAGGATCCGGCGTGCCGTCGGACGTGCCAGGGAGGTGGCGCTCGCCACCTCAGTCAGAGTCATCACTGGGCGCTGCGCCTCGAACGCCTTGACCACGTCGAAGCCGCGGGCGATCGACTCGACGAAGTCGGGATCGGTGTCGCGGCGGGGCATCGACCACTCCTGACCTGGTTGCACGCCGGATGACAGGGGCCCGGACTCCCGAGCGCCGCCCTGAAGGCCGTGGGCCTCGCCAGTCAACCACGAGACCTTGACAACGGACGAAACGGACTTCTAGCCTGTGCCGCTTTACGGACGCTTGTCCGCACAACGGACACCCCCGGGAGTACCGGTGACCAGCACCCCGCAGCAGCAGGTAGGGACAAGGACCGCGCCGGCGAGCGCCGCGATCTCACCGAGGGTGGTCGCGGTCGGGTTCGGCGTGCTGTGCCTGTCGTACATGCTCAACGCGATGGACAGGCAGATCTTCTATCCCCTGCTGCCCGACATCAGCAGCGAGTTCGGCTTCAGCCTCGAGCAGGGTGGCACGCTCGCCACCGGTTTCACGCTGGGCCTCGCGATGGCCGGGCTCATCGGTGGCTTCCTCGCGGACCGGCTGTCACGGCGGGACATCCTGGTGATCGCCGTCCTGACCTACTCGGTCGGCACCGTGGGGGTCCCGCTCGCCGCCGGGTTCGTGGACATGAGCGCGTACCGCCTGCTCTCCGGTGTCGGGGAGGGCATTCACGCCGCGGCCCTCTATGCGGTCGTCGGCGCCTTCTTCTTCCACCGACGCGCATTGGCGGCCGGGGTCGTGGGGGTCTCGTTCGGCCTCGGGATCTTCCTCGGTCCGCTCGTCGGCACGCAGATCGTCTCCGCCTTCGGCGACTGGCGTGGGCCGTTCTATGTCTTCGCGGTGGCCGGCCTGGTGATGTCCGTGGTGATCGTGGCCGTCGTGTCGAAGAGGCTGACGGAGGCGGTCACGGGTGCGGCGGCACGGTCGACGGAGGCGTTCGACCACGTGCCCACGAGCCCGCTGAACCGCAACACGGTGGGGCTGGGAGTCGCGTGTGCCGTATCGGGCGTCGTGTTCTACGGCTTCCTCGGCCTCTACCCCACGTTCCTCGCGGAGCAGCTCGGCTTCACGTCGGGTCAAGCGGCGTTCGCGCTGTCCATGGCCGGGTTCGGAGCCATGATGGCGCTCCCGGCCGGCTGGCTGGGTGACCGGTTCGACCAGCGCAAGCTGCTGGCCATCGGCTTCGCCGGCACGTCCGCCAGCACGTTCCTCGCCTACCAGGTGGCAACCACTCCCCCGGCTCAGTACGTGCTGGCATTCCTCATCGGCACGTTCGCCAGCGGCGTCCTGTTCACGAACTGCACCACTGCCATGCAGCGGGCGGTCCGGCCCGAGCACGTCGGGCGAGGGGCCGGCCTCTTCATGCTCACCTACTACGTGGGTGCGGCGTTCTCCGGCCTGTTGTTCGCATGGCTCGTCGGCCAGCTGGGGTGGGGCGGTGCCGGGCTGTGGCAGCTGACTGCACTGCCGTTGCTCGGAGCTGCCGGACTCGGCGTCGTGAGAACGTCGCAGATGCTGGTTCCGTACAGGCGAACGGCGTAGAGGCTTCCCGCGTGCCCGTGCTGCGGGCGGCCAGGGGGTCGGGTCTGGTCAGGGGCTGGCGGTCGTGGCGTCCGGCCTTCTTGAGTCGGGGTAGACGTCGAGTTCGGTGGCCTTGGCGGCGAGCCATACCTGGGTGCCCGGTCGTAGTCTGAGGTCGGCTACGGCGGCTGCCGTCAGGTCGACGAGTGCGCTGGGCTGTCCTTCGACTTGTGCGCGGACGCGGTCGGCGAGTGGTTCCAGCCCGGTGATGATGCCGGGCCAGACGTTGCGGGGGCTGGCGTGACCGGGCGGTTCGGTGTGCACGGCGATCGCGGATGGGGGTAGCGCGACGAGGACGTTCGTCCCTACGGGTGGTAGGGGCTCGGGTGGGGTGGCGACGAGCCGGCCGCCTGCGTCGAGGTGCACGGTGCCGTCGGCGGAGCCGAGGGTTCCGGGGTAGAGGTTGAGGCCCACGAGGCGGGCGACGTACTGGGTGGCGGGCTGGCGTGCGACCTGGGCCGGGGTACCGTGCTGGACGACGTGCCCGTCTTCGATGACGAGCAGGCGATCGGTCAGCACCATCGCTTCGAGCGGGTCGTGGGTGACGAGAAGAACAGGGCCGTCGACCCCCTCCAGGTGGCGGCGGAGTTCGGTGCGGACCTCCAGACGGGTTCGGGCGTCGAGCGCGGCGAGTGGTTCGTCGAGGAGCAGCATGGCCGGGTCTGCCGCGAGCGCCCGGGCAAGGGCGACGCGCTGGGCCTGCCCGCCGGACAGCTGGGCCGGCTTGCGTGCGGCGAGGGTGGTGAGGTCGAGCTGGTCGAGGTAGCGGCGGGCGTGTCGTAGGGCGTCGGTCTTGCCCAGCCCTCGGCAGCGGGCGGAGAAGGCCACGTTGTCCCGTACGGTCAGGTGCGGGAACAGTCGGTAGTTCTGGAAGACGAGTCCGACGGGTCGCTGCTCGGCGGGTACGAAGGTTTCGGTGGCAGCGTCGTCGAACACGGTGTCGCCGAGCCGGACTCGGCCTTGGGTCACCGCGGTGAGACCGGCCAGCACGCGCAGCAGGGTCGTCTTCCCGGCTCCGTTGGGGCCGAGGACGCCGAGAACCTCCCCTGGGGCGACGGTCGTGGTCACCTGCAACTGCCAACCGTCCCGCTGCACGGCGACGTCGAGGTCCAGCGTCCCCGGGTGGCCGCGCTCGTCGTCCACGGAGATACGGCTGTGCTGCATCACGAGGCGTTCCCGGTGTTGAGCCATCGGTCGCGCATCCCGACGAGGACGGCGATAGAGACGGCCAGCAGGACCAGGGAGAGTGCGATCGCGGCCTCGGGCTCGCGTTCGAGTGCCAGGTAGACCGCGATCGGCATGGTCTGGGTGTGGCCGGGGAAGTTGCCGGCGAACGTGATGGTGGCGCCGAACTCCCCGAGCGCACGAGCCCAGCACAGCACCGAGCCCGCCATCAGCGACGGGCCGACCAGCGGCAGCGTGACCCGGCGGAAGACCGCAAGCCGGGATGCGCCGAGGGTCGCCGCGGCCTCCTCGTAGCCGCGGTCTGCGGTGCGGAACGCGCCCTCCATGGTGACGATGAGGAACGGCATGGCGACGAACGTCTCCGCCACCACGACGCCGGGGGTCGTGAACGGCAGAGTGAGCCCGAACCACGCGTCAAGGTACTGGCCGACGATGCCGCGCCGTCCGAACGCGAGCAGCAGCGCGACACCGCCGACCACCGGGGGCAGGACGAGCGGCAGCGTCACCAGGGCCCGGAGTAGTCCGCGCCCACGGAATCTCGCCCGGGCCAGCACCCACGCCAGTGGCACCCCGAACACCAGGGACAGGACGGTGGCGGCGCTCGCGCACACGAGGGACAGCCGCAACGCGTCGACGACCTGGCTCTCGGCGAGGATCCGGTCGAGGCTGGTCCACGGCGCCCGCACCAGCAGCCCTGACAGCGGTAGGACGAGGAAGGCGACTGTCGCGAGCGCCGGCAGCATCAGCGGCCACGGCACACGCCCACGATCGGTGAGGTCCTCCCCCGCGCGTGGGACCCGGCGACGGGTCCGCGCCCGTACGGCTTCGGTGTCCTGCGGTGGCGCGCTCATGTGGGCCAGCCTGTCGTACCTGCTCGCCTCGCCGGGACGCTCAAGGCTTGGAGAACCCCGCGTCGGCGAGCACGCGGTCTCCCTCGGAGAGGACGAAGTTGACGAACGCCTGGGCGGTGGCCTTGTTCTCCGACCCGGTGAGCGAGGCGATCGGATAGGTAGTGGAGGCGATGACGTCCTCGGGGATCGTGATGCCCTTCACGTCACCGCCCGCTGCCCGCACATCGGTCACGTAGACGACGCCGGCGTCCACCTTCGCCGCGTCCCCGTCCTGCACCACCTGGTCCATGGTGTCGGTGCTCGCCGAGGCGAACACGTCGGCCGGTGCCCCTGACCCGATCTGCTCGGCAAGCCCCGAGCTCGGACCGAAGTTGAACACGACCTCCGTGCCGGGGTGCATCTCCTCGAACTGCCTGCCCAGCGTCGTGAAGGCCTCCTGCAGCGAGGACGCGGCGAACACGTTGATGGTGCCGGTCGGGGACGCCGACTTCGCCGATCCCGACCCGGACGATGCCGAGTCATCCGAGTCGCCACAGCCGGCCAGGAGCGCGACCAAGGCAAGAACAGCGGGCAGCAGAGCGGCGATGCGACGCACGGGCTCCTCCTTCAGGGGTTCGCCGGCAGGGCCCGGCGCGGAGGCCGATCAGGGGTGGGCAGGGATCTCGACGACGACATTGGTGGCCTTCACGGCTGCCACGGCGAGCACGACGCCTCACTGACCTTGAAGATCCGCATGACCTGACGATTCTATCTTGCAGATGCTGCTTAATGAACGCTCCTGGACAGCAACTGCGGGGGTAGGTAGCCCTTCAGGTCCGAAGATGCGGTTTCCGACATCTGGGGCAGGGTCCCCACGCGGCGACTATGTTGCGATCACCCGCGACGCCGTCGAGGATCTCGGTCTGGCCGAGGGGACCTCGGTCACCGCCCTGGTCAAGTCCACCGAGGTCATGCTCGGTCTGTGTCGGGTTGACGTGCCGGGTGGCGGCTCAGAACCGCTCGGCGAGGGCGGTCAGCTTGGCGACGTACGCCGGCCAGTCCTGCTGCTCCGGAAGGTTGGAGACCTCCGCTCGGAGGCCGGCGCCGCCGTCGATCTTCTCGCGGAGGATGTCGGCGTGCCCGACGTGTCGCGCCAGGTCGACGATCACATGCACCACGATGCGCTCGAGGGTTACCGGGTTGCGGTCGTCCGGCCACCATGGCACCCGGCCGAGCGAATCGAGCGGCAACTCCTCGAGGGTCGCGTCGGCGAAGGTCCACACACGCCGGTAGAGGTCGATGATGCCGTCGCAGGTTTCGTTCTCGGTCGCGTACCAGTCGGCCTGCGGGTCGATCTCGAAGTCCTCGTCTGAGATCCGCTCGGCGGGCGTCGGCCATTCACGGCCGAAGGTATCCGCGAAGTAGCCGATCTCGACGTTGGCCATGTGTTTGACGATGCCGATGAGGTTCGTGCCGGTGGGCGTACGGGGCATGCGGAGGTCGCGTTCGCCGAGGCCGTCCAGCTTCCATAAGAGCGCCTCGCGACTGGTCTGGAGGTAGTGACGTAGTGCAGCCTTGGGCTCCTTCAGATCGCTCATGGGATCAGTCTGGACCGTGACCGCGGCTTCCGTCGTCGAGCGACCGGGAAACACAGGGAACGCTCTTCACGCAATCCTGCCGAGCGGCCGACCTCGTACGCCCGCTCATGCCGCTGTCGGGCCGCCAGCGCCCGGCACACCAGCAGTCGGGATGACGTCCATTCACGCAGCTGTCGAGCGGATGATCAGACCTCGGTGCGCATCACCCATCGCCACTTCGCGATCTGGCGGTCCCTAATGAACCCGAACTCAGTGAACAGTTCCTCCCGTCCGGTGTGGAGGTAGGAGCCGCGCTGTGGCTTTCGGTCTGTGGTCTGCTCCGGATACGCCTCCACAACACCGCCGCCAGCGGCCCGGATCGCCGCCAGCGTGCCAGCCACGGCGGCACGAGCGACCCCCTGTTCGCGGTGTTTGCTCCCGGTGAAGATGCATGTCCCGTGCCGGCCTTGACCCCTCTGGGTTGGCGGTCGAGAGTGGAGGCGGTCCACCGTCACGCGAGTCTCGTACGGATCTGCGCTGAGTCACGGTGTTCCGGGGTTCGCGCATTGTGGTGGGCGCGAGGACCCGTGCGTGGCTTCGGGGGTAACGCTCGGCAAGGGTGAGGGACTGTCGACGCGGACGCGTGAGGAGTCAATGATGGGCTTCGTCTCCCGTGGGTTCCGGGGCCGACGCCGCGACGACGTCCCCGATGAGCGCGTCCCACCGGGCCAGTACGTCATCGACGACTTCCCAGTGCTCTCGGCGGGACCCACCCCGCGTACACCGACGGCGGACTGGACGTTCGAGGTCGCGCTGGACGGCCAGGTGACTCGGCGCTGGTCGTGGGACGAGTTCCACGCGCTGCCCACCGAGGAGGTCACGGTCGACATCCACTGCGTGACCAAATGGTCGAAGCTGGACACGGTGTGGGAGGGCGTGTCCGTCGACACTCTCCTCGACGGCATCGCCGAGGAAGCGGCGTACGCGGTGGCCTTCTGTGACGGCGCTTACACGACCAACCTGCCTGTCGAGGATCTCACCGGAGGGCGCGCCTGGGTGGCCTTGCGCTACGACGGGGAACCCCTCGAGCCCGAGCACGGCGGCCCTGCCCGGCTGCTGGTGCCCCACCTGTACTTCTGGAAGAGCGCCAAGTGGGTGCGGGGCCTCTCGCTGGGCGCCGAGGACGAGCCGGGATTCTGGGAGACGCTCGGCTACCACCTGTACGGAGACCCATGGCGGGAACAGCGGTACTGGAGCGACTAGGCGAGCCGCTCCTCTGGCGAGTCGCCACCGTCGTGCGCGTGGCCTCCGAGACGTCCCGTGCACGCACGATCACGCTCGAGGTCTCCGGCTGGCCAGGGCACCGGCCAGGCCAGCACCTCGACGTCCGCCTCACCGCCGAGGACGGTTACCAGGCACAGCGCAGCTACTCCATCGCCTCGGCCCCCTCGGACGAGCACGTCCGGCTCACCGTGGAGCGGCTCGACGACGGTGAGGTCTCCCCCTACCTCACCGACGAGCTGCGCCCCGGAGACGGGCTCGAGGTCCGCGGACCGATCGGCGGCTACTTCGCCTGGGACGGAGGGCCACGGCCCGTGTTCCTCGCCGCCGGTGGCTCCGGTGTCGTCCCGCTGATGGCCATGCTTCGGCATCGAGCAACCCAGCACATCGCCACGCCGGTCCGACTGCTGTACTCCGCCCGCTCGCTCGACGACGTGATCTACCGCGAGGAGCTCGACCGCCTCGCGACACCTGCGGACGGCCCGGGCGTCGCCTACACGCTGACCCGGTCCCACCCGCCCGGCTGGACCGGCCACACCCGCCGCGTCGACGAAGCGATGCTGGCGGAGACGGCCTGGACGCCCGACCACCACGCGGTCGCGTTCGTCTGCGGGCCGACAGCCTTCGTCGAGACGACAGCCAACGCCCTGACCCGGCTCGGGCACGCCCCGGCCGACGTGCGCACCGAACGGTTCGGCCCGACAGGAGGTTGACGGCATGGACCCCCGTGACCTGGTGCTGGACGGCAACGCCGCAGCCGGGACGCTCCGCGAGATCTTCACCGTCGACATGACGGGCTCCCCGACCACGTGCGCCGGCTGCGGGAGCGTCCGAGCCCTGGGCGAGCTGGCCGTCTATACCGGCGGGCCCGGCATCGTCGCCCGCTGCCGCACCTGCGAGAACGTCCTTCTCCGCGTCGTACGGGCCGGTGGACGAGCCTGGCTCGACATGCGCGGCCTCCGCTGCATCGAACTCCACCTCTGACACGCGCGACGGACCGACAGGCTCAAGGCGCTGCTCATGCCACCTCACGCGGGCGGCCTGGCATGCCGGGGTCGAGCGGTGGGGCGCCGACGGTGCTGGCGACGCGGCAGACCGGCTCCGGGTGACAGGTCGCAACCCGAGCATCGACGGCAGTCACGTCCGGCTGGACGAGGACGTCGTCTCGGACCTTCCACCAGGCCAGCACGCCACCCAGGGCGAGCAACCCCGCGCAGATGAGCATCGCCGCCCGGTAGGGACCGGAGAAGGCCGCGGGGTCCTGGTACTCCTCCCCGGACAGTCCGACGGCCAGCGGCAGGACCGCGACGGCCAGGAGCCCTCCGGCTCGGGCTACGGCGTTGTTGACGCCGCTTGCGAGTCCAGCGTGCTCTTGTGGGGCGGACCCCAGAACCGTGGCCGTCAGCGGGGCGACCGTCGCCGCCAGGCCGAGGCCGAAGAGCAGGACACCGGGCAGCACGTCGGCGGCGTACGACACGCCGGGGCCCGCCCGCGACAGCAGCACGAGGCCCGCAGCCATGACGAGCGGCCCGAGGGTCATCGGGCGACGCGGACCGATCCGTTGCGCCAGGGTCCCTGCGTGCGGGGACAGCAGCAGCATCAACAGGGTGATCGGCAGGAAGGCACTCCCGGCGGCCAAGGCGGAGAAGCCACCCACGACCTGGAGCTGGACGATGAGAAAGAAGGCCTGGCCGCCGAAGGCCGCATAGACGGTGAACGTGACGAGGTTGGCGGCGGTGAACTGGGCCGACCGGAAGATGCCCAGCGGCAGCATCGGGTGGCTGCTGCGCTGCTCGACGACGACGAACGCCACCGCAGCAGCACAGCCGGCCACGGCAGCGACCACGACGGGCCCCGTGGCCCCGTCATTGGGCGCCTCGATCAAGGCGTAGGTGATCCCGGCCAGGCCGGCCGCGCAGCAGGCTGCGCCGAGGACGTCGAATCTCCCGGTCACCGTGGGGTCGTGGCTCTCCGGGACATGGCGCACGGCCACGAGCAGGACGATCACCGCGAGCGGCAGGTTGATGAGGAACACCCATCGCCAGCTCACCGCGTCGACGAGCCATCCCCCCAGCAGCGGTCCCAGTGCAGTGGTGATCCCCGCGAAGCCGGACCAGGTGCCGATCGCCCTGGCTCGATCCTCCCTGTCGAACGACGCTTGGATGAGGGCGAGGGATCCGGGCGTGAGCAACGCTCCCCCGACTCCTTCGAGGGCACGAGCCGCGACCAGGAACGGCACGTTCGGGGCCAGCCCGCACAACAGGGACGCGACAGCGAACCAGACCAACCCGAATACGAAGACCCGGCGTCGTCCCAGCCGGTCTCCGAGCGACCCACCGAGCAGGATCAACGCCGCGAGCGTCAGCGTGTAGGCGTTGATGACCCACTGCAACCCCGACAGGCCGGCGTCGAGATCCCGACCCAGACTGGGCAAGGCGACGTTGACCACCGTGCCGTCGAGAAAGACCATGCCCGTGCCGAGAATCGTGGCGAAAAGGACCCAGCGTCCCTGCGGAGAGCGGATGCGCACGCTCCCCCACGGCTCCACCACGGCCCCTCCCCTCACACCGGCGCAAGAGACAGCACTACCCGCAAGAGACTGTCACCCAGTCGTCATGACGACGCCATGACGTCCTCGGAGACGCGTGCATCCGTTCCACGGTATGCCGCAGGCAACCCGCGTTCCATCCCTCCCGGACCGGCACTTCGCCGTGTGCGCACGTCCTCCTGGCAAGTGCACGGATGCCGGCACAGGTCTTGGCGTATGCGTCGAGGCTGATCGTCGAGGCCGTGACTGGGCGTCGAAGCGGGGACAGCGAAAGACGACGCGGCGGCGACGCCAGGTGGATCGGCGTTCGTTCACGAGGCGTGACCGCGCTCGCGACACGACGTAGATGGCCTGGGTGTAGCCACTCTGAGGGGTTGTGCGTTGGTGCGACATGCGGTCGCCTGTGAGGCACCACGCCGTCTGAGAGCACACATGCATCCGGTTCACCAGCACGCCTTCAGACGCAAGGCGCTGTTGCACGCGCAGCCCTTTCCCCCTGGAGGTCCCTTTCGTCGAGGCAGCCTCGGAGGCTGTCTCCTGCCCCTCCCGCGCGAGCCCGACTGTCCTGGGAGGGGAGACGTTCATGAACAGGCCAGGAGGCCGACATGCCTGTCACCACCGAGCAGCAGACCATCCGGCCGTTCACGGTCGACATAACCGAGGCGGAGCTCGACAGGCTGCGTGCGCGCATCGAGGCGACGCGCTGGCCCTCCATGGAGCTCGTCGCAGACCGGTCGCAGGGCGTGCAGCTGGCGACGGTGAAGGAGCTCGCGCGCTACTGGACGAACGAGTACGGCTGGCGCAAGGCCGAGGCGAGGCTCAACGGGCTGCCGCAGTTCATGACCGAGATCGACGGGGTGGACATCCACTTCATCCACGTGAGGTCGCCGCACGAGGACGCCTTGCCGCTGATCATGACGCACGGCTGGCCCGGCTCGGTCATCGAGCTGCTCGAGACCGTCGGCCCGCTGACCGACCCGACTGCGCATGGCGGCACCCCCGAGGACGCGTTCCACCTAGTGCTGCCGTCCCTGCCCGGCTACGGCTTCTCCAGCGAGCCCGCCGAGCTCGGCTGGGACGCCGCCCGAACCGGACGCGCGTGGGGGGAGCTGATGCACCGCCTCGGCTACACCCGCTACGTCGCCCAGGGCGGCGACGTGGGTGCCCTCGTGACGGACCTGATGGGTCGCCAGGCGGTCGAGGGCTTGGTCGGCTACCACCTGAACCTGCTCACGGCGGTGCTCGCAGTCGGCGATCACCTACCCAGGGAATCCGAGCAGGAACGCGCAGCGGCCGACGCGGTCGCGTCGTTCAAGAACGATGGCTTCGGCTACTTCCTGGAGATGGCCACACGACCACAGACGATCGGCTACGCCCTGCTGGATTCACCCGTTGCCCTGGCGGCCTGGCTGCTCGACCACGACACCGACAGCTACTACAAGATGTCCCGCGCCTTCGTCGAGGGCGAGCCCGCGGGCAATCTCACCCGTGACCACATCCTCGACAACATCACGCTTTACTGGCTGACCGGTACCGCAACGTCGGCGGCCCGGTCGTACTGGGAGGACGCACGAGCGCTGGCAACTGCGCTCGCAAGCGGCCAACCTCCTCCGGCGGTCAAGGTGCCGGTCGGCTTCACGACGTTCCCCGGCGAGATCTGGGCGTCGCCCCGGAGCTGGGTCGAGGCGGTCTATCCCGACCTCGCGTACTTCAACGAGGTCGAGAAAGGCGGTCACTTCGCCGCATGGGAGGAGCCCGAACTGTTCGCGACCGAGATCCGGGCGGCATTCAACCCGCTGCGCGCAGCCCAGGTCCCTGAGCAGCGTCACTGAGCCCGGAAGACCGCGACCCGCGCACCCGTCTCGCTGGCCTCATCCAGGTCGCCGCGGATCCCACCCGGTTCGAGCCGTCAGAGCATGAGGAGCCCTGATGCAGCCGACTCTCGGCGCGAACTCGAGCAGTGACACGCCAACTGAGCGGCATCGGGTGGTCGTCATCGGCGGCGGGTTCGCCGGCCTGCAGGCGGCACAGCACCTTGCCACTGCGCCGGTCGAGCTGACGATCGTCGATCGACGCAACTTCCACCTTTTCCAACCACTCACCTACCAGGTCGCGACCGGCGCGCTGTCGCCCGGCGAGGTCGCGTTCCCGCTCCGCGCCATCTTCAGGCGCCAATCCAACGTGCGCGTGCTGATGGCGGAGGTCAGCGGCTTCGACATCGAAGGCCGCCGGGTTCGTCTTGCCCAGGGCTCGCTGCCCTACGACACGCTGATCGTCGCCGGTGGCTCGCACTACTCCTACTTCGGCCATGACGACTGGCGCCGCTACGCGCCGGAGGTCAAATCGCTCGAGAGCGCGCTCGCGACCCGTGCACGCATCCTGAACGCATTTGAGGACGCCGAGACCGAGCGAAACCCTGGCAGGCGCCGAGCGCTGCTGACCTTCGTCGTCGTCGGCGCCGGCCCGACCGGCGTCGAGATGTCCGGGCAGATCGCTGAGCTGGCCCGCAGCACGCTGCGAGGCGAGTTCCGCTCCTTTGACGCCACTCGGTCCCGGGTGCTGTTGATCGAGACGGCCGAGCGCGTGCTGACCACCTTCCCGCCCTCACTGTCGCGCAAAGCCGCGCGCTCGCTCGCGTCCCTCGGCGTCTCACTGCGGCTGGAGCGCACGGTCGTCGCCATCGACGAGGAGGCCGTAACCATCGCGGCGCCTGACGGTTCCACCGAGCGCATCGAGGCGCGCACCGCGATCTGGGCCGCGGGCGTCGAGGCGTCGAAGCTGGCGTCGCGGCTCGCTGAGATGTCGGGCGCGGAGCTGGATCGCGCCGGGAGGGTGACCGTCGAGCCGGACCTGACCCTTTCGGGTCACCCCGAGGTCCTGGCGCTCGGCGACATGGTCCGCGTGCGCCACAGCATCGACGGAATCCAAGCACTTCCCGGCGTGGCACCGGTCGCGATGCAACAGGGTCGCTACGCGGCGAAGCTCGTTCGGGCGCGCCTCAGCGGCCACCCCATCGGGCCGTTCCGCTACCGGGACAAGGGCAACCTCGCGACGATCGGCCGCGCCCGCGCGGTCGCCGACCTCCACGCCATCCGGCTGAGCGGCTTCCCCGCCTGGGCGGTCTGGTTGGCGGTGCATCTCTCGTACCTCGTCGGTTTCCAGAACCGCCTCATCGTCTGCATCCGCTGGTTCATCAGCTTCGTCACCCACGGCCGGGGGGCGCGACTCATCACGAGCACCCCCGCCACCGACGACGCTCGGCAGAGGCGGAGGTCAGTTGTGTAGTCGACAGGGGCGGCCACTTCGCCGCCTGGGAGCAGCCGCCGCACCGATCCACCGGGGACGTACCCCCCGCGTCCATGTCGCTGCGTTGACGGGGCGACATAGGCGCGCCCACATGGTGCGCGCACTCGTCACGGCTCACCCATGATCGGAGGCTCATCGTGAGTAGTTCCGTCGAAACCGCCGTCGAGCAGCCGGGGCCCTTCACCGAAGAGCTGCCCGCTCCCCTCCGCCCGGTTCGGTAGACACCGGTGTTCGGCCGTCTACACATGCCCTCGGTCGACGGGGCGCACGCGTGGCTCAACTCCGAGCCACTCGACCCCGCCCAGCTGCGCGGTCACGTCGTCCTCGTGAACTTCTGGACGCTGACCTGCATCAACTGGCTGCGCCAGGAGCCCTACGTCCGTGCCTGGTCGCAGGCCTACCGAGACGACGGGTTGCTCGTCATCGGAGTCCACACGCCGGAGTTCACGTTCGAGCACGACATCGACCGCGTGCGGCAGGCGACGGAGCAGCGAGGGATCGACTACCCGGTCGCGGTCGACAACGGCTACAAGATCTGGAGCGCCTTCGACAACCACTACTGGCCGGCGCTCTACTTCGTCGACGCGGACGGCATCATCCGTGACCACCACTTCGGCGAGGGCCGCTACGAGCAGTCGGAGCGGGTCATCCAGCATTTGCTTGGCGTCGAGCGCGAGCTCGTCTCCGTCGAAGGGCTCGGGGTGGAGGCTGAGGCCGACTGGGAGCACCTGCGCATGCCCGAGACCTACCTCGGCTACGCACGCGGCGAGCACTTCGCGGCACCGGGCGGCGCCGCATTCGACCGGCGCCGCGGCTACGTGCTCCCCGAGCGCCTGCCCGTCAACCGCTGGGCGCTTGCCGGCGAGTGGACGTTCAGGCCCGAGTTCGTCGTGCTCGACCGGGCAGGCGGGAGCATCGCCTGCCGGTTCCACGCACGCGACGCTCATCTCGTCCTGTCGTCCGGAGCACGCGAGCCGGTCCCCTTCCGCGTCCGGCTCGACGGTGAGGCCCCGGGGCGGTCACGCGGCGTGGACGTCGACGACGACGGCAACGGCGTGCTCCGGGACGGCCGCATGTACCAGCTCGTCCGCGAGCACGACACGGTCCGCGAGCGGACGCTGGAGGTCACGTTCCTCGAGCTCGGCGCCGAGGCGTACGTCCTCACCTTCGGGTAGCCAGATCCCACGACTGTGCACGGCCGGACACAGGTGGACCCCGGAACGATCAAGAGCGGCTGGGTCGACGACGAGAACCTGCGTCTGAACTGCATGTTTGATGCTGATGAGCAGTGGTGGCAGGTGCAGGGTTCGAACCTGCGTAGGCTGAGCCGGCGGATCTACAGGCCAGCCACAACCGCGTGGCTATCGCGGAGGGTTGCCGGGTGTGTCAGGCCGCCCGGCGTGAGCCGTCACGGGAGACCCCGCTCCTCACCGGACCCCACAGACTCTGCTCCGATGTCCGCGAGGCCCTGGAAGCCCTCACCCTGGGCGGTGAGCAGCTGACACGGTCCTCATCGACTGCTACTGCCCCTCCTTGGGTGCGTATGCGCTGCACATGCCGCGAGTCGTCAGGGTTGACCGCGGCGTCCCCAACGGGCGACGTGAACCGCGCTGGCGCGTACTCGTGAGCAGTCATAGCGGGTGGCTCCGAAGGCCTCAGGCGTCGTACTTTCGGCTTCCAGGTCATCGGTTTCGAGTGCACGGTGCACGTGCTCCTTGCCAGTCTTCTTGGCCCTGGTGCGTTGGAGCAGTACGCGGATCTCGAAGTCGGGGTCCACTGAGCCATCGCCGACGTGGCCCGCACGCACAACCTCGCGCACGCGGCCTGACCCGCGCACCGCCACCACCGCGGCAACACACGCCCACACCACCGAGCAAGATCGTCACGAGACAGCCTCTAGGACAGCAGGTCGACCGCCAGCGAGCTGAAGACGTTGATCGCCGACTGCGTCCTGCTGTGCGACGTGGAGAAGGCGCCGCCGTCCTGCTCGGGGGCCGCTCCGGGGAGCGCCACCGACGGGCCGAACGTCACGTAGCTCACACCGTCGTAGGAGTACGACGCGGCGTACCGGTCACCCGTCCTGGTCAGGGCGACCCACAGCGGACGGAACGTGTTGATGTTCGCACCGGCGCTGCTGTCGACGTACCCGTCGCCGTCGCTGTCCCACTGGAACGAGACACCGTTCCGCCCCGTCACGGCGACGATGGCGTAACCGGGGGAGGCGCCGGGCCTGGTCATGTCGTTGCGGACCATCACGCCGCTCTTGGCCCACGCGTCCGAGTCGTTCAGGGAGTTCACCCGCACCGCGACCTTTGTGCCCGGACGCACTGCGTCCGGCCGGTAGATCGCACCAAACTCGTCGTCGCGCTGGCCGCCGGCACCCCAGACGTCACTTCCCGCGGCGGCGATCCCGAGCTCCGGGCGGGACTGCCCGAAGTAGGAGCTCGCCGCCGACTCCGCCGTGAGCTTCAGGTCCGGTCCGATGGGTGCGTCCCGCGGGCAGATGGTGAAGCCGAAGAGGTTTGCGTTCAGGCTCGTCCGGTACTCCGGCGCGACGCCGGAGTCGCAGATGACGTCCCGGGCGCCGGCCGGCCAGTCCGTGCCGTCGACCCGGACGTTGTCGACCAGCTGGTTGCGGTGCTCCTCCGCGTTGGGGGTCTGCGTCGCGCCCGAGTTGTACCAGTTGTTCTGGAGCAGGTTGTCACTCGTGTTGTTCCTCAGGCTGTACGCGTTGGTGAAGACCCACACGCCGGCGCCCTGGAGCACGTTCTCGCGGTACGTGGTGTACCGCGTGCCCTCGTCGAGGTAGAGCGCGACGCCGGAGATGTTGTACAGGTAGTTGCGCTCCACCACGGTGCCCGGGCTCGCCGAGAGGTTGTACACCGAGCCGCCGTCGGCGAAGCGCGCCTTGGTGTGGTGGACGAGGTTGCCGGACACGACGTTGTCCTTGAGCGTCGTGGGCGTCGTGTAGAGCGGGTTCCAGTTGTAGTAGCCCCGGTCCACGTAGTCGTTCGAGCCGCCCGCGTCGTTGATGCCCCACCCGTAGCCGGTGTCGATGCCGTCGTACGGGACGTTGGCCACCTCGTTGTGCACGATCTGCACGTTGGTCGCGTACGTGCTGAGGATCCCGCCGTTGTCCTTGTAGTCCACGGAGACCCGGTTGACGGTGTTGTCCAGGATGAAGATGTCCTGGTTGGTCATCCGTACGTCGCTCGGGTGGTGGGCGTGAAGACGCGCGCCACCCACCGCGACGCCATGTCCGGCGTCCTCCGTGAACACGTTGCCGACGACGTTGATGTCGGAGGCGCCGAAGCCCACGCCGGTCAGCGTCGCGTTGGCGTCGTTGCCGATGCCCAGGGCCGTCGAACCCAGGTTCCGGAAGGTGTTGCGGGCGAAGGAGATGTCGCTCGCAGCAGAGACCTGCACCGCGGCCGGCTCCTGGTACCAGGTGTCACCCCTGGCCCGCTCGAACATCTCGCAGCCGCGGGAGCAGCTGGTGAAGGCGTCGTCGGGCCGGTAGTCGTAGTCGTCCTTGATGAAGAAGCCGTTCTGTTGGTTGGCGTAGCCGGAGGTCGAGGGCTCCAGCCACGACGTCCCGGTGAACTCGATGCCGCTGAAGGACAGGCCCGAGACGGGCTCGTCGTAGGTCCCACCGACGCTGAGGAGCGTCTCGAGCCGAGGCAGCTCGATGTCCAGCCGGTTCGGGTGGACCCCGTCGCCGGGCTTGTAGTAGACCTTGCCGGCCGCCGGGTCGAGGTACCACTCCCCGACCTCGTCCAGGAAGCTGCGGGAGTTCTCCAGGTACCACGTCGGCCCCGCGAGGAAGCTGTTCTGGACGGTGTCCCAGCCCCAGGTGTTGTTGTCCCACGCCGGCTGCGCCATGGTGATCCGCGTCGGGCTGATGCTCTCCACCGGGGAGTAGCGGTTGGTGAAGTCGCCGAGCGACTGGAACTCGATCCGCTGCTGGTCGGGGAGGTCGGCGAGGTGGGCCAGGTCGGGATTCTCGATCTCGAGGCCGGTCGGCGTGACCGTGACGTCGTCGTTCGGAAGCCGCATCGCCGCGATGGGGGCGATGACGCCGTTGACGTAGAGCTGCCGCGAGTCCACGCCCCTGGGCGTGTCGGCCACGTAGATATTGGCGTCGGCATCAGAGACTTTCCAGCCCTTCACCGCGCTCGCGCCGGAGAGGACGGGATGCGCCTTGGGGGCGGCCTGCCATGACACCGTGTGCCCGTTACGTCCACCGTCCTTCGACCGGAACTCCAGCGGGTCGACGACCCGGTAGACGCCGTCGGCCAGTTCGACGGTGATGTCGCTCTCGCCCTTGGCGGCCTCGCCACGGACCACTTCCTGGGTGCGGTCGAGGCTGCACGGCTGGCGCGCGTCGCACATGCCGGTGTCGAGACCCCGCGGCGACGCGTGAACAATCAGCGCCTTGCCCGGCAACGCCGCGTTGGCGGCGACCGGGACGAGCATCGACGCGAGCAGAGTCGCCGCGCCCACGGCGGCCAGCCCCAGGACCGTCCCGCCCCGCTTCTCGACCGAGTGCTCCCGTGCGCGTGACGTCATGTCTGATCGCTTTCGTGAGAGCCGAAGGGCCGCAGGCCCGGCTGACGGGACTCAGAAAAGCATACGTATGACGTTCTAACAAGAGCTGGGTTGAGCGGAGATGGGGGTTTCGTCCGTCGGGCGGGGCGTCAGCGCTCGCGCCGGGTGCCGCGGTGGTCCGCGGGGCGCCTGCGCTTCCACGCGTCGGTGACGTGGGCGCACATCACGACCTCCGCCGCGTCCGGGTCCCGGGCCTCGATCGCCTGGAAGATCCGTTCGTGCTCCACCAGCGTCGTCTGGTGGAAGGACTGGGGGACCACCCCGTTGTAGCGAGAGCTCTCGCGGGCCTTCTCGAAGAGCACCCTGGCGATGCTCTCGGCGAGCCGGTTGCGCGAGATCGCCATCACGGTCTCGTGGAACGCCACGTCCGCGGCATTGAACTCCGGCGTGTGGAGGACGGTGGCGCGCATGGCGTCGAGCGCCTCCCGCAGCACGTCACACTCGGCCGCGGTCCGGACGCGGGCCGTTTCGCCGGCCATCGCGGCCTCGAGCCTCGCGCGGACGACGGTCAGCTCGTCGAGGACGCCCAGGGTCTGGTCATGGGAGATGAGGGCTTGAAGCACGATGCGGTCCATCATGTTCCAGGACCGGGTGGGCTGGACGACGGTGCCGCGTCCCTGCCCCACGGACACGAGCCCCTTCTCCTCGAGGCGTTTGACCGACTCACGGAGCACGGTACGGCTGACCCCGAACTGCTGGCTGAGGGGCAGCTCCGGCGGCAGGGAGTCGCCGGGTGCGAGCTCGCCGGACACGATCACGTTCACGAGCCCCTCGACAACCGCGACGCCGAGACGCTGCGCCGGGCCCCGGTCCACGATGGACAGGATCCGTGGAGTGACCTTGCCCGTGCCCGCGTCATGGCTCGGGCTCGCCCCGTCCGTCATGACCTCAGTATAGGCACGAGTGCACGAGACGTGTGATGTATGCTGTTTCGAGACGTCTCCCGGTGTCTCCGGGGTCCGCCCGCGGCCGAGAAGACGAGGTCAGCCATGAAGATCACCGGCTTGCGCACGCTCACCTCTCTGCAGGACTGGGGCCGGCCTGTAGGTGACGTCAACGGATTCGTGGATGACGGCATCACCGAGGTGCCGCTCGTGGTCGTCGAGACTGACGGCGGCCTCGAGGGCATCGGCATCGGCTCTCACACCGACGTGGAACGGGTCTTCCCGGCAATCGTCGGGCAGGACCCGCGGGCCACCTCGGCGCTGTACGACCAGATGCTCGCGCACGTTTTCAAGAGCGGGCACGCCGGCGCGACGTTCGGCGGCATCGGCGCGCTGGACATGGCCCTGTGGGACCTCAAGGCGAAGATGGCCGAGGAGCCGCTGTGGCGGACCCTCGGCGCCGCGGACCGCTTCATCCCCGGCTACGCCTCGGCGCTCGAGATCGCCGCCCCGGACGACGGCCTCGAGGAGCTCTACGCCGGCTGGGTGGCGCGAGGGTTCACCAGCGTCAAGGTCAAAGGCGGCCGCGACCTGGGACGGGACCTGGCGCGACTGACGCGGGTGCGCGACATCTTCCGCGCGAACACGAAGCAGCCGGCCCTCATGCTTGACGCCAATGAGTCCTGGAACAAGAAGCAAGCCATCCGGCACATCTGCGCCCTGGAACGAGAGATCGACCTCGCGTGGGTCGAGGAGCCGCTGCGCAGGTGGGACGCCGACGGGATGGCGATGGTCAGCCGGGCCGTACGCGCGGCGGTGGCCACGGGGGAGAACCTCACCGGCCTCGAGCAGTTCAAGCCGCTCCTGGACGCCGGGGCGGTCGACATCGTGCAGACGGGCAGCATGTGGGGCATCACCCACTTCCTGCGCATCGCGACGGTGGCGCACAGCCGCGACCTACCGATCAGCCCGGTGGGCTCGACGGCGAGCCCGGTCTGGCATGCCGCCGCGGCGGTTCCGAACCACCTCGCCGCCGAGCTGCAGGACCTCGGGTCGCCCCTGGGCGTGCACTCGCCGCACGAGATCACCGACGGCGGTGTCGTCCTGAGCGACGACCCCGGCCACGGCCTCTCCATCGACGAGGCCGTGATCGCGCAGACCCAGCTCGGTCAGGAGCGCGCGTCGTCGTCCGGCCCGCACGTGCGGCCTAGCCGCGCCGGTCTGCGCCTCGTGCCCGAGGACGCGGACCCGGGCCGGCTCGACGAAAGCGGGCGATGAGCACTTCTCCCCGGTCACCGCGCGGCACCTGCTCCCCGTGGTCTCCGACGGCGCTGCCCGTGGAGGGCAGGGACGCGCTGACCTGCGGAGCGGGACCACGCGCGATCCGCTCCTCGGCCGGGACAGCACCTGCAGCCACCAGGTCCGTCGCGGTTTCGCAGTCGCGGCGCTCGTAGGTCCAGGTCGACGGGAAGCCGCGCCAGCGTCGAGGCAGGAACGTTCCGCAGAGCCCCATCCACGCCACGAGCACCTGCACCTCGCCGGGTGCCGGCCGCGGCGGCGTGTGCGGGACGACCTGCGCTATCCGGTCGCCCAGGTACGCAGCACCGAACACGTTCGCCTCCGTCGGGTCACTGGGTGGCCGGCGGGCCGCGGCCTGCCCCCCGGAGGATTGTTCAAACGTCACATGTATGATCTACTGCCTCTCTCGGGCACGGTGGGACGTCCTTCTCACCCCTCGCCAGAAGGAAGGAACCAGACAATGACCAGACAGCACCGTCGAGCCGTGCCGCGGCGGCCGGGGCGGCTGCCGGTGATGGCGGCGGCCGCTGCGGCGCTCCTGGCCCTCACCGCGTGCTCGGCGGGCCTCGACGACGCCGATGGCGACCCCGACGCCCCGTACGGCTTCAAGACGTCGAAGCAGGCCGCCAACTCCCCCATCAAGGTCTGGGTGGACGCGTCGCGCGAGCCCGCCGCGCAGGCGTTCGAGAAGGCGTTCCCCGACGTCGAGATCGACATCGAGACCTACGACGGCGGGGCGGACGGGTCCGGCTCCTTCCAGACGAAGGTCGAAGCCTTCAACCAGGCCGGCAGCGGCTGGCCCGACGTGGTCTTCTCCACCCAGAACAACGACGCGGCCTGGGCCAGCCAGGGCACGGAGCCGTTCGCCGCCCCGCTCGACGAGGGCTACTTCGACGAGTCGTTCCTCGACGGCTTCACTCCGGGCGCCCTCGCGCCGCTGACGGTCGAGGGGACCGTCTACGGCCTGCGCAACGACCTGGCTCCCACGGTGACCTGGTACGACCAGAAGCTCATGGACGAGTTCGGCTACACGGTGCCGACCACGTGGGAGGAGTACGAAGCGCTCGGGAAGAAGGTCGCCGCGGAGCACCCCGGCTACATCGTCGGCGGCGTCGGTGACAGCTTCGCCGAGGAGGTCTACTTCTGGGGGGCCAAGGCTCCGATCAACGTGGTCGACGGCGCCGACGGGTTCAGTTCCGACACCTCTGACCCCAGGTCGGAGGCGATGGCGAAGCTGCTGGACAACCTGATCGACGCGGGGGTGCTGGCGCAGGAGAGCGTCTTCAGCCCGGACTTCGTCCAGAAGTACACGGGCAAGGTGCTCATGATGCCGGGCCCGGTCTGGTACTCCGGTGCCCTGTTCGCCAACAAGGACTCCCTCGACGCCGAGCCAGGAACGATCGGCGCGGCACTGCCGCTGGCCTGGGAGGGCGAGGAAGCCGTGGCCGGAAACGTCGGGGGTGGCACCTGGTTCATCTCACAGCACTCCAAGAACCTCGACGCGGCGAAGAAGTTCCTCGAGTTCGTGACGAGTGACGAGCGATACCAGGTCGACCTAGCACCCGGGCTTCCGGCCTACGCGTCCGTGGCCGACAAGTGGCTGGCCAAGCAGGAGGAGAACGGCTTCTTCACCGGAGACTTCGCCGCGAACGTGTCCGCAGCGGCGGCGCAGATCTGGGACGGCTGGGGCTACCCCCGCTTCAGCCAGGAGGCCGTCTGGGCCAAGACCGTGACGCCCGAGCTGGCGGGGGGAAAGAACCTCGTCGACCTCCTGCCGACATGGGAGAAGGCGATCAAGAACGAGGCTCAGGTCAACGGCTACACCGTCGAGTGATGGTATCGACCGCTGAGCGGAGCGTTGCCGTCGCCGGCCCCGTGGAGC
>JBOGEN010000133.1:0-16406 GCA_050743265.1 Actinomycetes bacterium
ACCCTCCCCCTCGGGGCCACCGAGGAGGACGTCCACGCCACCTACGAGAACGGCATTCTCACGGTGTCGGTACCCCTGAAGGCCCCGGAGCCGGAGAAGGAGACCCGCCACGTCCCCGTGATGCGCAAGACCGGGGGGTGACGGCCACGAACGACACATCGGCAGCTGACGGCATCCTCACCTTGCATGCGAGCCGGACGCCGCCTCCCACCCATGACATCTGGGTGGGAGGCGGTTGTCAGACGGTCGGCACTAGCCGGTCCGGTTGGGGAGAAGCGGCCCCGTCACGCCTTGTGCTCCCACGAGACCCAGAATGGTCATGTACACCCGCTGAGGCCCCACATAGGCGTCCGTCGGGGTGAAGCACTCGTCAGGGGAGTGAGTCCTCTCCGTTATTCCACCCCCACCCAGGGTGAGGGAGGGGATGCCCAAGCTCATCGGGTAGTTGGAGTCGGTACTGCTGGCGTCACCCAATGCCGGCTGCTGCCCGATGCTCTCAGCCGAAGCCCAACCCGACTGAACAATAAGGGCATCCTCGGGTTGGCTCGCTGCTGGGCGATCTCCGACGAGCTCCTTTTCTACGGTGATTGCGTCACTCTTCCATCGCTTGTTTTCGTCGACGGCCCCTTCATCCACACGCTGCATGACTTCTTTTTCGAGTGCCAGGAGCTCTTCTTCCCCATTGGAACGCATGTCCAGCTGCATCTGCGCCTCTGCGGCGATCGAGTTGACTGAGGTTCCTCCCTCGACGACACCTACGGTGAAGGTGGTCTTGGGTTCCGCAGGTGGCTTCACGTCGGCGATTCCCGCAATCCCTCGGCCCATGGCATGGATGGCGCTGGGTGTGCCGAAGGCGCCGAAGCTGTGACCGCCGGGCCCCTTGTACGTGATGAAGTAGCGATGGCTACCGGTCGCCAGGTACGTCAGCCGTGCAGGATCGCCGGGCTCGATCGAGATGAAGCCGTCCACGTCGGGACGCTCGGTGAAGAAGGCCTTCACTCCCCGTAGGTCGCCCAAGCCCTCTTCACCGACGGTGCCGCCGAAGATGATGTCGCCCTCGGGCTGGACACCGGAGTCCTTGAACGCGCGGACAATGGAGAGCACCGCCGCCAGCCCACGTCCGTCGTCGCCGATCCCTGGTGCGCACAGCTTTCCGTCCTGCTCACGTACCGTTGTGTCCGTACCCTCTGGGAAGACCGTGTCCAGATGGGCGGAGACGAAGAGGGTAGGACCGTTGCCGCTTCCCTTCAAGGTACCGAAAACATTCCCTTCCTGATCTTGCTGGACGTCCTCCAAGCCCAGTTCCGTGAGGCGACCCAGGTAGTTTTGGGCGCGTTCGTTTTCCATAAACGGTGGCGCCGGGATCTCCGTCAGATCGATCTGATCTTGAATGGTCTGTCGATCGTCTGCTTGGATAAAGGTCAGCCCTTGTTGAACCTGCGCGTTCTGCTTCAACGTGTCGTAGGCCTGCTGCACCTCGGGCGACACCTGGTACGGGTCGTCTACCGGTACGGGTTGCGCTTGGCTGGTAGCAGTCGTGAACAGTCCGGCAATAGTCAAAGAACCGATAGCTAGGCCAGCGAACGTCTTTCTGCCTGTCAACATGCTCTCCGTTCCCTTCGGGTGATCTGACTGAGAGGGGCGCGCTGAGCGCCGGCTCGGGTAGGCGATGCCGAGTTGGTCAACGGAAGGTTCGTGTCTCGACGGGTCGTGAAGAGAACGGTTCGAGTGGCGACAACGCCGTGGGTCTGCCATCTCGGGGCGTCGCATCTCGTCGGCTCGGCCGGCGGAGTGCTCGGGTCTGACAAGAGCTCCGCGGCTGCGACAGGAGGATGGTCAGACAGCAGATGGGGAGCGGTCGCCAACCTCAGGCGGGCGGCACGTGGCATCCCCGGCATCCGGCGCCGGCTGTCCAGGGTGGGTTCGACATCGTCGAGATCGCACTCGCCCGACACCTGGGCGCGGGCCAGCGGGGTGAGCGTAGGACGGCTCGTCAGCATGCCGTCACCGGATGACGAGGACCGGGCCCTCGCCTCGGCAGCCCACGTCCACCTGGTGTGGCGGGATGCGTCGATGGAGACATGAGACGGCCACCCAAAGCCCAGAGCGCTTCGGGCGCTCTCCGTCCCCCTCTGTCCGTTTACCTGCGATTTTCGCCAGACTGACGCTGGCTTGTCCCTTCGGTGAGCGACAGGGCGTGTCGCTGCTCTCCAGACGTGCCTCAGAGCTGCAGTCCGTTTGCCTGAGAGATTCCGGGGAGGTTGCTCCTTCGGCGCCCCGATGCGGGGTCTCTCCTGCAGCTCCTCAACGGCTGTTCAGTTCTGACCGTTTTAGCATGTTAAGTTCCATACAAGAGTAAAGGGAATCTAAACCTCTTGGTTCAGATATTACCTAGACGTACGTGACCAGTTCTTGGTCAAGGAATGGTCGTCAAGTTCGAGCTGCGCGGGTCGGCGGATCGAGCCCGATCTCGCCCCCGGGATCGTGGGGCCGCTCGTGGCCCGTCCCCGTTGTGCTGATCGTCCAGCGTCGACGACGCCGCGGTCAGGTGCGCCCCACCCTGCAGCACGTCGGACCATCTGAGTGGCGTGCGTGGCTCAGGCAGTGGCTGCGGCAGGGGTTCGGTACGTGGCCGGGGCGGGGGCGGGGGCGGGGGCGAGCATGTGCCTCGCGTTCGTGGCCTCGACGGGGCGCGAGAACAGGTACCCCTGGCCCAGTGGGCAGCCGAGAGTACGAAGCGTCTCGAGCTGATGCGGGGTTTCGATGCCTTCGACGATGACGCGGAGGTGGAGGGCGTCGGCGACGCGCAGGATGGCCTCGACGAGCGCGGTCTTGGCGCTGTGGTCCACGAGCTGGTCGGTGAACGACTTGTCGATCTTGAGTATGTCGAGAGGGTAGTCGGTCAGACGGGTCAGGGAGGCGTACCCGGTGCCGAAGTCGTCGAGGGCGAGCCGGACGCCGAGAGATCTGAGATCGGTGAGGACACGGACGACGTCCACGCCGGGCTGGGCGAGCGCACCTTCGGTGATCTCGAGGCAGAGGGAGGTTGCCGGCAGGCCGGTCGCGGCCAGGACTCCCGCGACGTCGGCGACGAGCGTGGAGTTGGACAGCTGGCGGGGGGACAGGTTGACGCTGACGACAGGTGACTGGTCCGGGCCTTCGCCCCGTGGCCAGTTCGCTGCCTCGCGACATGCCTCGATCAGCACCCAGGCGCCAATCGGGTCGATCAGCCCCGTTTCTTCGGCGAGCGGGATGAACTCCGCGGGTGGGATGTGCCCGTGCTCAGGGTGGTGCCAGCGCAAGAGGGCTTCAAAGCCCTGGATCTCCAGGGTGTCGAGGCGTACGACGGGCTGGTACCGCAGGCTCAGCTGGCCTCTTTCGACGGCGTGGGAAAGGTCAGCGATGAGGTCGAGCCGTGCCCTGGCGTTGGCGTGCATGACGCCGGAGTAGCCCCGGTGGGTGCCGCCGCCGTCGCGCTTGGCCGTGTACATCGCCAGGTCGGCGTTACGGAGGAGGTCGGCGGCCGCGTCGCCGACTTCCGCGAGCGCGATCCCCATGCTTGCCCGGATCGGCACCAGCCGCCCGTCCAGGACCATCGGTTCGGCCAGGGCGATCTGCAGACGCTCTGCGAGAGCGGTCGCCTGCCCGAGGTCGTCCACGTCCTTCAGCAGGACGACGAACTCATCGCCGCCCAGCCGGGCCGCGGTGTCCGTGCCGCGCACGCAGGAGGAGATGCGTCTCGCCGCGTCGATCAGGAGCGCATCACCGGCCACATGGCCGAGGCCGTCGTTGACGGTCTTGAAGTCGTCGAAGTCGAGCAGGAGGACACCGACCGTGCCTGGTCCGGGATGTGTCAGCGCGGCCTGGAGTCGGTCCATGAACAGGGCGCGGTTCGGCAGGGACGTCAGGGCGTCGGTGTGCGCCTGACGGCGCAGCTCCTGTTGCAGTCGGCGATGCGCGGTCACGTCGCGGAAGCTCCACACCCGACCAACGCTGCGTCCGTCCAGGCGCTGCGGCTGGGACAAGCGCTCGAAGACGCGGCCGTCGCGGAACTCGATGACGTCGAGGCTGGACGCCTCGGGGGAGTCGGACAGGCGATCGACCTCGGTCGTGAACCCGTCGGGGTCCACGACCTGCTCCCGGATGAACGCGAGAAGCCGACCACTGTCACCCGAGTCCATGAGGTCGGCGGGTATCCGCCACAGCTCGGTGAACTTCTGGTTGTAGTTGGCGATCCGACCGACCTCGTCGACGACGACGATGCCGTCAGCGGTGGACTCGAGCGTTGCCTGGACCAGGGACAGGGAGCTGGCCTGCTGTTCGTCCTGCCAAGCTCGCCTCACCGCGATCGCGGCCAGCCGTCCAGCCCAGCTCACATCGTCAAGGCCCTGAGCGTTCTCGCCCGGGACGGTCTCCGCAGAAGCGGAAGGGCCGAGCAGGAGGCTGCCCATTTGTTGGCCGTCCTCGCCGCAGAACGGGACGACCCGGAGGTCGTCCCCTGGGCGCGGGGCGACGACCACGCCGTCCGACCCCACGGTGAGGCGCCCCGGCTGTCCGGACTGGCGATCCACCACCACGGCACAGCTGGTCACCCCAGTCACGACCTCGGTAGACCGGGCAAGCGCCGCAAGCGTCTCCACCAGGGCGTCGCCTCGGGCGACCCTTTCGACGATGCCCGCCTGCTCCGCGAGCAGGACCTCGGTGTGCTTCCGCCGGGTGATGTCGTAGAGCAACCCGTACTGGACGGTCCCTTCGGTAGGGCCGGGAACGAGCGTGAGCTCGTCGAGGACCCAGACCACGCGGCCATCCTTGTGGATCATGCGGTACTCGTAGTAGGCAGCGTCACGGTGGTGGCCGAGCTGGTCGCCCTGTTCGTCCTGGAGCACCCAGTGCTGGTCATCCGGGTGGAGCTGGCGGGCCCACAGCCCCGCGTCGGAGAGGAACTCCTCGGGCGCGAAGCCGAGGATGTCCTCGATCTTCGCGCTCACGTACAGCCAGCCGCCGTCTGCCCCGCTATGGGCCACGTACACCGCGCCAGGGATGCGGTCGATCAGCTCGCGACGCATCAACGTATCCGTCGCGGCCTCGTAGTCCCCCCAATCGACCGCGTCGCCCTGCCCGGAGGTCGAGCGCATGAGCACCTCCGGCCATGGCGAGTCGATCGATCCCGTCTTCGTACTGTCGGCAGCCGCTGGTGGGGCCTTAACGGATCACCGGCCCGCCTCAGCCCCGGATTGACCAGAATGTCGTGATGTGACGGAGGCGTGGGGGACGCTCGGCTGCTGAAGGCCCAGTCCGCTGATGATCAGTGGGGGTGGCAGCTGCAGCGTGCAATCCTGACCCCCATGCCCGTCTCACCCGAAACCCCCAGCACGCCGCCTGCACACATCCCGCATGTCATCGAGGACTGGAGCCGCGCATTGTGCGTGGTCGCGCACCCAGACGACCTCGAGTTCGGCACTGCCGCAGCGGTCGCCCGCTGGACCGGGCAGGGCAAGGATGTCGCCTACTGCATGGTGACCAGCGGCGAGGCGGGCATTGACGCCATGCACCCCGACGAGTGCCGCCATGTCCGCGAGGCTGAGGAGGTCGCCTCCGCCGCGATCGTGGGTGTGGACCGGGTCGAGTTCCTCGGCTTCCCCGACGGCGTGCTCGAGTACGGCATCCCGTTGCGCGCGGCCATCGCGCGCGTCATCAGGCGGATCCGACCCGACATCGTGATCACCGGCAACTTCCGCGAGACCTGGGGCGGCCGCAACCTGAACTCGGCCGATCACATCGCCGTCGGACGCGCCGTCATCGACGCCGTCGCAGACGCCGGCAACCGATGGGTGCACACCGACCAACTGGCCCGCCAGATCGCCGACAACGGCGAGGATCTCCTCGAGCCGTGGGCAGGGGTGCGGCAGGTGTGGGCAGCATCGTCGCCCGAGGCCACGCACGCCGCCGATACCACCGACAGCTTCGATGCTGGTGTCGCCTCCCTGGAGGCACATCGGGCCTACATCGACGGCCTCGGCTGGGAGCACTTCGACCCACGCGAGTTCCTTGAGGGCATATCCCGACCGGCCGGGCAGCGGCTCGGCGTACCGTTCGCCGCATCGTTCGAAGTGTTCCCACGGGCCTGAGGCGGGTAGCAGGCCGCAACGGGAACCGGATGCGTCGATTGCGAGGCCGGTGCCGGGCCGGGCTGGTGGCTGCATCTGTGACGTGGTGCACAGTGCGGACACTCATCCCATCGTGCGCAGCTTCGAACCGGGCGAGGGCTGGTTCTGGAGCTACGAGACTGGTGTCTCGACGCGCGGACTTCCCGTGCCGGTCTCCTCAGCGGGGCGGACGAACGTATTCACGTGGAGCCGCGCCACGTCGTCGATGCGCATGCCCTCACCCTAGGAGCGCGTCACTGTCACCCCAGGAGGCGGAGGGTGCGGTCGTGCTCGAAGGCCGCGCCGATGCGTGCGAAGGCCTCGGCGGCCTCGGTCAAGGCGGCCGGGTCGTCGCGCAGGCGGCCGGCCGCGCGGGTGAGGCAGGCGGCGGCCCACAGGTTCTCCGCCCCGGCGGCGGCGGCCTGGTCCAGCCGCGTCCCCGCGTCGGGGAGGCCGGCGACGACGGCAAGATCGGCACCGGCCGCCCTGGCGTACGGCGCCCACCACTGCTCCGCAAAGGGTGCGAAGGCACGTTCGACCATCCGCGCCGCGTCCTGTGCCTGTCCGCCGTGGGTTGCCTTTGCGCCGTGGATCGCGACCACCGCCTCGGCGAATGCGGCACTCGCGGCCAGACTCGGGGAGTCCGCGGCATCGGTGACGCCGGCGATCTCACAGGCCCGGCTGTGCCACAGGTCGTACGCGCCGTCACCTGCCAGCCCGTGGGCGGCGGCCGCCATCGCGAACGCCGACGACATCCACTCCAACGGCGGTGACCCCGCGCGTAGCCAGCGCTCCCACAGCAGGTCCGCCTGCTCGGCAGCCTCATCGAACCGGCCGGTCAGGGCGTACGCCCGGATCCGCCGCGGCAGCGAGATGTACGGATGGTCTCCGGTCGGGTCCTCCGTGGCGCGCTCCAGCAGCGCAAGTGCCTCTGGCAGGTCGCCGACCGAGATCGCGGCGGTCGAGGCGACGTGGTACCCGTCGATGATCTCCGCGGCCACGTAGGGCTCGTGCTGCGGGAGCGGTGCCAACAGTCGCAGCCGTTCCTGCGCGTGCGTCCGCGTCTCGCGCAGCCTCTGGGCGTTCTGGGTCGCGGTGCACAGCGCGTCCAGGGCAGCGGCCGTCAGCACCGGGTCTCCCGTCCGGCGGGCGGCTTCTACGGCCGCCGTGGCGAGGTCCTGACGTACGTCTGTCCTCCGGCCGCCGTGGTCCCAGGCCCGGGCTGCGGCGAGCAGGGCGTTCACCTGCGGGTCGTCCGGGTCGCCGCAGCACTCCGCCTCCCGGATCAGCTCGGCGGTGCGTTCGGCCGGTACGTCGTACAGCGCGCCCGCCGGATGACGGATGATCGTGACCACCGCGCAGGCGAGCATCGCGGCACGGACGTTGCCCTCGGCAACGGCGAGGTCAGCGGCAGTCAGCAGGTGCTCGACGGCGCCCTCCCCGTCCGCGATCGCGAGGGCCGTGTCCGCCGCGCTCCGCAGGTCTCGCGCGGCGGCCACGGGGTCCTCCGCCCGTTCCGCCGCTGCCCGGTAGTGCGCCCGGGCCTCGACGAAGTCCCGCCGCGCGAACGTCAGATGAGCCAGCGACCGTGCCAACCGGTGCGCCACCACGTCCGGCTCCGCCGGCGTTCCGGCCAGCGCCGCCCGCAGGTCGCTCACCACCTCGTCCAGGTCCTCCTGCCACCCAGTGCCCGCATCGAGCGAGGACTCCAGCCGGGAGGCGGTAGTGGCGGCCCAGCGGAGGTAGCGGGGTTTCAGCGAGTCCAGCTCAGGGCCGAGCTGCTCGGCGGCGTACAGGCGGATCGTCTCGAGCATCCGCCACCGCGTGCCGTGCCGTACGGTCAGGCTCTTGTCGGCGAGACGGCCGGCCAGGTCCGCGACCTCGCCTCGGCTCTGGTGGGGGCTGATCGCACAGGCCGCATCCAGGTCGAAGCCGCCGACGAACACGGACAGCCGCCTGAACAACGTCCGTTCGGCGTCGTCCAGCAGGTCGTGGCTCCAGCCGATCACCGCACGCAGCGACCGGTGCCGGGGGTCGGTTCCTCGGCCGCCTCCGAGCAGCCGGAGCTGGTCGTCCAGCGCGGACCGCAGCCCGTCGATGCCGAGCGACCCGGCCCGGGCGGCGGCCAGCTCGATCGCCAGCGGCATGCCGTCCAGCCGAGCGCACAGCTCACCCACGACCGCGTCGTCCGCGACGAACTCGGCGTCGACCGCGAGCGCCCGGTCCCCGAACAGCCGCACGGCGTCGGAGTCCGCGGGCAAGGCCCGGAGCAGCACGGTCCGCTCCCCCGGTACGCCGAGCCGCTCGCGACTGGTCGCCAGCACGGTCAGGCCGGAACACCCGGAGAGCAGCAGCTCGGCCAGCACCGCCACCTCGTCCAGCACCTGCTCGCAGTTGTCCAGCACGAGCAGTGTGCGGCCCGTCCGCAGCCGATCGGCGAGGGCCTCCTCGAGGGTCTGCGGCGGTTGCTCGGTGACGCCGAGCGCGGCGGCCACGGCTCGAGCCACGAGGCCTTCGCGTACCGGCACCAGGTCGACGAAGGCACCGCAGGCGCCGGAGGCCAGGTCGGACGCGACCACGGCCGCGAGCCGGGTCTTGCCCATCCCGCCGGGCCCGAGCAGGGTGACCAGCCGGGACTCGGTCAGCGCTCCCCTCACAGCGGCCCGCTCTGCCTCGCGCCCCACGAAGCTCGTCCGGCTCGCGGGCAGCCCGCTGATCCCGACCTCGCCGGACACCAGCCCGGGAGCGGTGCGCACGAGGTCGGCGAGCTCACGCCGGTCGGTCACGCCGTACTTGCGCAGCAGCGACGACACGTGGCTCTCGACGGTCCGCACCGAGATGTGCAGCGCATGCGCGATCTGCGTGTTGGAGCGGTGGTCGGCGAGAGCGGCCAGCACCTCGGCCTCGCGTGCGGAGACCGGTGCCGAGACCTGCTCCTGCCCGCCCGGAACCACCCGATCATCATTGCCGATCCGTGGCCGGTTCCGTAGTGCCTCCGTGGTCAGCACGGATGCCCGCGAGCCCACGCCAGGGCGACTGTCTCCCTACGGCAGAACGTAGGAACGAAAGAAGGAGGCAGTCATGAGCAACGTCGCTTCGGCGCTCCCGGCACGCAGAGTGAGGAAGGCAGCGATCGGGCTGTGGGTGGTCCAGGTGCTGCTGGCCTCGCAGTTCGTCCCGGCTGGGCTGGTGAAGCTGTCCGGCGACCCGGCCATGGTGGACATGTTCGCCGAGATCGGAGCCGGCCAGTGGTTCCGGTACCTGGTGGGCGCCCTCGAGATCGCTGGTGCGCTCGGCCTGCTGGTACCCCGGCTGTGCGGCCTGGCCGCGCTCGGGCTGACCGGCCTGATGGCCGGCGCGATCCTCACGAACCTCGCCGTGCTGCACGAGTCGCCGCTGCTGCCCGCGGCGTACCTGCTGGTGGCGGCGTTCGTCGCCTGGCCCCGGCGTTCACAGCTCGCCTCGCGGATCGGGGCCGTGAGGGGTGAGGGGCGATGAACAGCCTGGTGATCTCGGCGATGTCGATGTCGCTGGACGGGTTCGTCACGGGTCCGGACGACAGCCGCGAGCGCCCGCTCGGCGTGGGTGGCGAGCCGCTCAACGACTGGCTGACCGACCCCTCCGAGGCCGACCTGAGGGTGCTGGAGGAGATGGCTGCGGGGGCGGGCGCGATCGTGATGGGCCGCCGCTCGTACGACTTCTGCGAGGGCGACGCGGCCTGGGGCGACGGTGGTCCGGCCGGCAAGACTCCGTGCTTCGTGCTCTCGCACAGCGTGCCCGAGAAGATCACGGCACCGGACGTGTTCACGTTCGTGGCCGACGGCATCGAGAGAGCGCTCGACCAGGCGAAGGCCGTGGCCGGAGGCAACGTCGTCGGGCTGCACGGGGCGAGTGCACCGCAGCAGGCCCTCAAAGCCGGGTTGCTCGACGAGATCTGGGTGCACCTGGTCCCGATCCTGCTCGGCGACGGCGTCCGGCTGTTCGACCGGCTCGGCGTGGAGCCGGTGCGGCTGGAGCGCACCGCCGTGATCGAGAGTCCGCGAGCGACCCACCTGCGGTTCCGGGTGGTGACGTGAGATGACCAGCCTGATGCTGAGGGGAAGCCTCCGCCCTGGCGACGCCGGGTACGACGAGGCCCGCACCGTATGGAACGCGATGGTCGACCGCCGCCCGGCGCTCATCGCACCGTGCTCGACCGCGGACGACGTGATCGCCGCGGTCCGGTACGGCCGCGACCAGGGTCTCGAGATCGGTGTGCGCTGCGGTGGCCACAGCGTGCTCGGCCTGCCCGTCACCGACGGCGGCCTGCTGATCGACTTGGCCCCGATGAGCACGGTCCGGGTTGACCCGGGCAGCCGTCGGGCCAGGGTCGGAGGAGGCGCGCTGCTCGCAGGGCTCGACACGGCGGCGCAGCGGTATGGCCTGGCCACCACGGCCGGCAACGTCTCCCACACGGGTGTGGGTGGCCTGACTCTCGGCGGAGGCGTCGGCTGGCTCGCCCGGGCCTACGGGCTGACCTGCGACAACGTCACGGCGTACGACGTGGTGACGGCTGATGGCGAGCTGGTCACGGCCACCGCGACCGAGCGGCCGGACCTGTTCTGGGGTCTGCGCGGAGGCGGCGGGAACTTCGGTGTGGTCACAGAGTTCGAGTTCCGACTGCATCCGGTCGGGACCCGGGCGCTGCGGGTGGACATGGTCCACGAGCTCGACGACGCGGTCACGGTGCTGCGCGGCTGGCGGGACCGGCTCCCGGACACACCACGGCGGGCCACGCCCGTCGTCCGCGTGACCGTGTACGAGGACCGCCCGGTGCTGATGGTCGGATACGTCTGGGTCGGCGACCCCACCGAAGGCCGGCGGCTGCTGTCGGCCTACCGGCAGATCGGCCGGCCGGTCGCCGAGCAGGTGATGGAGCTGACCTACCTGGGCCTGCAGACGGCCGACGACGACACCGAGTCCCACGGCGAACGCCAGTACTGGAAGGCGCACTACCTCAGGGAGCTGACCGACGGTGCGATCGAGGCGTTCCTCGACCGGGGCGAGGGTGGGTATCCAGCGGCCCGGCTGACCCTGAACGGCGGCGCGATCGCGGACGTGCCGGACGACACCTCGGCGTACAGCCACCGCGACGCGCAGATCGAGTTCACCACCGCGATCTCCTGGACCGACCCCGCGGAGGACGCAGCGCGGATGGCCGCGGTGCGGGCGTACGCCGCGGGCATCGAGCCGTACGCGACCGGCGCCTACGTCAACGCGCTGTCCGACGAGGGGGAGTCAGGCGTACGCCGCGCCTACAGCCCGGCCAAGCTCTCCCGCCTGACAGAGCTCAAGCGCAGGTACGACCCGGACAACGTGTTCCACCTCAACCAGAACATCAAGCCGTAGGCGGGCGGCCGGTCCGACGCCGTCGAGGTGGCCGAAGCACCTATCGGTCCAGATAGCTGGCGAGGTTCGCCAGCGAGGAGGCCATGCCCTCCGCGTGAGCCTCTGCGGAGATACCCGGGGGGACGCTCTCGGCGCGGATGTCCACGCGTGTCCCGGCGTCGACGGCGGTGACCTCCCACGTCATGGTCATGGTGCCGGCGAACGCCGGATCGTCGGAGACGAAGTCGACGGCCTGCACGACCCGCACACCGGGAACGAGGTCGACGAAGCGAGCCTCGATGATGTCGGAGTCTGCACCGGCTTTGCCCCGTGCGGTCGAGGCGTCTGGGTAGGTCAGGACCATCCGGTACGACCCGCCGGGCCGGGCGTCGAATCGCTCGAACGTGCCGCTCATCGTCCCAGGGGGCAGCCATTCGGTGAGCGCGTCGGGATCGACGAGGGCGGTGAAGACACGGTCTGGCGACGCAGCGATCACACGAGAGGCCGTGTCTGTGCGGCTCATAGCGCCACCCTAAGGGCACACCTGTCAAGCATCACCGCAGGTCCGGGCCCTCACAGTGAAAAGCCAAGACAATGCAGCGCCACGTCCCCCATTCGGGCGGGCTAGACCCTCCACGATGTGCTCATCGCCGAGGACCTGTTGCTGCTGGTGACCGATGACGCGACCGGCAAGCCGATCGTGGGGTCCACGGAGCTTGAGCATGCACTGGCGGGAGGAGTGCTGCTCGAGCTGGCCATGTCTGGGCGAGTCGACGTGGAGAAGGGAAAAGCCTTCGGCCGCGGCGACCGCATCGTCGTAGTCGACGGGTCGCGTACGGGAGACTCGGTGCTCGACGATGCCCTGTCACGCATCGGGGCGAAGCCGTGGCGCAAGCCGGCGTCTGTTGTCCGGGCGCTCCGCAAGGGGCTGCGGACGCGGTTGTACGAGCGACTGGCGGACCACGGCATCCTCCGGATGGAGCAGGGTCGAGTGCTCGGTCTGTTCCCGAGGACACGCTGGCCGGCCGTCGACTCCGCACCTGAGCGGCAACTGCGTCAGGCGCTGCATGACGTGCTTGTCGTCGGAGTGGAGCCGCAGCCCAGGATCGGCGCGATCGTCTCGCTGCTGTACGCGATCAAGGCGGTGCCCAGAGTCTTCGGCTCGCGTGAGAACAACACGGTGGTCATGGCGCGGGCGAAGGCGATCGCCGAGGGAGCGTGGGCCGCCGCCGCGGTGCGCCAAGCGGTGGAGGCGGTCAACGCTGCCACCCTCGCCGCGGTCGCGGCAGCCGTCACCACCAGCGGGTCCGACGGGTGACCGGCAGATCCGTAAACTCGCCACCGTGTCCAGTAACGATGTGCTCACCGCCACGTTCCTCGCTGTCGCCGCGGGCAGTCTGATCTGGGCAGCCATCGGGATGGTCGTCAGGCTCGCGCGCCGTAACCGCCTCGCCCGCGACAAGTCCGCGATGGACCAGGGCCAGCAGCCGCAGTAGCCGGGAACGCGCCGACCCGGGGGTCGCCTGCGGTGAATACGGTTCTGCACGGGGGCGCCGTCGTTTTCTGACCCACACGCATGACCGCCCGCCCTACCAGTCAGGTCGGGCAGGCAGTTCGTGATTCCCGATGCACCCAGACAAGCACGAGAAGCCGAACAGGGCGCCTAGCTGTTGGGGACGACGGGCCTGTCGCTGACCGGGGTGATTTCGCACCGCGTGACGCCAGCGCCCGGCTTGAGGAACGCCTGCAGGTGCGCGATGTCGTCGGTCTCCACAACCAAGTACGTGGTGTGCTGCGGGAATGCCAGCCAGAAGCCGTGGACCGTAACCTCGGGGTGGTCACCGTCGAACAACGAGCGTGAGCCGCCCGCACCGAAGGGACAGTCCGCTGGTGTATGCGATTGCTTGATATGGAACAGCATGGTGCTCCTCGGTCATTGTGCGTCCAAGCGGACGCCTCCCGTTGTCTCAGAGTCTCACGACGGCGCGCGAGGCACCCTGGTCCTTTCAAGGTTGACGCCCCACCGAACATGAGAGCACGGACCTGCTGACGCGTTCCGCGGCTGCGAAACTCTCTCGCTTCGTTCCTGGTCGGCCACTCCTCCCCCGTTAGTCCCGTAGCTGCCAGGCGTAGTCAAGGCGAAGAGCGGAGCGTGCCTTGACGGCCGAAGGGACAGACGGAGACTGTGGCGCATGGACGAGCGGTGCCGCTTGGCTCACCCGACAGACCGGCAAGGTGCCGCTCGGGCGATACTGCCCCGGTGACGGAGAACCGTCAGGCCGCCGAACGGCAGCCCATCCACCACGAGCTCGAGCGGGTACGCGCCGATCTCCACCATCTGGTCGCGCGGGCCACCGCGGCCGAGTTGAGTCGGCGCACGGACGGCACCCGGTGGACCAACCAGCAGATGCTGTGGCACATGGCGTTCGGGTACCTCATCGTGCGCCGGTTGCTGCCGCTTGTGCGCTTCTTCGGCCTGCTCCCCGACCGGTACAGCCGTGCGTTCGCCGCGGTGCTGAACTCCGGGACGCGGCCTTTCCACCTCATCAACTACCTCGGCTCCCGCGGGGGCGCGCTCGTGTTCCACGGCCCGCGGCTGACGAGGCAGCTCGACCGGACTCTGAATGGCCTCCGTCGCCGGCTCGATGCCGAGACCGAGGATGCGTTGGCCCGGCGGATGCACTTCCCTGTCGATTGGGATCCGTTCTTCCGCGACACCATGACCCTGGCCGAGGTTTATCGGTACGGCACCCAGCATTACGACTTCCACCGAGCGCAGCTCACACTCGAGGCGGTGCTGGGCGAGGGTCCATCACCGCTCCGGGAACCTGAGCGGTAGGCGTACCCGCGTACCTTCGCGTCGGGCCCGCTGCGGCTGCATGGCCGTTGAGGCATCTCGTCCAACGTCGCGAGCGCCACGAGACGAACGTTGATCATGGCCCAGAGTGGGCGAGGACGGGCGAAGGCCCGCCCGCAATCCCGCCTTGGGGCCATGTGCATCGCCGTCGAAGCCGGCTCATCTGCCGAGATGTGCGCAGCCCACGCCGCCCCGCGAGAACGGCTGACGCAGTCTGGACGACGGTTCAGGCCTGGAAGGTCAAAGGCTGCGGCCGCAGGCATGGCCTGGGTCTCGAGATCGAGGGCCGCACGTTCGTGGAGGGCGAGTTCATCGACACCGTCATCGGCATCCCGGACTCACGGACGGAGATCGTCATGCTGCGGCCGCCCGGCGGAGGAACCCGGATCGAACTCGCGAGCTTCGTCAAGCCCGACCACGAGCCTGGATTGCCCACCGTGATGGCCAACGAGCTGGGTCTGCGCAGCGTTTGCTACGAGGTCGACGACCGCCAGGCGGCCGTCGACGGCCTGGCTGCGGACGGATACGGACTGGTCGGCGGAATGGGTCAGCACGGGAACACCTGGCGTATGGCCCACGTGCGCGGGCCGGAGGGAATCGTCGTCTCGCTGACCGAGCGGATCGACTGACGCCGGGTGGTCGCCCGCTACGTGTGCGTCATTCCGCCGCCTCGGGGGGTCCTCCGACGCTCGTGCGTCTGACAGCAACTCGGACAGCAGCCGTGACCTGTTCAGCCTGTGCACGCTCGTGGCGGTGAAGGAACCGCCGAGGCGCGCGATGCGTCCGAGTGACAACGCCGGAGTCCGGGCGTTGCCCTACCTCGAGGGAGCCATCGTGCAGATATCACGGCTTGGCTTCATGTGCGCGGCATGCTCCGTGCTCGTCGGCTGTTCCTCGGACACTAGCCAGAGAAACGAGGCCCCCGATTCAATAGCTGTGACCGCGTCCCCCGGTCTGCCAGAGGGTGCGGAAGACGTCCAGAACAGCCTGGGTCTGGACTCGGACACGGTCTATGCGCGTTGGCTTGTGAATGGGGAAGAGATGAGTTGACAACATGGGGCAGCAGAACCTGTCCCACGGTTCCGATTGACATCCAAATCGATATTGGGAACGCGGTCATCATTGTGCCTGTGAGCGAAGGCCTCGAGACGACTGTGAGCGATGACCACGAGGTGGCTTGCACCAGCGACCTCGGGGCGTACACCTCGGTCGTTCGACTGCCGGCGCGAGTCGACTCTTCGAGCCCAGTGCAGCTGGTGGTTCGGAAGGATGGAGCACCAGAGGCCCGGCTCAGCCTGTGATTCGCTTATTGCGACCGCTCCTCCCCCAACGGGCCGCTCGCGGGCCCGAGCACGGCGCCCCAGCGCCGCGCGCAGCGGTCCGCGAAGCGGGCCGCATTGAGGATCGTCGAGAGAATGCTCACCCGGCCGAGCACGCCTGCTCAAGCGACACATCTGGGTATGGACTCCGAGCTTGGCTCCAACACCGGGTTTGTCGGCTAGCTGGGGGTGCCCGACAACTCCTCGCCGAGCAGTTGCTGCGCGAGCCGTTCCGGCCCAGCCAGGGCCTGGGTCTGCTGGTCTGCGGCGCATCGGTCGGCCTGGTGCCGTGGGCTGATGGAACATCCACACACGGAGGGGCATCGAATGAAAGACACGACACGACAGAGCGCCGAGGGCAAGGTGCTCATGCACTTCTCGATGTCGCTGGACGGGTTCGCAGCCGGACCCGGGCACTCGATGGACTGGATGAGGGAGGACGCCACCAACCGTCCGGGCCTTCTCGAGGAGTACGTCGAGATGACCGGCGCCGTGCTCGGCGGCCGGGACAGCTGGGATGCCTTCCCCGACCCTGGTGTGACCTACGGCGGTGTGTGGACGGGACCGATCTTCGTTCTCACCCATCACCTCGAGGACGCCGAGCCCGCCCACGGCGTGACCTTCCTCGACTGCGACGTGGCCGAGGCCGTGCGCATCGGGCTGGAGGCCGCTGAGGGCAAGAACCTCGAGGTCCTCTCACCCACGATCGGCCGACAG
>JBOGEN010000134.1:0-38260 GCA_050743265.1 Actinomycetes bacterium
ACGCTCGGGCGGGCCCTCGCCGGCTGGCCGGACGAGGACAGGGAGAGTCTCGGGCGCCTGCTCGTCCGGCTGGCCGACGACCTCGAGCGAGTCGCATGAGCCTGGCCGGGACGCCGCCGACCCAGGCTCCCTCATCGGCACCGATGACGCCGCGCGAGATCCGTGTCGTCCTCGGGGTGCTCATGCTCGGCATGCTGCTCGCCGCGATGGTGCAGACCAGCCTGTCCACCGCGCTGCCCACGATCGCCGGCGAGCTGGGCGGTATCGCACAGCTGCCGTGGCTCGTCACCGCGTACCTGCTCACGACGGCCGCCTCGACCCCGCTGATCGGCAAGGCCTCCGACCTGTACGGGCGCAAGCCGATGCTGCTCGGCGCGATCGTCGTGTTCGTCCTGGGCTCGCTGGTCGCGGGCCTGGCCGGCAACATCTGGGTGCTCGTGGCCGCGCGTGCCGTCCAGGGCATCGGTGCGGGCGGGCTGCTGTCGCTCCCGCTGGCCGTCGTCGGTGACCTCGTGCCGCCGCGCCAGCGCGGCCGCTACCAGGGGTACTTCGGCGCCGCGTTCGGGCTCGCGAGCATCGTCGGCCCCGCGCTCGCCGGGTTCTTCGTCGACGTGCTCACCTGGCGGTGGATCTTCTACGTCAACGTGCCGCTGGGTGCGCTCACGTTCGTCATCGTGGCCCGCGTGCTCACGCTCCCCCGCCGTCGCCGGGAGCACAGGCTGGACTACCTCGGCGCCGCTCTGCTCGTGGCCGCGGTCAGCACGGTGCTGCTCGTGCTGGTCTGGGGCGGGCGGCAGTACGCGTGGGGCTCGCCCGTCCTGCTCGGGATGGCCGCCGGCGGTCTGGCGCTCGGGGTGGCGTTCGCCGTCCAGGAGTCGCGCGCATCCGAGCCGATCCTGCCGTTGCGCCTGCTGCACAACCGGGTGTTCACGGTGGGCAACTCGGTGGGGTTCCTCGTCGGCGTCGCGATGTTCGGCGCGGTCGTGTACCTGCCGGTGTATCTGCAGATCGTCCAGGGCCTCTCGCCGACGGCGTCCGGCATGATGCTGCTACCGCTCATGGGCGGGTACCTCCTCACGTCGGTCGGCTCGGGGCGCCTGATCACGCGACTCGGCCGGTACAAGATCTTTCCCGTCGTCGGCACGGCGCTGCTCGTGCTCGGCATGGGCCTGTTCACGCTCGTCGGGTCGTCCACGTCGCTCGGGAGCGTGGCGGCCGCCGCCACTGTCGTCGGCGCCGGGCTCGGCTGCGTGACGCAGGTGCTCGTGCTCGCCATCCAGAACGCCGTGGACGTCGACGACCTCGGCATCGCCACCTCGTCCGCGTCCTTCTTCCGGACGATGGGCGGCACGTTCGGCACCGCGCTGTTCGGCGCCGTGCTCACCACCCGCCTCGACACCTTGCTGCCCGCACTGCTGCCGCCGAGCGCGGACGTCGACCCCGACCAGGTGACCGGCGCCCCGGCGACGATCGCCGCGCTCCCGGACGCCGTCCACGACGCCGTCGTGGAGGCGTTCTCCGGGGCCGTGCACAGCGTCTTCCTGGTCGCCGTCCCCGTCGCCGCCCTGGCGTTCCTGCTCGCGCTGCGGCTGCGCGAGACACCGCTGCGGGAGACCGTCGAGCCGGACCGGCCGCCCGAGCCCGCGCCGCTCGCCGACTGACGAGGGCGGCTCGGCCCTCAGGCAGTGGCGGCCTCAGCCGTCAGTCGGCGTGCCAGTACCGGTCGCCGGCGAGCACGAGCGCGGCCGCACCGACGAGCCCGGCCTCCTGGCCCAGCGCGGCGGGCACGACACGGACCTCGCGGACGAAGTCCATCCGCGCATGCCGGCGGAACGCCTCGTCCATCGGGTCGAACAGCAGTGGCCCGGCCTGGGAGAGCCCACCCCCGACGGAGACGACCTCGAGGTCACACAGGTGCGTCGCCGACGCGATCGCCACGCCCAGCGCCCGCCCGGCGCGGCTCAGGGCGGCCACGGCGATCTCGTGGCCGCGCGCGGCGTCCTCCGCGAGGTCGCGGGCGTTCGGCGGGCCAGGGTGGCGACCGCCCGGCGGCGTCCACCCTTGCGCCTCGGCCCATGCGGCCAACGCCGGCCCTCGGGCGACCGCCTCCAAGCACCCCCGGCCGCCGCACACGCAGTCCGGTCCCTCCGGGTCCACGACCACGTGCCCCACGTGCCCGGCGTTGCCGCTGGCCCCGTCCACCAGGTGGCCGTCGAGGACGAGGCCACCGCCCACCCCTGTGGAGACCACCATGCCGAGGACGTTGTCGCGCCCTCGCCCCGCGCCGCGCCAGTGCTCGCCGACGGCCGTACAGACCGCGTCGTTGTGGACGCGGACCGGGACCCCGGGGACGTGCGCGGACAGGCGCTCGCGCAGGGGGAAGTCCCGCCACGCGGGGATGTTCAGCGGGCTCACCGTGCCCTGCGGCCAGAGCATCGGGCCGCCGCAGCCGACACCCACGCCGACCGGGCCACCGACAGGACCTGCTGCCTCGGCGACCCCGTCGAGCAGCGCGACCAGAGTGCGCCAGATGACCTCCCCGTCCACCCGGGAACCGTGCGGGGTGGCCACCTGGGACGCGGAGAGCACCCGCCCGCCGGGGTCCACCAGCGCCGCCGCCAGCTTGGTGCCGCCGACGTCCAGCGCCAGCACCGGCTGCGGGTCAGCCACGGTGGCCCCCGCCGTCGGCGCCCGACCCGCCGTCAGCACCCAGGCCTCCGTCGGCACCCGGCCCGCCGTTGGCCCCCGCCTCGCCGAACGCGGGGCCCGCGGCGCCGAACGCGAGCATCGACGCGGTGAACCCGTGCAGATGGTTGCGCCCGCCCACCGGGCCGATCTCCCCCGCAGCGAAGAAGCCGGCCACGCCGCCGGTGCCGAGGCCCTTCCGCACCGCCTGGACGTCGTGGTCGGCGGTGGGGAACAGCGTGCTTCCCCGTCCGTTGCACGAGACCAGCAGCGCCCCCTCGACCCGGGCGGCGCGGCCGCGGAACCGAGCCAGCGTCCCGGCCAGGTCCGCCTCGGCCGCCTGCGCGTCGCGCACCTGGAACCGCACCGTCCGCCCGACCTCGACCACGTCCCCCACCGCGAGCGCGCCCACGTCCGGGTCGCCGCCGAGGACACCCCGGATGAGGAAGTCCCCGTGCTCGTGCTCGTCGGCGTACTCGTCCATGGCGATGCCGACGTGCAGGCCGTGCGTGACGAGGTCCTGGTCCTCGGGGGGAAGCTCGGCGACGACCTCCTCCAGCTTGCGGTACGCGGGGACGCCGGCCAGCTCCTGCAGCACGTTGCCGTCCGACCGGGTCACCACCATGCTCGGCCCGACCGGCCGGCAGCCCTGGCTCACCAGCGGCCAGACGCTCACGCCGGCGTCCTCCAGCCCGCCGAGCAGCACGCCGACGGCGCCGCGCTCGTGCGTCGTGCCGTCGGAGAACAGGCGCGTCGACCCGCTCCCGTGCGGCCCGTCGGCGAGCCCGCCGACGAAGGTCAGCCCCGGCATCACCTCGTTGCTCCGCTCGACGAACGAGTCCGCCGGGAACGAGTACGGGTCGGCGAGCAGCACGCCCACCGCGTCGTCCGGCATCGGGTCGGGCATACCGAGTACGGCGAGCGAGTCGTCCGTCCGGAACGTCTCGAGGTGGAACGCCCGCAGCCGGACGCCGGGCAGCACGCCCGCCCAGACACTGACCCCGCGCTCGTCCTCGACCCCCCGGCTGTCGCCGATCACGCCCCCGGCGGTGCAGCCGATCACGTGCCGCGCACCGGACCGCTCGGTCACCGCCTCGGCCGCAGCGGCGATCTCGTCCGCCTCGCCGCCGCAGACGAACACCGCCACGAGGTCGGGGGGCACCCCCTCGAGAGGGTCGAGTGCCCTGGCGGTGGCCTCGTGGGAGGCCCCCACGAGGTCAGGCCCCGTGGCCAGTCCGTCACCGAAACGTCGCATGCCCCCATCCTCGCCGTCCGGCGAGGCCGGCACCACCTCGCCGGGTAAGGCGTGGACCGGCGGGTTGGTGCGACGTACGGTCGGAGGCGTGCCTGCCCCCACGCATCTGCAGACCGTGGCGGCGCTCCGCGCGTCGGGCCACGTCCACCGCTCGGTCAAGGCCGAAGTCCGGGACCACGTGATCGCCAGGATGAGGGCGGGTGAGCCCCGGTTTCCGGGCATCGTCGGGTTCGACGACACCGTGCTGCCGCACCTGGAACGCGCCCTGCTCGCGGGGCACGACCTCGTGCTGCTGGGCGAGCGCGGCCAGGGCAAGACCCGGCTGATCCGCACGCTGGTCGGCCTGCTCGACGAGTGGACCCCGGTGGTCGCCGGATGCGAGATCCACGACCACCCGTACGCCCCCGCGTGCACCCGCTGCCGTCGCCTCGCGGCGCAGTGCGGCGACGAGCTCGCGGTGGACTGGCTGCACAGGGACGAGCGGTACGGGGAGAAGCTGGCCACTCCGGACACCAGCGTGGGCGACCTGATCGGCGACGTGGACCCGGTCCGCATCGCCGAGGGACGCACCCTGGGTGATCCCGAGACGGTCCACTACGGACTCGTGCCCCGGACGAACCGGGGCATCTTCGCGGTCAACGAGCTGCCGGACCTCGCCGAGCGCATCCAGGTCTCGCTGCTCAACGTGCTGGAGGAACGAGACGTCCAGGTGCGCGGCTACGCCCTGCGACTGCCCCTCGACCTCTTGCTCATCGCGTCGGCGAACCCCGAGGACTACACGAACCGCGGCCGCATCATCAGCCCGCTCAAGGACAGGTTCGGCGCCGAGGTCCGCACGCACTACCCGCGTGACCTCGACGACGAGCTCGCCCTTGTCCGCCAGGAGGCGATGCTGAGCTGGGGGGACGCGGCGGGGGGCGCCCTCCCCGACCACCTCCTCGAGGTGCTGGCACGGTTCACCCGGCACGTGCGCGACTCGCCCGCGGTGGACGACCGCAGCGGCGTCTCCGCCCGGTTCACGATCGCCGGGGCCGAGACGGTCGCCGCGTCCGCGGTGCGCCGTGCCGCGCTGGTCGGCGAGGAGGCGCCGGTAGCCCGGGTGTGCGACCTTCCGGCGGTCGTGCCGAGCCTGCTCGGCAAGGTCGAGTTCGAGGTGTCCGAGGAGGGGCGCGAGCAGGAGGTCCTGACCCACCTGCTGCGCCGCGCGACCGTCGACACGTTCCGGCGGCACCTCGGCGCGTCCGACCTCTCCGCCCTCGTCGCGCGCTTCGACGAGGGCCTCATGGTCGAGAGCGGGGACCTCGTCGCCGCGTCCTCGCTGCTCGAGCAGGTCGGCCCACTCCCGGGGCTCGCGCACGTCATGGAGCGTCTCGGCGGGGACGGCGCGCTCGAGGGCGCCACCGCGCCCGGCGTGGCCGCGTCCGCGCTCGAGTTCGCGATGGAGGGGCTCTACCTCAACCGCCGGATCGCCAAGGACGCCGACGAGGGCAGAACCGTGTACGGCGGGGGCTGAGGTCCGCGATGGCACGAGGCCGGTACCGGTACGGGGCCTGGCACGAGGGCCCTGACCCGCTCGCGCCTCCGTACGACGTCCGCCGCGCGCTGGACGACCTGGGCGACTCCGTGCTCTCCGGGGGCAGCGTCACCGACGCGCTGCGCAACCTGCTGCGCCGGGGGACGCAGGACCGGCACGGGCTCGACGACCTGCTCCGCGACGTACGCCGCCGCCGGGCCGAGGCCCGGGACCGCGGACGCCTCGACGGCACGCTCGAGCAGGTCCGCGCGATGCTCGACACCGCAGTGGGCCAGGAGCGGGCCGCGCTGTTCCCCGACCCGTCCGACGACGCGCGCTTCCGCGAGGCCACGCTCGACGCGCTGCCCTCGGACACCGGCCGCGCCGTCCGCGAGCTCTCCGAGTACGACTGGCGCTCGCCCGAGGCGCGGCAGACGTACGAGGAGATCAGGGACCTTCTCCGCCGCGAGGTGCTGGACAGCCAGTTCCAGGGGATGAAGCAGGCCCTGGAGGGCGCGGCGAGCAGCGACCCCGAGGCGATGCAGCGCGTCAAGGACATGCTCGCGGACCTCAACGCGATGCTCGACGCGGACGCCCGGGGCGAGCACACGCCGCAGCAGTTCGACGAGTTCATGTCCCGGTACGGCGACATGTTCCCGGACAACCCGGAGGACCTCGGCGAGCTCGTCGACGCGCTGGCCCGGCGTGCGGCCGCGGCGCGGCGGCTCATGGACTCGCTGACCCCGTCCCAGCGCGAGGAGCTGGCCGGGCTGATGTCGCAGGCGATGGAGGACCTCGACCTCGCGTCGGAGATGCAGCGGCTCAGCGACGCCCTGCAGGCGCGGCGTCCCGACCTCGACTGGGGTGGGCGGCAGCGGATGAGCGGGGACGAGCCGCTCGGCGTCGGCGACGCGACCACCGCTCTCGCCGACCTGGCCGACCTCGAGGGGCTCGAGGAGTCCCTCGGCCAGGACTACGCCGGGGCCGACCTCGCCGACGTCGACGAGGAGGCGGTCCGCCGTGCCCTCGGACGGGCGGCCGTGGACGACCTCGAGGCCCTGCGCCGGCTCGAGCGCGAGCTGGAGGAGCAGGGCTACCTCACCCGGGAGGGCGGCCGCACCGACCTCACCCCGAAGGCCGTGCGCCGGCTCGGCCAGACCGCGCTGCGCCGTGTGTTCGCCGCTCTCGAGGGCCCGTCGCGCGGCGAGCACGACGTGACGGACGCTGGTGCCGCCGGCGAGCTCACCGGGTCGTCCCGGCCATGGCGGTTCGGCGACGAGCAGCCGCTCGACGTCGTCCGGACCGTGACCAACGCCGTACGCCGCTCGGGCTCCACGGGCTCCTCACGGGTGCAGCTCTCCGTCGACGACTTCGAGGTCGTCGAGACCGAGCACCGGAACCGGGCCGCCGTGTCCCTGCTCGTCGACCTCTCGTACTCGATGGTGCTGCGCGACACCTGGGGCGCGGCCAAGGCCACGGCACTCGCGCTGCACTCGCTGGTGACGACGAGGTTCCCACAGGACGCGGTGCAGGTCGTCGGGTTCTCCTCGTACGCCAGGGAGCTCACCCCCACCGAGCTCGCCGGGCTGGACTGGGAGCTCGTCCAAGGGACGAACCTGCAGCACGCGCTGCTGCTCGCCGGGCGGTTCCTCGACCGGCACACGGACGCGGAGCCGGTCGTGCTCGTCGTCACCGACGGCGAGCCGACCGCGCACCTCGAGCGCGACGGGCACGTGTTCTTCGACTGGCCGCCGTCCCCGCACACGCTCGCGCTGACCGTCGCCGAGGTGGACACGATGACCCGGCGCGGGGCCACCCTCAACGTGTTCCAGCTGGACGACGACCCGCGGCTCACCGCGTTCGTCGAGGAGGTGGCCCGCCGCAACGGGGGCCGTGTCTTCATGCCGTCCCCGGAGCGGCTCGGGGAGTACGTGGTGAGCGACTACCTCCGGACGCGACGGGGCCGACGCGGCGGGCGGCGCGCCGGCTGAGGCAGGCCGCCCAGGCTCAGGCGCGTACCGCGACGGGGTTGCGCAACGTGCCGACGCCGGTGACGCGGCACTCCGCGACGTCCCCCGGCGAGAGCCGGACGGCTCCGGGCGTCCCGGTGGAGATGACGTCGCCGGGGAACAGCGGCATGACACGGCTGTGGAAGCTCACGAGGAACGCGGGGTCGTACCGCATGTGCGACACCGTGTTGGTGCTCGTCACCTCCCCGTTGAGCACGGTCGACACCTCGATGTCGGCGAGCGTCCCGACCGTGTCGAGCACGACGGCCAGAGGCACCACGCCGGGCCCGAACGAGAAGAAGCCGGGGAAGTTCTTCGACCGGGTGAGGAAGCGCGGGTTGCGGGCCAGGATGTCCTCGGCCGTCTGGTCGAGGACGGGTACGGCCCCCCAGACGTAGTCCAGCGCCTCCTCAGGCGCCACGTGGTGGCAGGTGCGCCCGATGACGAGCCCGAGCTCGGCCTCGGCGGTCACCCGGTCGCTCTGCGGGGGCAGCGGGATCGGGTCGCCCGGTCCGATGATCGTGTGGTCGCCCTTCATGAACGACGCCGGCTCCTCCGGCACCGTCTCGGCGAGGTCGCTCGCGTGCTCGACGTAGTTGAGGCCGATCCCCCACAGCTTGCGTGGCCGGCGGTACGGGGCGGTGAACCGGACGTCCTCGAGCCGGCGTAGGGCATCGTCCGGCAGGTCGGCCACGCGCTTGCTGAGCTCGGCCTGCGGCAGCTGCCCGAGTACGGCCATGGTGTCGCCCGGCGCACCGCGGACCACGTGTGCGGCGTCCACGGCACCACGGTCGGGGTCCACGGCCACGGGCGTCTCACCGCGGTCGTCCAGCATGGTCGCGAGGAACATCGGCATCTCCCTCGGGGGTCTGACGGGCTCGGGTGTCGCATGGACAGGGTCGGACGACGGGGTCGAAGGCGGTCAGGTCAGGTCAGACACCCACGGACCGCTCGTCGGACTCCTCACGCTCGGACTGCTTGCCCAGCCGGCCGCCCAGGACGCGCTGCAAGACCGGGGCGAGGAACACCAGCGCGGTCAGCAGCCCGACGAAGCAGAGCAGCATCAGGGACATGCCCCGCTCGACGAAGATGTCGAAGCTGCCCTCGGAGATGATGAGCGTCTGCCGCAGGGTCTCCTCCGCCATCGGGCCGAGGACGAGCGCGATCACGAGCGCCGCGGCCGAGAACCCGTACCGTCGCATGAAGAAGCCGAGCACGCCGCAGGCGAGCATGATTCCGACCTCGACGATGCTGCCGTTGACCGTGTACGCGCCGAACACGCACAGGATGATGACGACGGGCCCGAGGATGCGGAACGGCACCTTGGCGATGCTCGCGAAGGCCGGGATGCAGAAGATGTTGAGCACGAGCAGCATCACGTTGCCGAGGTACATGCTGCCGATGAGGCCCCACGCGAAGTCCGGGTTCTGCTCCATGAGGAGTGGGCCCGGCTGCAGGCCCCACATGAGGAACCCGCCGAGCAGGACGGCGGTGGCACCCGACCCGGGTACGCCCAACGTGAGCAACGGAACCATCGACCCTGCACTGGCGGCGTTGTTCGCCGCCTCCGGCCCGACCAGGCCGGGCACCGCACCGCGCCCGAACATCTTGGGGGTCTTGGAGATCGCCTTCTCCACGCTGTACGCGAGCAGGGAGGCCACCGTGGCACCGGCACCGGGCACGACGCCCACGATGAAGCCGAGGAACGACCCCCGGGTCATGCTGCCGCGGGACTCGGACCACTCCCGCCGGTCGGGCCAGAACACCTGCCCGCGGCGGGTGACCGCCCGGAAGCCGAGCTCCTCGTGGTGTCCCCTGTTGTACATCGTCCACAGCACCTCGCCGATGCCGAACAGGCCGATGGCCACGGGGACGAAGTCGATGCCGTTGATGAGCTCGGGAGACCCGAACGTGTAGCGCTGCTCGCCGTTGCCGATGTCGATGCCCACCGTGGACAGCGCGAAGCCGAGCAGCGCGCTGATCGCGCCCAGGAGCCGGTTACGCCCGATCACCACGATCAGCGTGAGCAGGCCGGCGACGACGACGAGGAACAGCTCGGGCGGCCCGAAGCTCTCGGCGAACGAGGCGACGAGCGGCGCCGAGACCGAGATGAGGATGGCGCCGATCGTGCCGGCGACGAACGAGGCGACCGCGGCCAGCACCAGCGCAGGACCCGCTCGGCCCTGTTGGGCCATGGGATAGCCGTCGAACGTGGTGGCGACGGTCGCCGACTCCCCGGGGGTGTTGATGAGCACCGACGTGATCGTCCCGCCGTACATCGCCCCGTAGTAGACGGCGGCGAGCATCACGATGGCCCCGGTCGGGTCGAGCCCGAACGTGAGCGGGAGGAGGATCGCGAGCCCCGCGGACGGCCCGAGGCCGGGCATGACACCCACGACCATGCCGACGAGGACGCCGGCGGCGAGCAGCAGCAGGTTGACGGGCGTCAGGACGCCGGCGATGCCGCCGAGCAGCTGGCCGAAGACATCCACGAGTGACCTCCCGTCAGAGGGGCAGCACGAGGCCCGGCGGGAGGCTCGCGTTGAGCAACATGTCGAAGAGCACGTACAGGCCGAGCGGGACGAGGACCCCGACGAGCACGTTGGTCCGGTGGTTACCCCGGTTCAGGAGGCTGAGCAGCAGGACGAGGAACAGGGCACCCGCGATCACCGCACCGAGCACCTCGAACGTGAACAGCAGCAGGGCGAGCCCGACGACCGCGGCGAAGGTGATCGTCGACTCCCGCGGCAGGGGCTGCCCGCCGACGCTCTCCGCCGACCCAGTGGCCTGCGCCGACCCAGTGGCCTGCGCCGAGGCGTCGCCCTCGGTCGCGGCGCCGCTCTCGGTCGCGGCGCCGCTCTCCGCCACGAGACCGGCCGGCAACGGCTCGTCGTCGTCCGACGACCCGTCGTCGTGGCCGCGCAGCGCGCGGGCGATCGCCACGGCGCACAGGGCGAGCGTCGCGAAGCCGACCAGGCGGGGGAAGAACCCGGCCCCGATCCGGCCGGACTCGACCCGCCACTCCAGTCCGAACGCCATCGCCGTGTAGCCGGCGGCGAAGAGCGTCAGGGACCCGAGGAACAGCAGGCGGGTGTCCGGCCGGACGCGGGGTGGGGACTGCATCTAGAGCGCTCCCTGCTCCTTGAGCTTGGTCTTCAGCTCGCCCTCGGTCTTCGCGATGTAGCTGGTGAAGTCGTCACCCCACAGCTCGTTCGGGGCGAGGTTGTTCTGCTCCAGGTACTGATGCCAGGCGGGCGTCTTGACGACCTTCTTCATCGTGTCGATCCACCACTGCCTGGTCTCCTCGGGCACGTCCGGGGGCAGGATCAGCCCTCGTGGCGTCGTCACCATGCCGGTGTACCCCTTGGACTTGGCAGTAGGCACCTCGGTGAGTCCTGGCATCGGCTCGTCCCCGGTGAAGAGCAGCGGGTTCATGTCGCCGGACTCCACCTGGCCGAGCACCTCGGCCGGGTTGGACGTGATCGCGTCGAGGGCCCCGGAGGACATCGACGTGATCAGCTGGCCCTCCTCGTTGAACGGCACGTACTTGATCTTGTACCCGGCCTGCTTGGCCAGCTCGGCGTGCAGGATCAGGTCGATGTTGACGGTGCCGATCCCGCCGACCGCGACGGTGCCCTTCTTCTTGGCGTACGCGACCCACTTCTCCCACGTGTCCAGCCCGCTGTCCTTCGACGTGAGGAACAGCGAGGCGTCCTCGGCCAGGAGGGCGACGTGGGTGAAGTCCTTGGGCGTCCAGCCGGTGTCGGACTCCAGCGGCGTCGTGAGGAAGCTGCCGGACGTCGAGGAGATCGAGTACGGGTTGCCGGACTCGCTGTAGACCTGGCCCCAGCCCTTCGCCCCGGAGCCGCCGTCCACGTTCTCGACGGTGATGTCCTCGGAGTAGAGCTTCTCCTTCTCGAGGATGTCGACGATCTGGCGCGACATGATGTCGTTGCCGCCGCCCGGGCCGAACGCGACCGTCCACTCCAGCGGCTCCTCCGGGTAGTCCTCCGCCCCGGTGCTCGCCCCTGTCCCCCCACAGGCCGCGAGCAGCGTGGCTGCCGCCACCGCTGCTCCGATGGCCGTGAGTCTGTTGCGCATATCTCTCCCTCCTCGCCCGGCGAGCTGCCGGGGTCTGGCGTCAGGTGGGGCGCTCATGCCGCGCTCCGTCGGGTGCGCTCCGGGGTGCTTCTGACTGGTCCAGGCGGTGCCACGTCGCCGTCGCGGACGCGGCGAGCCGCCCGTGCTCGTCGTACAGCCGGGACTCGAGGTGGACGATGCGGCGCCCGGCACGCAGCAGCCGTCCCTCGCACCGGCTCGGGCCGGTCACGGGTCTGAAGAAGCGGGTCTGCATCTCGACCGTGACCGCCGTCCCGAGGTAGCGGTGGCAGAGGTGGCCCATGGAGATGTCCATGACGGTCGTGATGACGCCGCCGTGCAGCGAGCCCTGGGGGTTGCCCAGGAAGTCCGCGTACGGCAGCTCGATGCACGTGCTCTGTGCGTCGTCGTCGTAGGTGATAGAGAGGTCGAGCAGCCGGAAGAGGAAGAACGCGCCGAAGTCGGGCCGGCTCGTGGCCAGCGCGTCGTCGACCCGTGTCCGCACCAGGTCGTGGTCGACCCCGTCGTCGCGTGTGCTCGCGCCACCCACGTCGCTGCCTTACGACCAGGTGAAGCGTGGCGGGCGCTTCTCGAGGAAAGCCGTCACGCCCTCGGCGTAGTCGTCGGTGTCGAACGACGAGTTGCGCAGGTCCCGCGTGACGTCGTCCTCCTCGGTCTGCCCGGCGAGGATGTGCTTCACGATCTGCTTCGTCGCCCGGATGCTGAACTGCGCGCGCGTGCACAGCAGCTCGGCGAACTCGAACGTGATCTTCTCCAGGTCCTCGACCGGCACGACCTCGTCCGCGAGGCCGAGCGCGAGCGCCCGCTCGGCGCGGACCTGCTGGCCGGACATGAGCACCCACTTGGCCTGCGAGGGGCCGACCACGTCGACGAGCCGCTTGGTCGACTCGAGGCTGTAGACGAGACCGAGCTTCGCCGGGGTGATCGCGAACCGGGCCCGCTCGTCGGCGAAGCGGAGGTCGCAGGCGAGCGCGAGTCCGCACCCGCCGCCGATGCAGTAGCCGTGCACCATCGCGATCGTGGGCTTGGTCAGCCCCTCGAGCGCACGCTCGGCGGCGGCCACCTTCTCGTTGTAGCTCTTCGCGCTCTCGGCGTTCGCTCGCACCTCGCGGAACTCGCTGATGTCCGCGCCCGAGGCGAAGGCCTTCTGCCCGGCCCCGCGGACGACGAGCACCTTGACCGAGCGGTCCTGCTCGATCTCGTCGAGTACGCCGGGCAGCGCCTCGTACATGCCCAGCCGGATCGCGTTGTGGCTGTCGGGCCGGTTGAGCACGAGCGTGGCGACCGCGCCGTCGGGTCCGGCGCGCTCGACAAGGAGATCGGTGGTGGTCACAGGTGCTACCTCTCTGGCTGCAGGTCGGGGTGCGCGTCGAACACGACGCCGTCGTCGAAGAGCCGGGCGACCTCGTCCGCGTCGAGCCCGCGCTCGCGGAGCACCTCGGCGGTGTGCTGGCCGAGCCAGGGGGCGGGCCCGCGGACGGTGAAGTCGAGGTCGGAGAACTTGGCTCCGGTGCCGATGGTGCGCATCGGGCCGATGATCGGGTGCTCGAGGTCGACGACCATGTCGCGGGCCTGGACGTGCGGGTCGTTCAGCGTCTCCTCGTACGTGAGCACGGGGCCACCGGGGATGCCGGCCTTGTCGAGCGTCTCGATCCAGTCGTCCGTCGTCCGTGTCGTGGTGATGGCCTCGATCTCGCCCTCGAGCTCGTCGATGTGGGCCATCCGGTCGGGCAGCGTGGCGAACCGCGGGTCCGTGAGCCACTCGGGACGGTCGAGAGCGTCGCGGCAGAGCCGCTCCCAGAGCCGGTCGTTCGCCGCGCCGATGGTGACGAAGCCGTCGGACGTCCGGTACGCCTGGTACGGCGTGGACCGCCGGTGCCGCGTCCCGGTCGGCAGCGGCGCCTCTCCGCTGCCGAAGAACGCGCCGGACTCCCACACCGTCCAGGCCAGGCCGGCGTCCACGAGCGAGATGTCGATGTACTGGCCCTCACCCGTACGCTGGCGCACCATCTGCGCGCCCATCACCGAGTAGATGGCGGTCGCGCCGGCGGCGATGTCGTTGATGGCGATGCCCACCTTGGCCGGACGCCCGTCGGGCTGGCCGGTCATGCGCAGGAACCCGCCGACCCCCTGCGCCATGATGTCGAAGCCGGGTCGGTCCCGGTAAGGGCCCGTCTGGCCGAAGCCGCTGATCGACACGTAGATGACGTCGGGCCGCACCGCCTTGACGGCCTCGTAGTCGACACCCAGGCGGCGCATCACGCCGGGGCGGAAGTTCTCGATCACCGTGTCCGCGTCCGCGGCGAGGCGGAGGAACAGGTCGCGCCCGGCCGGGCTCTTGAGGTCGAGGGCGATGCTGCGCTTGCTGCGGTTCGGCATGCCGAACGGGTAGCTCTCGCCGTTGACCTTCGGGCTCAGGCGGCGCGAGTCGTCCCCTTCGGGGAAGCGCTCGACCTTGACCACGTCCGCGCCCAGCTCGGCCAGGACCATCGTGCAGTACGGCCCGGAGAGGAATCGGGTCAGGTCGAGCACCCGGAATCCGTCCAGAGGGAGCATGCAGCCCCTTTCCCTTTCCCGTATTGCGGGATACCCTCTCGTGTCGCGGGAAAGTTACGAGACATGCTGGGCCACGTCAAGAGGAGACGTCCGATTTGTTCACATTAGGACTCGGGTGAGCACGGACGGCGTGGACTGGGCCGGCGAGGCGTCCGCCCCCCGAGCCCCCGGAGTCCAGTCACTCGACAGGGCGGCGGCGATCCTGCGCTGCTTCACCGCGCGCTCCGCCACGCTCAGCCTGTCCCAGATCGCCCGCGAGACCGGGCTGTCGACGAGCACCACCCACCGGCTGCTCGCGTCCATGCAGCACAACCACCTGGTCCGGCAGACCGGCGACCGCAGGTACGCGCTCGGCCCGCTACTCGTCCAGCTCGTCCGCAGTGGCGCGGTGGCCTCCACGCTCCGCGAGGCGGCGATGCCCGTCATGACGGTGCTGCGGGACGAGCAGGAGGAGACGGCCGGGCTGCACGCGCTGCTGCCCAGCGACGAGCGCATCGTCGTCGACCAGGTGGAGAGCCACCACCCCCTGCGGCGCACGTACACGGAGATGGGCATCCCCATCCCGCTGGCCTACGGCGCGCCGGGCAAGGTCATGCTCGCCCACCTGCCCCCCGACCGCCTGGAGGCAGCGCTGGACCGGCCGATCCGCCAGCTCACGCCGACGACGGTGACCGACCACGACGCGCTGAGTGCCGAGCTCGAAGCCGTACGGCAGCGCGGATGGGCCACCTCGTTCGCCGAGCGGACCCCCGGCATCCACACGGTGGCGGGCCCCGTCTTCGACCACCGCGGCTCGGTCATCGGGAGCCTGAGCATGTCCGGCCCGGGGATGCGGATGCCCGTGGAGCGCATGCAGTCACTCGCACCTGCCGTACGCGAGGCGGCCTGGACGGTGTCCGAGGTCCTCGGCGCGACCCTCGACGTCGTCCGGGCGCGCATCACCGGCGCGTGGTGGGGGTCGAGCGCCGGGGGCTGATTGGATGGGCCCTCGTGCCCGCCCTTCCGCCGCTCCCCCCGCGCGTCCGCGCCCTCGCGCGTCGGTTCCTCGGCGACCTCCCCGTCGAGGTGGCCGTGCTCGCCGCCGTCGCGTTCTCGGTCGCCGTCGGGTTCGGCATCGTCGCCCCGGCCATCCCGGTCTTCGCGCGGGAGTTCGGCGTCACGCGTACGGCCGCGAGCGCGGTGGTGTCGGCGTTCGCGTTCATGCGGCTCGTCTCGGCGCTCGGCGGTGGGCGGCTCGTCGACCGGCTCGGCGAGCGGGTGGTGCTCGCGACCGGCATCGGCATCGTCGCGGTCTCCAGCGCGCTCGCGGGGCTGGCGCAGAACTACGCGCAGCTGCTCGTCCTGCGCGGGGTGGGTGGCATCGGGTCGGCGATGTTCACGGTCTCGGCGATCAGCCTCGTCCTGCGTGTCGCGGCCCCCGAGCTGCGGGGCCGGGCCACCGGGCTCTTCCAGGCGGGCTTCCTCGTGGGTGGCGTGACCGGGCCCGCGTTCGGCGGCTTCCTCGCGGAGGTCTCGCTCCGCCTTCCCTTCTTCGTGTACGCCGCGACGCTCGCGGTGGCCGGCTCGATCGCGATGCTGTTCCTCACCCGGGCGGAGCTCGCGGAGAAGGAGGCGGACGGGACGGCGCCGCAGCGCACCTCCCTCGGCGAGGCACTGCGGCACCGTGCGTACCGGGCGGCGCTCGTCGGCAACCTGGGCGTCGGCTGGGCCCTGTTCGGCGTACGGATGGCCGTGATCCCGCTGTTCGTGGTCGAGGGGCTCGACCTCGGCGCGAAATGGGTGGGCATCGGCTTCGTCGTCTCGTCCGCCGCGCAGGGCCTGCTGCTCCTCCCTGCCGGACGCGTCGCCGACACGGTCGGCCGCAGGCCCGCGATGATCCTCGGCGGGACCGTCTCGAGCGTCGCCATGGTGCTGCTCGCGCTCTCGACCTCGGCCCCCCTGTACGTGGTCGCAATGGTGCTGTTCGGCTCCGGGTCGGCCTTCCTCGGGGTCGCCCCTGGCGCGGTCGTCGGGGACGTCGTGTCCGGACGCGGCGGCACGACCGTCGCCTTCTACCAGATGGCGGCGGACTTCGGCGCCGTCGTCGGCCCGCTGCTCGCCGGGCTCCTCGCGGACGAGGTCTCGTACGGGGCCGCGTTCGCGAGCACCGCCGTGGTGCTTGCGGCCGGCGCACTCATGGGGGTGCGGATGCCGGAGACGCGGGGACGGTCCCGGGGCACCCCCGCGACGTGAACGGCGTCCGGAGCCTGCACCCAGCCGCTAGCGTCACCTGACGTGGGAGCCGTACGCCGACCCCCTGGGCCGGGCGGGCTCGCCCTCGTCCGGGCGATCGCCGGGCGGGGCGGCAATGCGCTGCCGGCGTTCTTCGCGCGGACCGGCCAGGCGCACCCCCGGCTCGCGCACCTCTACGTCCCGCGCGAGCACGTGTACGTGCTCTCGCATCCGGACCTCGTCCGGCAGGTCTTCGTCGCGCACGGCCGCCACACGGTGAAGAGCCGCGGGCTGGAGAACGCGAAGATCCTCGTCGGTGACGGGTTGCTCACCAGTGAGGGGGCACTGCACCAGCGGCAGCGGCGTCTCGTCCAGCCCGCGTTCTCCCCCGCCCGCGTGGCCGCGTACGCGACGGAGATGACCAGGGACGCCGCCGCGCTGGCCGACACCTGGCAGGACGGCACGACCGTCGACGTACACACCGAGATGTCGCGGCTCACGCTGACCGTGGCGGGACGGACGCTGTTCGGCGTCGACCTCCGCGACGAGGCGGACAGGGTGGCCGCCGGGCTCTCCGACGCGCTCGCCGTGTTCCGGCGGACGCTGCTGCCCGGTGGGCGGCTCATGCTCTCCCTGCCGCTGTCCTCGTCCCGGCGCGCGCTCGCCGCGGGCACCCGGCTGGACGCACTCGTCCGGCGGGTCATCGACGCCCGTAGCCGGGACGCACACGACCGCGGTGACGTCCTCTCGGCCCTGCTCGCGGCACGTGACGGCGCGGAGGGGATGCCGCTCGGGCAGGTCCGCGACGAGGTGATGACCCTGCTCATCGCGAGTCACGAGACCACCGCGGTCGCCCTGTCCTGGACGTGGTGGCTGCTCGCCGGTCACCCGGAGGCCGAGGCGGCCCTGCACGACGAGCTCGACACGGTGCTCGGCGGGCGTCCGCCCGGGCCGGACGACGCCACCCGCCTCCCGGTGGCCACGGCCACCGTCGCCGAGGCGATGCGCCTCTACCCGCCCGCCTGGGTGATGGGACGCCGGCTCACCTCACCGCTCGCGCTGGACGGCTGGACCGTCCCCGCGGGATCGGTCTGCGTGGCAAGCCAGTGGGCGCTGCACCGGGACGGCAGGTTCTGGCCCGACCCGCTCGCGTACCTCCCGGCACGGTGGCTCGATGGCGGGCCGGGCACGGCCGCCGGGGCCGTCGAGGATGGGTTCGACGAGCAGGCACCGGGCCAGCCGCGCGGCTCCTGGTTCCCGTTCGGCATGGGGGCCCGGGCCTGCGTCGGCGCCGGGTTCGCGTGGACGGAGACCGTGCTCGTCCTGGCCACGCTCGCCCGTTCGTGGGCGCCGGCGCGGGTGGACGGGCACGCCCCGCGGCTCGACCCGGCGGTGACACTGCGCCCGGCCGGCGGCCTGCCGATGGTGCTACGGATGCGGTGAGTCCGGCTCGGTCGCGCGGTAGCCGTCGCCGCGCACGCGCCGGATCCGCGTGCCGGGTCGGCGTCAGATCGGCGTCGGCGCGGGAGGTGTCGCCAGGGTCGCCGCGAGACGCGGCCAGGGAAGGCGGTCCTCGACGAGCGCGGCTAGGGCGAGTAGCAGCTCCTCCCCGCCGTCCCCGGCGACCATCTGTACGGCGAGCGGCAGCCCGTCAGACCGGCGTCCTGCGGGCACCACCACGGCGGGCAGGCCCGCGAGGTTCCACGGCGCGGCGTACGGGGCGTAGCGCACGTTCAGGCGCATGTTGGCCAGCCAGCCCTGCGAACCCCAGTCCCGCGCCGGTGGGGGTGTCCGCGCGAGCGCAGGGGTGAGCAGCACGTCATGGCCGGAGAGGAACTCCCGCGCCCGGGCCTGCCAGGAGGCAGCCCACCGGTCCCGCGGCAGGCCGAGGCGCCGCAGCCGGGCGCCCAGCGCCGCGTGCACCCGGGTACGCCGCTGCAGCTGCGACGGGTCCAGCCCCTGGGCGTCCGCTGCCGTCCCCGCCAGCCAGCGGCAGGTCGCCGCGGCCGCCGCGGTCACCGGGTACGACGGACCGGCGGGGACGACCTCGTGGCCCGCGTCCCCCATGAGGCGGGCGACGCCCTCGACCGCGGCGACGTCCTGACGGCTCGGCCGGACGCCTGCAACGGGCGAACGGGTGGAGAACGCCACCCGCAACGGGCGCTCCGGGCCCCGGACACGCCCGAGGGAAGGGTCCCCGGCCAGGACGCCCAGGAGCAGAGCCGCATCGTCCACGGTCGTGGTCAGCGGGCCGTTCTCGGACATGCCGTACCAGTCGAGCGCACCCAGGCCGGCCGGCACGAGCCCGCGGCCCGGCTTGAGCCCGACCAGCCCGCAGCACGCGGCGGGGATGCGGATCGAGCCCATGCCGTCGTTGCCGAGCGCGACCGGGACCATGCCCGCGGACACCGCCGCGGCGCTGCCCCCGGACGACCCGCCCGGCGTCCGGGAGGTGTCCCACGGGTTGCGCGCGACCCCGGTGGCGCCGTCCGTCGTCCCGAACACGCAGAGCTCGGGGACGCGGGTGAGCCCGACCACGACGGCGCCGGCGTCCCGCACCCGGCGTACGACCTCGTGGTCGGCCGAGGCCCTGCCGGTGGGCGTGGCCGTCGAGCCACTGCGCATCGGTTCCCCGGCGACGGGCAGGTTGTCCTTCACCGCCACCGGCACGCCGGCGAGCGGCAACCGGGTCAGGTCGTACCGCGCGGCGACGGCGTCCGCCTCGGCGAGCACCGCCGCGACGTCCCGGATCCAGGTGAACGCGCCGACGAGTCCGTCGTACGCGGCGATCCGTTCGAGGTGCTCCCGGACGACCTGGCGAGGGGTGAGCCGGTTCGTGCGGACGGAGGCAGCGATCTGGGCGGCGGTCAGCCCGAGTGCGGTCACGGAGGTCCGCCGTCAGCCGAGTGCCTGCGCCAGGTCGGCGAGCAGGTCGTCCACGGTCTCGATGCCGACGGAGAGCCGGACCAGGTCGGGCGGCACCTCCAGCGGCGACCCGGCGGCCGAGGCATGTGTCATGCGCCCCGGGTGCTCGATGAGCGACTCCACGCCGCCCAGGGACTCGCCGAGCGTGAACACCCGGGCGCGGTTGCAGACCTCGACGGCCGCGGCCTCGCCCGGCCCGCCGGAGCCGGACACGCGGAACGACACCATCCCCCCGTACCGGGTCATCTGCTTCGCAGCGGTCTCGTGGCCGGGGTCGTCCGGCAGGCCCGGGTAGTGAACCCGCGTGACCCGCGGGTGCGCGGCGAGCATCTCCACGACGCGTTCGGCGTTGTCGCAGTGCCGGTCCATGCGGACGCCGAGGGTGCGTACCCCGCGTAGCACGAGCCAGGAGTCGAACGGCCCGGCCACCGCCCCCATCGCGTTCTGGTGGAACGCGAGCAGCTCCCCGAGGTCCGTGTCCGCGACGACGAGCGCGCCGCCGACCACGTCGGAGTGCCCGCCGAGGTACTTCGTCGTCGAGTGGACGACGGCGTCGGCACCGAGGGCCAGCGGCCGCTGCAGGTACGGCGAGGCGAACGTGTTGTCGACGAGCAGCAGGGCGCCTGCGTGGTGCGCGATCCCCGCGAGGGCGGCGATGTCGGCGATGCCGAGCAGCGGGTTCGTCGGCGTCTCGACCCAGACGACCTTCGTCTCGGGCCGGACCGCCGCCCGCACCGCGTCCAGGTCGCCGAGAGGGACGGGGGTGTACACGAGGCCCCACCCCTCGAGAACCCGCGCGAACAGGCGGTACGAACCCCCGTACGCGTCGTTCGGGATCACCACGTGGTCGCCGGGACGGCACACCGCGCGCAGGAACGTGTCCTCCGCCGCGAGGCCGGACGCGAACGCGAGGCCGCGGGTGCCGTGCTCGAGCACGGCCAGGCACTGCTCGAGCGCGGTCCGCGTCGGGTTGGCCGAGCGGCTGTACTCGTACCCCCCGCGCAGACCACCGACCCCGTCCTGCTTGTACGTGGAGACCTGGTGGATCGGCGGCACGACCGCACCCGTGACCGGGTCCGGCTCCTGCCCGGCGTGGATCGCCAGGGTGTCGAACCCGGTGCCGGGGTACGCCGGGACGTCGTGCGGCTCCGTCATGGCGCCGAGGCTACCGGGGGGTCGGGCTCGGCAGCGGGGGCGCCGGTGCGGTCGCGGACGCGGTGTCTCCGGGCGGCGAGAGCGGCCGGATCGGCGGGTCCGGCACCGGAACGGTGAGCCGCGGCAGCAGCACGTGGACGATCGGGCCGATGCCGAACGCGTACGCCACGGTGCCGACGCCCACCGTGCCGCCGAGCAGCCAGCCAGTCGCCAGCACGGAGACCTCGATCGACGTCCGCACGAGCCGCACGGAGCGCCCGCAGCGCCGGACGAGCCCGGTCATGAGCCCGTCCCGTGGGCCCGGCCCGAGCCGCGCTCCGATGTACGCCGCCGTCGCGACACCGTTGAGGAGGACGCCCGCCACCATGAGGCCGGTCTGGGACCACCAGGCCCCTGCCGCGGGGAGCCGGTGCAGCACGACGTCCACGACGAGACCGATGACCACGACGTTGCTCACGGTCCCGAAGCCGGGACGCTGCCGCAGCGGCACCCAGAGCAGGAGTACGAGGGCGCCGACGAGGATCGTGACCGTGCCCAGGCTGAGCCCGACCTGTCGAGACACTCCCTGGTGCAGCACGTCCCACGGGTCGAGCCCCAGCCCGGAGCGCACCATGAAGGCCATGCTCACGCCATAGAGCACGAGCCCGGCGTACAGCTGGACGAGGCGACGGAAGACACGGCGGGAGTAGGGCATTCGGCTCACAGCACCCCAGACTGCCGCAGCCCGGGTCTCCGTGACCGACCGCCCGCGTCCCGGGACCCCCACGACCTGGGTCGCCTGACCCCGGGAACGTCCCGCGGCGGCCTGGTGTTGAGACTGCACGGACAATCCGACACGCCGGAAGGACACACCGTGCTCTTCGGACGCCTGAAGTCACGACTGCCCACCTCCGAGGAGGCCCTGCCCGGCCGGGACGCGCGGCCGTACGCCGTCTCGTCCACCCACGCCGTCCTCGGCACGCCGCTCGAGGGCCCGTGGCCGACGGGACACGAGGTCGTCGTGTTCGGCATGGGCTGCTTCTGGGGGGCGGAGCGCCTCTTCTGGGGCCTGGACGGGGTGTACACCACGGCCGCCGGCTACATGGGCGGCAGCACCCCGCACCCCACGTACGAGGAGACCTGCACCGGGCTGACCGGGCACACCGAGGCCGTCCTCGTCGTGTACGACCCGGCGAAGGCCGACGTCGAGACCCTGCTCAAGACGTTCTGGGAGAACCACGACCCCACCCAGGTGAACGGGCAGGGCAACGACGTCGGCACCCAGTACCGCTCCGCGGTCTACCCGACAACCGACGCCCAGCTCGCCGCGGTGAACCGGTCGCGGGAGCGCTACCAGGAGGCGCTGTCGAAGGCCGGCTTCGGTGAGATCGCCACCGAGATCCGTCCGGCCGCCGAGGCCGGCGCGTTCTACCTCGCCGAGGACTACCACCAGCAGTACCTGCGCAAGAACCCGCACGGGTACTGCAACCACGGCTTCTGCCAGGTCGCGTACGACCCCGAGCAGCAGCCGACGCGTGTCGAGGTGCCGGACGCCTGATCGCCCCCGGGTCGGCGACGGTTAGCCTGGTCACGGGTCGCGAGCAGCGGCCCGGCGCGGGGGTACGGAGGGCAGCACGCGTGGCCAGTCGCACCGAGGTGGCGTACCTGGACGACCTGGACGGGTCAACGGCCGCCGAGACGGTCAGCTTCGGGCTGGACGGTCAGGCGTACGAGATCGACCTCTCCGAGGCCAACGCGGCCGCGCTGCGCGAGGCGATGGCCCCGTACGCGGGCGTGGCCCGCCGGATGACCCCGTCCGGCGCGCCGTACACCCGCGTGCACGTCGACCCGGACCCGAAGGTCGTCCGTGCCTGGGCGGGCAGCGCCGGCGTGCCGTGCCCGGCGCGCGGGAGGATCCCCCGCGAGGTGATCGAGGCATTCGAGCGGGCGCACGCGAGCTCAGACACCGGCTGAACACGCCACCGGTCGGGCGCACGCCCGGGTCGGCCGGACCAGGCCCCGGTCAGGCCCGGGCGCGGGCCTTGTGCTCTTCACGCAGCACCCGGCGAAGGACCTTGCCGATCATGTTCTTCGGCAGGTCCTCGCGGAACTCGACGATCTTCGGCACCTTGTACGCGGTCAGGCGCGCGGCACAGTGCTGCTCCACCTCGTACGCGGTGAGGACCTGACCCGGCCCCGTGACGATGCAGGCCTTGACCGTCTCGCCGCGGTACGGGTCCGGCACGCCGACGACCGCGCACTCAGCGATGCCCGGGTGCTCGAGCAGCGCGTCCTCGATCTCTGACGGGAAGATCGAGAAGCCGCTGGCCATGATGACGTCCCGCTTGCGGTCGATGACGGTGAAGTAGCCGCCCGGGGACATCACGCAGATGTCGCCGGTGAGCAGCCAGCCGTCGCGCAGCATGGTCGCCGACTCGTTCGGCTGCCCCCAGTACCCGCTGAACATCTGGGGCCCGCGGATCGCCAGCTCACCGGCGTCGCCGACCGGCATCACCCGGTGCGGGTCGTCCGCGTTCTCGTCGACGATACGGGCCTCCGTGCTGGGCAGCGGCAGTCCGACCGTGCCCGCCCGCGCGTTCGCGTTCAGCGGGTTCGCCAGCGCCACCGGGGAGCTCTCGGTCAGGCCGTACCCCTCGACGAGGTTGCCGCCGGTCTCCTTCTGGAACTCGTCCACGACCTCCGGCGGCAGCCGCATCGCCCCTGACACGCACGTCCGGATCGACTTGAGGTCGTACCTCTCGAGCCGGGGGTGCTCGAGCAGCTTGCTGTACATCGGGGGGACGCCGGGGAAGATCGTCGGGCGGTACTTCTTCACCGCGTCCAGCACGAGGTCCGGCTCGAACAGCGGCAGCAGCACGAGCGATCCGGCGACGAACACCGTCGTCGTGAGGCACAGGGTGAGACCGTAGACGTGGAAGAGAGGGAGCACCGCGAGGGTGGTCTCCTTGCCCTTCACCACCTGGTAGTCCCACGTCCCCGTCTGGTGGGCGTTCGCCACCAGGGCGCGGTGGGTGAGCATCGCGCCCTTGGGCAGGCCGGTCGTGCCCCCGGTGTACTGGAGCAGGGCCACGTCCTGGGAGGGGTCGACCCGCACCTGGCGGTGGCCGCCCGGGGCGTCCGCGAGCATCTGGACGAAGTCGAGCACCTCCGCGGACAGCGGCAGCTCGGTCACGAGCTTCTCGCGCTTCTCCCGGGCCGAGGCGAGCGGCAGGGACAGCAGGCGGCGCTTCGTCCACGGGAGGTAGTCCGCCAGCGAGGTCACCACGATGTCCCGGACGGCGGTGCCCAGCCGGGCCTCGGCCACCCGCTCGTACACGCCGTCGTAGCAGACCACGACCTTCGAGCCCGAGTCGGTGAGCTGGTGGTGCAGCTCGGGCACGGTGTAGAGCGGGTTGTGCTGGACGACGACTGCACCGAGCCGGAGCACGGCGTAGAACGAGATGACGGCCTGCGGGCAGTTGGGCAGCACGAGCGCGACCCGGTCCCCGCGGCGCACGCCGACGTCGCTGAGGGCCGAGGCGAACCGGTCGACGTGGTCGACGAGCCGCCGGTACGTCATCGTGCGCCCGAAGAACGCGATGGCCGTACGCCGGGGGAACTGCTCGGCGGCGTCGTCGAGCAGCCGGGTGAGCGGCACGTCCGGGACGTCGATCTCCGGGGGAATGCCCGCGGGGTACCAGCGCAACCAGGGCCGTTCGTCGTATGCGACCGTCATGTGCTCACCCTTCGGTGCCAGCGCCCGGCTCGGAAGGACGCAGGCGCAGTTACTGTAGAGCTACCCAGGTCGCAGGCCTTCACGTGCCCGTCACCTGGCATGACTCACCGTGTTCGGGGAGTGGCCCCGAGGTGTCCGCCAGGGGGTCACGGACGCCCGTCGGCGTCCGGTCAGCGGGTGGCGAGGAAGCCCAGCAGGTCCTGCCGGGTGAGCACGCCGGTCGGGCGTCCGTCCTCGAGCACCACCGTGGCGTCGGCGCCCTCCAGGGCCTTGATCGCCGCCTCGACCGGCTCCCCCGCCCCCACCAGCGGCAGGGCTGCGGACATGTGCCGTTCCAGCGGGTCGGCGAGCTTCGCCGTGCCGGTGAACAGCGCGTCGAGCAGGTGACGCTCGACCACGGAGCCGACCACCTCGGCCGCCATCACCGGCGGCTCCTGCTTCACCACGGGCATCTGCGAGACGCCGTACTCGCGGAGGATGTCGATGGCCTCCCGCACGGTCTCGTTCGGGTGCATGTGGACGAGGCCGGGCAGCAGGGCGGCCTTGCTGTGCAGGACGTCGCCGACGGTGGCGTCGCCGCTGGTGGCGAGGAAGCCGTAGTCGGCCATCCAGTCGTCGCTGAAGACCTTGGTGAGGTAGCCGCGGCCCCCGTCGGGGAGCAGCACGACGATGACGGCCGAGCCGTCGACCCGCGCGGCGAGCGACACCGCGGCAGCCACCGCCATGCCGCAGGACCCCCCGACGAGCATCGCCTCCTCGCGAGCGAGCCGGCGGGTCATGAGGAAAGAGTCCTTGTCGGACACCTCGATGATCTCGTCGCAGATGTCCCTGTCGTACGTCACCGGCCAGAAGTCCTCGCCGACGCCCTCGACGAGGTACGGCCGTCCGGTGCCCCCGGAGTAGACGGACCCGGCAGGGTCGGCGCCCACGACGGCGACCCGCCCGCCGGAGACCTCCTTGAGGTAGCGGCCGGCGCCGCTGATCGTGCCCCCGGTGCCGATCCCCGCGACGAAGTGGGTGACCCGCCCCTCGGTCTGCTGCCAGATCTCCGGCCCCGTCGTCTCGTAGTGCGAGCGCGGGTTGTTCGGGTTGGCGTACTGGTCGGGCTTCCAGGCCCCCGGGATCTCGCCAGCCAGCTGGTCCGAGACCGAGTAGTACGAGCGCGGGTCCCCCGGGTCGACCGCGGTCGGGCACACCTGGACCCGGGCCCCGTACGCCCGCAGGACGTTGATCTTGTCCTCGGACACCTTGTCCGGGCAGACGAACACGCACGCGTACCCCCGGGACTGCGCGACCATCGCCAGGCCCACCCCGGTGTTGCCGGACGTCGGCTCCACGATCGTGCCCCCGGGCCTGAGCAGGCCCTCCTGTTCGGCAGCCTCGACCATGCGCAGCGCGATGCGGTCCTTCACGGACCCGCCCGGGTTGAAGTACTCGACCTTGGCCAGCACACTCGGGCGTACCCCGCGCGTCACGGAGGACAGCCGTACGAGGGGAGTGTCGCCCACCAGGTCGATCAGCGAGTCGTAGACCTTCACGTGCTCACTGTATGACCACGGTAGATTGCGAGACCCAGCTCGCGGATCCTCGGAGGTGACGACCGTGCCCGCAGCCCCGGCCGTCGAGCTGGCGCCCGGCGTGTACCGCATCCCTACGGCGCCGGCCGACACCATCAACTCGTTCGCGTTCCGGGACGAGGACGGGCAGGTCACGCTGGTCGACTGTGGCCTCAAGCGTGCACCGCGCCGCATCGTCGCCGGGCTCGCGGCGATGGGTACCGACCCCTCCGAGGTCACCCGCATCGTCATGACCCACGCGCACGGCGACCACGCGGGTGGGCTGGCCGCCCTGCGTGCCCGGACGGGTGCCGAGGTGGCCGCGCACGAGCGGGACGCGCCGTACCTGCGCCAGGGACGCCCACCGGCCCGCGACCCGCATGTCCGCGGTGGCCGGCTGTTCACCCGCCTTCCCGGTGGAGGGTTCGACCCGACCGAGGTGACCCAGGAGTTCACCGACGGCGAGGTGATCAAGGCCGCGGGCGGGCTGCGCGTCGTGCACACGCCCGGCCACACCCCCGGGCACGTCTCGCTGCTTCACGAGCCCACCGGTGTCCTCATCACCGGGGACGCCATCTTCAACGTGCGCGGAGTGCGGTGGCCGCCGTCCATGATGTGCACCGACTTCACGCTCACCCGCCAGACCGCCGACCGACTGGCGGACCTCACGTACGACGTGGCGGCGTTCACCCACGGCCCGGAGGTGCGGCACGCGGCCCGGGAGACCGTCCGATCCTTCCTCCGGGCTGCCGGCCAGGGGCCTGAGTGAGCCGAGCGCGTACGGCTCGACGGATCGCGACAGCAGCGGCGTACGGGGGTGGCGGGCTCAGCGCGCTCGGAGGGGCGGTGACCGCGCTGCTCGTCGCCGAGGCGAAGCTCGCCCGGCGCTGGGTGGGTGAGCCGGTCGGCTCGCCCCCGGTCACCGACGGCCTGTACGGCCACGGCGACGGCGCCCCGCTGAGCCTGGCGATGCTCGGCGACTCGTCCGCCGCCGGCCTGGGGGTGGACGACCCGCACCGCACCCCGGGCGTACGCCTCGCCGCCGGGCTCGGGGAGGCGACCGGGCGGCCCGTCCGGCTCACCAGCGTCGCGGTCGTCGGAGCCCGCTCGGACGACCTGGACGCGCAGGTGACCCGGGCCCTCGTGGCGAGGCCTGACGTGGCCGTGGTGATGATCGGCGCCAACGATGTGACGCACCGGGTACGCCCGTCCACCTCGGTGCGCTACCTCGACCATGCCGTGCGGCGACTGCGGGCGGCCGGCGCGCAGGTCGTGGTCGGCACCTGCCCCGACCTCGGCACGGTCGAGCCCATCGCGCAGCCGCTGCGCCTCGTCGCCCGCCGCTGGAGCCGCCAGCTCGCCGCCGCGCAGACCATCGCCGTGGTCGAGGCGGGCGGACGGTCGGTGTCGCTGGGCGACGTGCTTGGCCCCGAGTTCGCCGCGGAGCCGCGGCTCATGTTCGGCCCCGACCGCTTCCACCCGTCGGCGGACGGGTACGCGAGCTGCGCCGCCGTGCTCCTGCCGTCCGCCTGCGCGGCGCTCGGCATCCCGCGGGACGAGGAGGCCGAGCCCGAGCCGTTCCGTGGCGAGGGCGTCCTGCCCGTGGCGATGGCGGCGGTCGAGGCGGCTGACGAGGCAGGCACCGAGGTCGCCGCCACGCAGGTCGCCGGGCGGGACCGCGGCCCGCGCGGACGCTGGGCCCTGCTGCGTCACCGCCGGCGCCGTCCCCTGCCCGAGGCGGAGACGATCGAGGGACCGGCGTCCTGACGGCCGACGCGCTCCGACCGACGACGGGACGGACCGACGACGCGACGGGCCTCCGGACAGCCGAAGGGGAGCCGGCCCTCGACGAGCCGACTCCCCCACGACGGACGGTCGTGCTAGTGCCCGACCTTGCCTGACCGGCGCCGCGCGAGCAGCGTCAGCCCGACACCGGCCGCGACGAGCGCGGCGGCGAGGGGCAGGAGGACGCTGGTCGCCCCGGTGTCCGGCAGGGCGGAACCCTGCTGCGACTCGGGTGCGGACGCGCCGCCCGAGCCGGAGCCTGGCGTGTCACCGGGCTGCTCCCCCGGACCGCCGCCCGAACCAGGAGGTTGCTCACCCGGAGGCTCCTCGCCCGGAGGCTCCTCGGGAGGCGGCGTCTCGCCGGCCTTGCATCCCGTGTGCGCCGGGTTCGTCTTGCCGACCCCGCTGTTGCGGTCGCACTCGTACCCGGCGTTGCCGTCGGTGCCGTCCGGCTGCTGACCGGGCGGGTTCTTGTTGTCCGCCTTGCCCACGCACCCGGCGCAGGGGCGGCCCGTGGCCTTCCCGTCGCCGTTGCCGTTGCCCGACGGCGAGCCGTCGCGCGTCGAGTCGTACGAGCCGTGGGTGTTGGCGCCGTTGTCGGTGAAGTCCGAGTTCGACCCCGGCTGCGGCTCGGTCGGGTCGCCGGACGACTTGGGACTGTCGTCGGGCTGGCCTTGCGTGGCAGCGGTCTGCTGGACGCCGGCCTGTGCCTGCGCCCACGCCGATCCGGCCGGCATCAACCCGCAGAGCAGCAGCGCCACTGAGACGGCGGCTGCTCTGGGGAGGACACGCCCGGCCCTCGACGTGCCCGTTCTGGTACCTGTCATCCGCTCGAACCCCCTTGTCCGGTCTTGTCCGAGGCGGGAAGCATAGGGGTACCCGTGGCGGACGGGCGCGACCGACCAGGCCCGTCTCATGGGCTGGGACGCCCGCGATGCGGGAGCCGGCGGGTAGCCGCGCTAGCGTCGGGGCAGAGCACGACGCCGTTCCCCGGCAGCACACGCCGAGGCAGCACACCGCACGGCACGACTCGCGAGGAGAGCTCACATGCCCGAGGCAGTCATCGTCGCCACCGCACGCTCCCCGATCGGTCGGGCCGTCAAGGGCTCACTCAAGGACGTCCGCCCGGACGACCTCACGGCGCAGGTGGTCCGCGCCGTGCTCGACAAGGTGCCCGGGCTCGACCCGGCCGAGCTCGACGACCTCATGGTCGGCTGCGCCGAGCCCGAGGGCGAGCAGGGGCTGAACATGGCCCGGCGGGTGGCGATCATGCTCGGCCTCGACGGGCTGCCGGGTACGACGGTCAACCGGTTCTGCGCCTCGTCCGTCCAGACCACCCGGATGGCCTTCCACGCCATCAAGGCCGGGGAGGGCGACGCCTTCGTCTCCGCAGGGGTCGAGTGCGTCTCCCGGTACCCGGCCTTAACCGGCGCGGGCGCGGGCTCGGAGCAGTTCCACAACACCGCGTTCGACGAGGCCAAGGACCGCACGGTGCGGTACGCGAAGACGAACGACGCGTGGCACGACCCGCGCGAGGACGGGCTCATGCCCGACGTCTACATCGCGATGGGCCAGACCGCGGAGAACCTCGCCACGTCCCGCGGCATCACCCGGGCCGAGCAGGACGAGTTCGGCGTCCGCTCGCAGAACAACGCGGAGAAGGCGCTGGCGGACGGTTTCTTCGACCGCGAGATCACGCCGGTGACGCTGCCGGACGGGTCCGTGGTCACGAAGGACGACGGCATCAGGGCCGGGACGACCCTCGAGAAGGTGGGCGGGCTCAACCCGGTGTTCCGCGAGAACGGCACCGTCACCGCGGGCAACTGCTGCCCGTTGAACGACGGTGCGGCCGCGGTCGTGGTGATGAGCGACGAGAAGGCCCGCGCGCTCGGGCTCACGCCGTTGGCCCGGGTGGTCTCGACAGGTGTCTCGGCCCTGTCCCCGGAGATCATGGGCCTCGGCCCGGTGGAGGCGTCACGCCGGGCGCTCGCGAACGCCGGCATGAGCATCGGCGACATCGACCTCGTGGAGATCAACGAGGCGTTCGCCGCGCAGGTCATCCCGTCGTACCAGGACCTGGGCATCGACCTGGACAGGCTCAACGTTCACGGCGGCGCGATCGCGCTCGGCCACCCCTTCGGCATGACCGGCGCGCGGATCACGACAACTCTGCTCAACGGGCTGCAGACCCGGGAGGTGACCCTCGGCCTCGAGACCATGTGCGTGGGCGGCGGCCAGGGCATGGCGATGGTCCTGGAACGGCTGGGCTGATCGAGAGGGCCGGCCGAGCCTCTCAGTCGATCGCCAGCCGGAGCGTCCTCAGCTCCGCGAGGGCGTCGGCAACGGCCTCGGACACGGGGCTGCGGCCTGCCCGCGTCCAGACCTCGGCCTCAGGGGGCGTACCGGCCACGGCGGCGACCGCGTCGTGACCGGTCACGGCCACCTGGTCGCCGATGGAAGCATCCGACAGCCGGGGGACCTCGCGCCAGCGAGGGGCGGACGGGTCGTTCCGGTCCTCGACGCCGTGGGCGAGGTCGGCCAGCACCTGGGCGGCGCGGTGGCCAGCGTCCCCCCGGGTGCCGTACGGGTGGAGATCTTGGGCGAGGCGCGGCAGCCCGAGGCCGCGCAGCCGCTGCGAGAGGCGGGCCACGTCCGCGGCCAGTCGGTCCCGCTGGGCGGGCAGATCGGCCGCTTCCGGCCACGCTCCTGGCGACACGCCGGGAGGCTACGGCACGCGGTCAGTTCGGGTCTTGTGTGGCCTGCCGGACTCGGGCACCCTCAGGGAACGGACCGTACGACCCGGGAGGCGCACATGGCCCTGCACCACTCTGAGGAGACGCATCAGAACCTCGTCGCGCGAATCCCCTCCGTGACCGGCCGTGATCTCCCCCAGTGGTTCAGGGAACTGGACGACGGTCCCGCGTTCCTGCGCTTCGAGGAGCGGGTGAACTGGCTCCGCAGCGAGCACGACATCTCGCACGGGTACGCCACTGCGATCATCCACGAACACGACCTCAAGCGGGCTGCCCGCCGCTCCTGACCCCCTCTGGTGACGCCGGTCGAGGCCCTCGCGTTCCTGGCCGAGAACCCCCGCGCCGTCCTGGCGACCCACCGTGCCGACGGCATGCCCCAGATGTCCCCCGTCCTCGCCACATCGGACGCCGAGGGCCGCGTACTCGTCAGCTCGCGCGAGACCGCCGTCAAGGTCAAGAACCTGCGCCGTGACCCGCGGGTCTCGATGGTGGTGCTCAACGAGGGCTTCTTCGGAGGCTGGGCACAGGTCGAGGGCACAGCCGAGATCGTCTCGCTCCCGGCGGCGATGCCCGTCCTGATCGACTACTACCGCCGCTTGTCCGGCGAGCATCCTGACTGGGACGAGTACCGGGCTGACATGGCAACCCAGCGCCGGGTCGTGATCCGGTTCGCGGTGACGCGCGCTGGGCCGACGGTGTCGGGGTAGCCCCCGGTCCCGCGGGCTCCGCCGACCGAGGAGGGCGAGGCAACGCGACGAGGGGCCGCCACCCCGGTCAGCCGGGTGGCGGCCCCTCGTGCGGACGAGACGGATGCGGTGGCTACTCGCCTCTCAACACCGCGATGAGGCGGAGCATCTCCAGGTAGAGCCAGACAAGCGTGACCGTGAGGCCGAACGCGGCCAGCCAGGACTCCTTCTCCGGAGCACCTGCCTTGATCCCCTCCTCGACGAGGTGGAAGTCGAGGGCGAGGAAGAGGCTGGCGAGCACGACACCCGCGGCACCGAACAGCAGCGGCAGGATGCCGGAGTCACCGCGCAGGCCGAGGCCGCCGTCCACGAAGAAGCTGGCGACCAGGTTGATGACGGCCAGGCCGAGGAAGCCGAGGGTGGCCCCGATGAGGATCTTGGTGAAGCGGGGGGTGACCCGGATCTTGCCGCTCTTGTAGGCGAAGAGCATGCCGGCGAACGCTGCCCCCGTGCCCAGAACAGCCTGGACCACGATGCCGGGGTACATGTCGTTGAACACGTGGCTGATCACGCCGAGGAACACGCCCTCGAGCGCGGCGTACGTGACGACGAGCCCAGGGTTGAGCACCCGCTTGAACGTGACGACCATCGCGACGCCGAACCCGGCCAGCGCGGCCACGATCGCGACGCCGAAGCCGACGTTCAGGTACCAGGACAGGCCACCGACGCCGGCCACGATGGCCAGCAGGAGCCCGGTCCGCATGACGACGTCGTCGATCGTCATGGGACGCGTGCCGGTGTACGCCGGCGCGTCGTACATCTCCTGGAGCTGCTCGGCTGGCGGGGCCTGACCGAAGGTCGCGTACCCGCCGCGGGTGAAGGCCCCGTCGCGGCTCAGGACCGGGTTGCTGCTCTGCATCTCATCCCTCCGTCGTGGCCCACCCCCATGCAGGGTGGGCGACAAGACTAACGATCGGCGCAAGGTCGGGTGTTCCGGCTTGGGAGGGGACTCACCCGTACGCCCGGTTCCGCGGCGGCCCGGACGTGCCCTGAACCTCCCCGCCTCGGTCGACAGAGCTGCCGCTCGCCGGAACCGGTACCGGTCCGGCCACCCGCTCGCTCACGGCACCGTCCGCTCCGGTTCGACGAGGTCGCACGGGATGCGATCCCGTAGCGTGCCGAATTGTGTGCCCCCGGTGGGACTCGAACCCACACTAGATCCGGTTTTAAGCCGGACGCCTTTCTGCCAAATTGGGCTACGGGGGCTTGAATTTGTTCTGCAATTCTACACCACCCTGCCGATGTTCCTTCCTCGATAGGTCGGCGTCTGCGCATGGCACGTGGGACACAGAGGGCGGAGGTTCTCCGGCCTCTCGTCAGCCGGTCTCCGTTGACGTGGTCCACCTCTCGCGGGAGGAGCTCGTCGTTCCAGAGGACGCACCGTCAGCGCTCGCATTGGTGATCGACAGCCTGCTCCGCCAGCAGAAACTTGGGGAGCAATGTCACGGCGGCGGACATCCCCACCGCCTGCAGGCGAGCGGCGAGACGGGCCCGCTGGGTCGCGTTGACGCTGGCCCGGAGCGGGCGACGCGGCGACGAACAGACTCGTGGTCCCTCCCGGGGGACGATTCCGAGCGCACGGCAGACGTCGCTCATGCTCGGGGAATTCGCCACGGCTGACGAAGCTCTGCCTCCGTCTCGACCATGCGGAACGCTATCGGCGGCCTCTGACAAATCGCGGTCTCGAGCGGTAGGAATTCCTGCGAGCAGGGGGAGATCGGTCGTGAATGGCTCACACCTCGCCGAGGAGCCGTGCCCGGGTCAGCGGGAGGTCGCTGCGCCCGTCGTCGTGCCGGCGTACGGCGAGCACCTGGTTCACCCCGATCCGTCCCTGCTCGAACGACAGAGCCGACCCGGCCATGTACAGCTGCCAGACCCGAGCCCGCGCGTCGGAGGTGTGCCGGACGCAGCCGTGCCAGTTCTGCTCCAGGTTGGTCACCCAGGCGCGCAGGGTCAGCGCGTAGTGCTCGCGCAGGGACTCGACGTCGCGCACCTCGAATCCGGCCTCCTCGAGAACCGAGACCGTGGTGCCCAGCGGCAGCAGCTCGCCGTCGGGGAACACGTACGCCGAGATGAACGTCACGCGCTGCTGGGTCGCGCCTGGGGGGCGGGCGATCTGGTGGTTGAGCAGCCGTCCACCAGGACGCAGCAGCCCGAACAGGCAGGCGGCGTACTCCGCGTACTTCTCGGCGCCCACGTGCTCGGCCATGCCCACGGACGAGATCGCGTCGTACGGGCCGTCGGACACCTCGCGGTAGTCCTGCACCCGGATCTCGACCTGGTCGGTCAGCCCGGCCTCGGCCACCCGCTTGCGGGCCAGCTCGGCCTGCTCAAGGGACAGGGTGACGCCCACGACCCGGACGCCGTACTTGCGCGCGGCCCGGATCGCGAGCGTGCCCCAGCCACAGCCGACGTCGAGCAGCCGCATGCCCGGCTCGAGGGCGAGCTTGCGGGCGATCAGGTCGCACTTGTCGTACTGGGCGTCCTGGAGCCCGTACCCGAGGTCGCCGTGGCGCGCCCAGTACGCGCACGAGTAGACCATCGAGTCGCCGAGCACGAGGTGGTAGAAGTCGTTGCCGACGTCGTAGTGGTGGCGTACGGCGGCCTTGTCCCGGGCCTTGCTGTGCAGGGTCCCGCTGATGCGGGCCTCCTCGTCCGGGGGGGACGGGGGCGGGCCCACCACACCCAGCCCGGCAGCGGCGCGGACCAGGTGCACCTTGTCGCGCATCGTGAGCGGCACCGCGCTCTCCCGCCGGGACAGCACGGACGCCCGCGTGAGCACGTCGTACAGGTCGCCGTCGACGTCGAGGTCGCCGGAGACGAACGCCCGGGCCAGCCCCAGCTCGTCCGGCTGCCAGATGATGCGGCGCAGCGCACGACGCCGGTTCAGGACGATCGCGGGCGCATCCGCGGGGCCGATCTCCGAGCCGTCCCATGCGCGGAGCCGGAGCGGCAGGTCTTGGCCGAACACGGCCTCCACGAGCGGTGCCAGCCGGTGCGCTGTGCTCGCCATGTTGTCCTCCTTGTCGTCCCCCGCGCCCCGGGCGGGTCCTACGATGCCGTGTCCCAAGGCCGCTGCGGGGGTGGTGCGGCGGCCATCTCGAACTCCCTGCGTGGCTTCTCCAGCGATCCCAGCGTCACGACCTCGCGCCGGAAGAACAACGCCAGCGTCCAGTCGGCGACGACCCGTGCCTTGCGGTTCAGCGTCGGCACCCGGCTCACGTGGTACGTGCGGTGCATGAACCACGCCGGCCACCCGCGCAGCTTGACCCCGTAGACCTGAGCCACTCCCTTGTGCAGACCCAGGCTCGCGACGGAGCCCGCGTACTTGTGCCGGTACGGGGCCAGCCGCTCGCCGCGCAGCGAGGCCACGATGTTGTCGGCGAGACGGCGCGCCTGGCGTACGGCGTGCTGCGCACTGGGACCGCAGAACTGCCCCGGCCCCTTGGTCAGGTCGGGGACGGCGGCGCAGTCCCCTGCCGTCCACGCGTCCGGGACGCCGTCGACCTGCAGCTCGGCGGTCGCGACGAGGCGACCTTTCTCGTCGAGCGGCAGGTCGGTGGCCGCGAGGACCGGGTGCGGCTTGACCCCGGCCGTCCACACCAGGGTGTCCACGTCGAACTCCTCGCCGCTCTCGAGCACGACGTGCAGGCCGACCGCTGAGGTGATCTTGCAGTCGAGCCGGACGTCCATGCCCCGCCGGCGCAGCTCGTCCACCGTGTAGCGGCCCATGTCCTCGCCGACCTCGGGCAGGATGCGCCCCGTCGCCTCGACGAGGATCCAGCGCATGTCCTCCGGCTCGATGGCCTCGTAGTACCGGCACGCGTACCGCGCCATGTCCTCGAGCTCGGCCAGCGCCTCGACGCCCGCGTAGCCGCCGCCGACGAACACGAACGTGAGCGCACGCCGGCGCTCCGCCGGGTCTTGCGAGCTGGACGCGAGCGCGAGCCGGGAGAGCACATGGTTGCGGAGGTAGATCGCCTCCTCGACGGTCTTGAACCCGATGCCGCTCTCCGCCAGCCCCGGGATCGGAAGTGTGCGCGCCACCGACCCGGGGGCCATCACGAGCACGTCGTACGAGAGCTCGCGCCGTTCCCCGTCGAGCAGCTCGACGGTGGCCGTACGACTCGTGTGGGCGACCTCGGTGACACGGCCGGACAGGACGTGGCACCCCGTCAGCACCCGTCGCAACGGCACCACCACGTGGCGTGGCTCGACGCTGCCCGCGGCCGCCTCGGGCAGGAACGGCTGGTAGGTCATGTACGAGCGGGGCTCGACGACCGTGACCCGCGCCTCGCCGTGGCACAGCCGCCGTTGCAGGCGCAGCGCGGTGTAGAGACCGACGTACCCCCCGCCGACGACGAGGACCTCCGTGGGGCGGTCACCGTTCGGGCTCATGACCCAGACGTTACCCGCGCGGGGCGGGAGCCCGCCTCACACAACGGAGAGCCCGCCTCACCCAACGGGCGGGCTCGCCGTCAGGCAGCCGCGGCTCGGCCGAGGACGGCGTCCAGCATCGGCTCGGTGAGCTTGCCCGTGAACGTGTTCTGCTGGCTGGGGTGGTAACAGCCGAGCACGAGCAGTGACGGCCGCCCCGGGCGCTCGAGCGTGACCTCGGCAGCGTGCCCGAAGCGGGGACGGGGACGCGGGACCTCCAGCGCCACCTCGCCCAGCGCGGCCCACAGCGCGTGCCACCCGAACGAACCGAGCGCGACCACCGCCCGCAGCCCGGGCTCGACGAGCCGTAGTTCCTCCACGAACCACGGCGCGCAGGCGTCCCGCTCGGCCGGCGTGGGCTTGTTCTGCGGCGGCGCGCACCGCACGGCCGCGACCATGCGGGCGCCGAGCAGCCGCTGACCATCCCCCGCGCGGACGCTGGTCGGCTGGGCGGCGAGCCCGACCCGGTGCAGCGAGGCGAAGAGCCAGTCGCCGCTGCGGTCCCCGGTGAAGATGCGGCCCGTCCGGTTGCCCCCGTGCGCGGCCGGAGCCAGCCCGGCGACGAGCACGCGTGGCCGCGGGTCGCCCCACCCCGCGATCGGCCGGCCCCAGTAGGTCTCCTCGGCGTACGCACGGCGCCGCTCCCGGGCGACGTCCTCGCGCCACTGGACGAGCCGGGGGCAGGCCCGGCACACCGACACCCTGGCGTCAAGCGTCGCAAGCCCCGCCGCGTCGGCCGCCAGCCTCTGTACGTGGGCGACGTCCTGCGCGACCGGGGTGTCCGGCGTCGCGGGGTCCTCCGGCCACCCGCTGCCCGGAGCCACCGGCCAGGCCAGGTCCGCGGCCACCGGCGGCCGGCCATGCTCGCGTGTCGGGCTCACGCCATCGACCAGGCGATGCCGTCGAGAATGTCGTGCTCGCTCACGAGCACCTCGTCGATACCGGTCCGGTCCACCACAGCGGCCAGGACGAGCGCCCCGGCGGCGATGACGTCCACGCGGCCCGGGTGCATCACCGGCAGCGCGGCGCGCTCAGCACGGGGCATGCGGAGCAGCGTGGCGCTGGTCCCGCGGACCTGGTCGGCGGACACGCGGGCGTGGTGCAGCCGCTCCGGGTCGTACGTCTCGTGGCCCAGCGCGATGCCGGCGACGGTGGTCACCGTGCCCGCCAGGCCGAGCAGCGATCCGGCCGTGTCGAGGGGCACCGCCTCGGCCGCGACGTCGAGCGCCTGCGCGATGTCGGCACAGGCGGCGTCCACCTGGACGCGGGAGGGCGGGTCGTCGGTGAGGTGACGCTCGCTCATCCGGACGCAGCCGATGTTCACCGAGCGTGCTGCGGTGGGCGTGTCCGTCCCGAGCACGAACTCGGTCGACCCCCCGCCGATGTCGACGACGAGGAACGGCGTGCGGACGCCGTCGCGGCCCGCCAGCTCGCGGGTCGCGCCTGTGAACGAGAGCGCGGCCTCCTCGTCGCCCGTGGCGACCTCGGGCTCCACCCCGAGGATGTCGACGACACCGCGGACGAACTCGTCCCTGTTCCGCGCGTCGCGAGTCGCGCTGGTGGCGACCATCCGGACACGCTCGGCGCCGAGCTCGCGGGCCCCTGCCGCGTACGTCCGCAGCGCGTCCAGCGTGCGGGCGAGCGCGTCCGGGGCGAGCTCGCCAGTGCGGTCCACACCCTGGCCGAGGCGGACGATCTCGAGCCGGCGGTCCAGGTCGACCAGGACGCCGGTGGACGGGTCGACGTCCGCGACCAGCAGCCGGATCGAGTTGGTGCCGCAGTCGACGGCCGCCACCCGGGTCACGCGGGCTCCCCGTCATGGCCGTCGAGGTCATGGCCGTCGGGGTCGGGGTCGACGCACCGGCCACGCTCCCACCAGCGCGGCAGCGCGGCGAGCGCCTCGTCCCCCAGCGGGTTCACGCCCGGACCCGCGGCGAGCGCGTGCGCGACGAGGACGTGCAGGCACTTCACCCGGTCCGGCATGCCACCCGCGCTCACTCCCGCGATCTCGGGGACGTGCCCGACCGCCTCGCGTCGCGCCAGGTAGTCCCGGTGTGCGCCGGTCTGCGCCGCGGCGAGCGCGTCGTCGGACGCGAGCCGTGCGGTCATCCGTGCCATCACCCCACTCGCCTCGAGCGTCCCGACCGCGGACGTGGCCCGCGGGCAGGTGAGGTAGTACAGCGTCGGGAACGGCACGCCGTCGTCCAGCCTCGGCTCGGTCTCGACCACGTCCGGCAGCCCGCACGGGCAGCGGTGGGCGACGCCGCGCAGACCACGCGGTGGGCGCCCGAGCTGGCGGCGGACCGCGCTGACGTCCCTGTCCTCCGGGTGCATGGGTACGAGTCTGCCGTCGCGCGTCAGGGCTCGGGCGTGCCCGTCGGCCCCGAGGCCCCCTCGACACTGGTCCACAGCCGCGTGTACCAGGGCTGGTTCTCGGCCGGTGCCTCGTGCGGGGCGGTCCCCGACTGGCGTCGCAGCTCCCGGGCGTCGGTGCCCGAGGCGACGAACCCGGTCTCGCCCGGCATCACGAAGTGCAGCCGCTCTCTCGCCTGCGTCCTCACGTACGCCGGGTCCTGCCAGCGGCGCTTCTGGCCCTCCAAGTCGTCGACCTGGGCGCGCTGGCGCTCGTTCTGCGCCTCCAGCCTGGCGATCTGGGACTGCTGCTCGACGTACTGCCTGACCGGGTACGCGAAGCTCAGCACCAGCGCGCAGACGACCAGGGCGAGCACCGCGGCACGCCCGGTGAGCGCCGTCCGCCGGACCCGGGACTCGCTCGTACCGCTGTCCTTGGCCGCCGGGCGACCGGACGCCCTGATCTCGGGCCGGCGCCTGGCGGGGAT
>JBOGEN010000135.1:0-23101 GCA_050743265.1 Actinomycetes bacterium
CTCGGCCACGGGTTCAGGAACTGGTCCAACTACAGACTGCGACTACTGCTTGCCTGCGGCCTCGACTGGAAGACACCCTTGACACCACGGATCAGAAGCCGCCGTCCACGGTTCGTGGCGTAGAGCCTCTTTACCTTCTTTTTCTTTGCATCGTAGCCTTTGGCGAAGTTGTCCCCCAGTCGAACAGCGATGAGCGCATCCGCCACGTCTACCGCTAGGTCCTGCGCGGCTTCTGGATAATCTCCCCACGCTTGCACGGCGCATTGAGCCAGCCTCCGTTGGCCATCAAAACTAGGATCGTTCGCCTCAGCAATCACGCGTACACAGTCACTGAGCAAGCCATCGGAGTTCTTGACAAGAATGTTGATCCGGGATGATCTGTCTGGAGCAGCGAGGACCTCATCCAGGACTTCACCTGGCGGGACCCATATAACAGGGATCCCGTCCTCGTACAGGAGGTCATCCAGGCCATCAAGGTCAATGGACTCGCTCCAATTCGGCGGCCACTTCGCTCGGATCTGGGCGCCGATCTGCGAGAAAAGGCGAAGGTCCAACCTCGGCAAGTTCGTCCGAAGTTGCTCCGAGAGACCTTGCCAAGACGTCGAAGGCTGGCTCCAGATTCTCTGGAGCCGATGCATGGCGGCAAACTGCTCTGAGACGCGCGGTCCGCGACCCCGCCTCGGCCCGGTACGCGGACGTGACGGTGATCCGCCGGGATCCGTTCGCGGACACCGACCCGGACAGGGACGCGGACTCGCAGCGAAGGCCGTCAACGGTGAGCGCAGCGAATCGCGCAGCGGCGCGTCAGCGCCCTTGACGGACACAGCGAAGGCCGGAGCCTGTGCGGGCGCAGGGGAGGACGACGACAGCAACGGACGGTACGGACAGCAACCACGACGGACGACTCGGGGTGAGGGAGATGGAAAGGCTTCTGTTGAAGGCGGACGAGGCGGCCGAGGTTCTGGGCCTGTCTCGGCGGACGGTGTACATGCTGATGGCGGCTGGGTCCCTCCAGTCGGTGAAGATCGGCGGCTGCCGTCGGATCCCTGCTGACTCGCTGCGGGACTACGTCGAGACTCTGCGCGAGTCCGGGGGAGTGGCGTGACGAGTCGTCGACGTCGACGACGGTTCGGCTCGGTGCGTGGGCTGCCGTGTGGTAGGTACCAAGCCGGTACTCGCTGCCCTCGGGCGAGACGGTGAACGCGGAACGGACGTTCGCCACGAAGGTCGAGGCCGATCGCTACCTGGCCGATGTCGACCTGAGAATGGCTGCCGCCACTTGGGTCGATCCTCGCCGGGGGCAGATCACCGTTGCTCAGTACGCGTCGATGTGGATGGACTCGGCGACGCACCTGCGTCCGAAGACGAGGGCGGGCTACGCCTCCCTGATCCGGTGCGTGATCCTGCCGTCGCTTGGCCGGGTGAGGCTGGGTGATCTTCGTCCGGTCCGCGTACGCGAATGGGTCGCGGAGTGCACACGTCGAGGACTGAGCGCGTCGAGGGTTCGGCAGTCCTACAGGCTGCTGTCGCAAATGATGGCGACCGCGCAGCTGGACGGCTTCATCGCCACGTCGCCCTGCGTGGGTGTGAGGCTGCCGCGTTTGCCGGAGCCTGAGCCCGAGGTGCTGACGGCGCAGCAGGTCGATGGGCTGGCGCGTGAGATGCCGTCCCCGTACGGGCTGTTCACGCTCGCGCTGGCCTACACGGGGTGCCGGTTCGGGGAGATGGCCGCGGTGCGTCGCCGGTTCCTCGACCTCGAGGGACGGTGCCTGACAGTGGCGGCCTCTCTGTCGGACGCGAACGGTGTCATGACGGGTGGAGGAGCCGAAGTCGCATCAGCACCGGGTGATCACGTTGCCCGCGTTTCTCGTAGAGGCCTTGGGCAAGCACATGGGTGCTGGCCAGCGAAAGGTGGCCGACGTCCTGGTGTTCACCAGCCCGGATGGCCTGCCGATCCGGCACACGAACTTCATGCGCCGCGTGTGGAACCCGGCCAAGGAACGAGCAGGCTTGCCGGACGTGACGCCGCACGACCTCAGAGCGACCCATGCGACGTGGCTGTACGACATGGGCTGGTCTCCGGTCGAGATCGCGGCACGCCTCGGCCACTCGAAGGCGACGGTGACGACCAAGCACTACGCCCGTCGCGTGGTGGGCCGGGACGTCGAGATCGCTGCTGGTCTCGACGCTCTGCACGACAAGGTAGAGGGCGAAGTCCAGCCATGATCACCGGACGAGATCTGGCACGTGGCTGGCACGCGGCGGCCTCGTTGATCTTGGGTCAGCCGGCGACAATTGTCGATCATGGCGCTGACCTGGGGAAACGGTGGGTGCCCCCGGCAGGATTCGAACCTGCGACACACGGTTTAGGAAACCGTTGCTCTATCCCCTGAGCTACGAGGGCTCGCCTGCGGGTTCGTCCGTCACGGGGTCTCCTGGACAGCCAGCCTCACAACCAAGGAGACCACCGAGGGCCGCCACCGCAGCAGACTGCATGGTAGGGGACACGTGGGAGTCCAGATCCCACGTGATGCCCCCGGTCAGGTGCCGACGTAGGCAGCGAGGTGCTCACCGGTGAGGGTCGAGCGGTCGGCGATGAGATCGGCAGGTGTGCCTTCGAAGACGATCCGGCCGCCGTCGTGGCCCGCGCCCGGACCGAGATCGATGATCCAGTCGGCGTGTGCCATCACCGCTTGGTGGTGCTCGATGACGACGACCGACTTGCCGGAGTCGACGAGCCGGTCGAGCAGGCCGAGTAGCTGCTCCACGTCGGCGAGGTGCAGGCCGGTGGTCGGCTCGTCGAGGACGTAGACGTCGCCCTTCTCGGCCATCTGCGTGGCCAGCTTGAGCCGCTGCCGCTCCCCGCCGGACAGCGTGGTGAGCGGCTGGCCCAGGCTGACATACCCGAGCCCGACGTCGGCGAGCCTGACGAGGACCTTGAGCGCGGCCGGCGTATGCGCCTCGCCGTCGCCGAAGAACTCCAGGGCTTCGCTGACGGGCATTGCCAGCACGTCGGCGATGTTCCGGCCGCCGAACGTGTACTCCAGCACCGCCGCCTGGAACCGCTTCCCCTCGCACTCCTCGCACGTTGTCTCGACGGTAGCCATCACGCCCAGCTCGGTGTAGATGACGCCGGCCCCGTTGCAGCTGGGGCAGGCGCCCTCGGAGTTGGAGCTGAACAGGGCCGGCTTCACGCCGTTGGCCTTCGCGAAGGCCTTGCGGATCGGGTCGAGCAGCCCGGTGTACGTCGCCGGGTTGCTCCGACGCGAGCCTCGGATCGCCCCCTGGTCAATCACCACGACGCCAGCGCGATCGGCGACCGAGCCTTGGATCAGTGAGCTCTTGCCGGAGCCGGCGACGCCCGTGAGCACACACAGCAGCCCGAGCGGGATGTCGACGTCCACGTCCTGGAGGTTGTGCGTGGACGCGCCGCGGACCTCCAGCGCGCCGGAAGCGGAGCGCACCGATCCCTTGAGTGCCGCACGGTCATCGAGATGGCGGCCGGTGGTGGTGTCACTGCCCCGCAGCCCCTCCACGGTGCCCACGAAGCAGACGGTGCCGCCATTCGTGCCGGCGCCCGGGCCGAGGTCGACGACGTGGTCGGCGATCGTGATCGTCTCCGGCTTGTGCTCCACGACGAGCACCGTGTTGCCCTTGTCGCGGAGCTGCAGCAGCAGCCTGTTCATCCGCTCGATGTCGTGAGGGTGCATGCCGATCGTGGGCTCGTCGAAGACGTAGGTGACGTCGGTGAGCGACGAGCCGAGGTGCCGGATCATCTTGGTGCGCTGAGCCTCGCCCCCGGACAGCGTTCCCGACGGCCGGTCGAGCGAGAGATAGCCCAACCCGATCTCCGCGAACGAGTCGAGCAGGTGCTGAAGGCCGGCCAGCAGCGGCGCCACCGACGGCTCCTCGAGGCCCCGGACCCACTCGGCCAGGTCGCTGATCTGCATCGAGCAGACCTCGGCGATGTTCCTGCCCTTGATCTTCGAGGACAGGACCTCCTTGGTGAGCCGGGTGCCGTCGCACTCGGGGCAGGTCTGAAAGGTGACCGCGCGTTCCACGAAGGCGCGGATGTGGGGCTGCATCGCGTCGACGTCCTTGGACAGCATCGACTTCTGGATCTTCGGGATCACGCCCTCGTACGTGAGGTTGACCCCCTCGACCTTGATCTTCGTCGGCTGCCCGTAGAGCAGCTTGTCGAGGTCCTTCTTGCTGTACGTGCCGATCGGCTTGTCCATGTCGAAGCCGGCACCGCTGAAGATCCGGCCGTACCAGCCGTCCATGCTGTAGCCGGGGACCGTGAGTGCACCCTGGCTGAGGGACTTGCTCTCGTCGTACAGCGCCGTGAGGTCGAAGTCGCTGACAGCGCCCATGCCCTCGCAGCGCGGGCACATGCCACCCAGGTACACGGCGTCGCGCACCACGCTCTTCTCCACACGGCCACCGGCCTTGTCGGTGCTCATGACCCCGCTCGCCGTCCGGGTCGGGACGTTGAACGAGTAGGCGGTCGGCGGTCCGATGTGTGGCTTGCCGAGCCTGCTGAAGAGAATGCGCAGCATCGCGTTCGCGTCCGTCACGGTGCCGACGGTGGAGCGGGGGTTGGAGCCCATGCGCTCCTGGTCGACGATGATCGCCGTGGTCAGCCCGTCCAGCCGGTCGACGTCGGGCCGGGCGAGGTTCGGCATGAAACCCTGCACGAAAGCGCTGTAGGTCTCGTTGATCATCCGCTGCGACTCCGCGGCGATCGTGTCGAACACCAGCGAGCTCTTGCCCGAGCCGGAGACTCCGGTGAACGCCGTCAGCCGGCGCTTCGGGATCTCGACGCTGAGGTCCTTGAGGTTGTTCTCGCGCGCGCCCTGCACGCGGATCAGCTCGTGGCTGTCGGCGAGGTGCGGGGCAGACGAGTGCGTGTCCGTCCTCGTGGCCGTGCTCATCGTGTCTCCACCTGTCATCTGTCGCGCGGGGCCGCCTTTGCGGTCTCCGTCGGCGTCGCCTGGCTCGATCTAACCAGCCTCGAGCAGGACGTCTGGTCGGTCTCGCGACGGCGCCGAGCGCGGGAGCGGGGGTCGGGCACTCACCGGTTCTGGAGCAGCCCGAGTATGTTGCCGTCGGGGTCGGTGACGGTGGCCACCAAGCGGCCGCCGCCGACGTCGTGCGCGGGCTCCTTCACGGTGGGGCACGGTCTTGATTCCCCGGGTGGACGAGCGGGTCATGGTCACACCTGGAGTCGAGGTGGGTGATGCCATGGCGGTCACGCTAGGTGCGGCTCGGTGATCGGCGCTTCTCGATTCCTGATCGGTCCGGGTCCCCTGTTTCGCCAGCCCGACCAGCTCGGTGAGGCGACTGCTGCCGGTGCCCAGCGACGGGCAGCCGACCGCGAAACAGGCCCTCGGTGCCGCTAGCGCGACCGCCGGCCCGAGCGAGCGTGCGGGATCAGGCCCGCGAGGCTTCGGGCCCGGCCCGGGCCGGGCGAGCCGTTGCGGCCGGCCGTACGCCGGAACTCGACCATCTTCAGCCCGCGCGGATGGCCCCAGTCACCCACGTAGCTGGCCTTCCACGGACTGAAGCTCGCAGCCCAGGCGAGGTCGCCGCGGTAGTAGAAGAACGGGTTGCGCTCGGTCCACGCGCCGCGCGCCCCGGGCTGGACGTCGTCCAGCGGGAAGTCCTTCGGGGCCTCGGAGAAGGTCGCGAAGAAGCGCCCGCCTGGCGCCATGACGTGCGCCACCCGGTACAGGCAGAGCCGGATGTGGTTGAGCGGGATGTGCGAGAACAGCGACGGGGCGATCGCGTAGTCGAACGGGACGCCGAAGTCGCAGTCGAAGCGGTCGGTCGCGCGGAGGTTCTCCCGCGGCAGCCGTTCCCGCGCGTGCGGGGTCAGCTCGCGCTGGTACCCGGTGTCGAGCAGCGAGGGGTTGACCTCGATGCCGTGGTAGTGGCCGGGCTCGAGGTACTCGGCGACGCGGACGCCGCCCCGGAGGGTGCCGCAGCCCACGTCCAGCAGGCGGTGGTGGGGACGCAGGCCGTGCCCGACGAGGAAGTCGAGCTGGAGCCGGCCGACTGTCTCCCACAGCGAGCCGTCGCCGCGGTCAACGGTCTTGAGGCCCTGGTGTCGTGACCCGTCGCTCATCCGGCTCCCCCGCCCGTCCGGTCCCGCCCCGTTACGTACGCTCCGCGCACAAATGTAACCGCGGCGTGAGCGCCCTCGGGGCGATATGCGGAAGTCTGCCCAGGGTCGTCGCACCCGGCCCTGTCCGGCCCCCATCCGGCCGCGTCCGTTTTCCGCCAAAGGGGTCCGCCCCGGGAGGCGCCCCTACGATGAGGGCGTATCCACCCTCCTTGACGAGACAGGTGCCGCATGCCCCGCGCCAGCCGCGCCGACCTGCGCAACGTCGCGATCATCGCCCACGTCGACCACGGCAAGACCACGCTCGTGGACGCGCTGCTGTGGCAGTCCGGCGCCTTCCGCGCGAACCAGGACGTGAACGTCCGCGTCATGGACTCGATGGACCTCGAGCGCGAGAAGGGCATCACGATCCTGGCGAAGAACACCGCGGTGACGTGGGGCACGGGCAAGGAGGCGGTGACGATCAACATCGTGGACACGCCGGGCCACGCCGACTTCGGCGGCGAGGTGGAGCGCGCCCTGGAGATGGTCGACGGGGTCTTCCTGCTCGTGGACGCCTCGGAGGGGCCCCTGCCGCAGACCCGCTTCGTCCTGCGCAAGGCGCTGGCCAAGCGGCTGCCGGTGGTGCTCGTCGTCAACAAGGTCGACCGGCCGGACGCGCGCATCGAGGCTGTCGTCGACGAGGTGTACGAGCTCTTCCTCGACCTCGACGCGGACGAGGAGCAGATCGACTTCCCGATCGTGTACGCGTCCGCCAAGGCGGGCAGGGCGACGCTCGAGCGACCCGCCGATGGCACGTTCCCCGACACCAAAGACCTGCGCCCCCTCGTCGAGACGCTGCTCGACACCGTCCCGGCGCCGCAGTACGAGGTGGACGCCCCGCTGCAGGCCCACGTGACGAACCTGGACGCGTCCCCGTACCTGGGGCGGCTGGCGCTCTGCCGCGTGCGGGCGGGCTCGATCCGCAAGGGCGAGACCGTGGCCTGGTGCCGTACGGACGGCACGGTCGAGTCGGTGAAGATCTCCGAGCTGCTCAAGACGGAGGCGCTGGACCGGGTGCCCGCCGACGAGGCCGGCCCCGGTGACCTCGTCGCCATCGCCGGCATCCCCGAGATCACCATCGGCGAGACGCTGGCCGACCTCGACGACCCGCGTCCGCTGGCGCTCATCACGGTGGACGAGCCGGCGATCTCGATGACGGTCGGCATCAACACCTCGCCCCTTGCAGGCAAGAGCGGCAAGAAGATGACAGCCCGCCTGGTCAAGAACCGGCTCGACGCCGAGCTCGTCGGCAACGTCTCGATCCGGCTCGTCCCGACCGAGCGTCCGGACGCGTGGGAGGTTCAGGGGCGCGGGGAGCTGTCCCTCGCCGTCCTCGTCGAACTGATGCGACGGGAGTCGTTCGAGCTCACCGTCGGCAAGCCCCAGGTGGTCACCCGCGAGGTGGACGGCAAGCTGCACGAGCCCGTCGAGCGGCTCACCATCGACGTCCCCGAGGACTACGTCGGGGTCGTCACCCAGATGCTCGGCCTGCGCAAGGGCCGCCTGGAGCAGATGGTCAACCACGGCACCGGCTGGGTGCGCATGGAGTACGTGGTGCCCGCCCGCGGCCTCATCGGCTTCCGTACGGAGTTCCTCACCGAGACCCGCGGCACCGGGCTCATGCACCACGTGTTCGAGCGGTACGAGCCGTGGTTCGGCGACCTGCGGACCCGGCCCACCGGCTCACTTGTGGCCGACCGGGCCGGCGCGGTCACCTCGTACGCCCTGTTCAACCTGCAGGAGCGCGGCACCATGTTCGTCGGCCCGACGGCCGAGGTGTACGAGGGCATGATCGTGGGCGAGAACTCGCGGTCGGACGACATGGACGTCAACCCGACCAAGGAGAAGAAGCTCACGAACATGCGCTCGTCGACGTCGGACGAGCTCGAGCGGCTCATCCCGCCGCGCACGCTCAACCTCGAGCAGGCGCTGGAGTTCTGCCGCGACGACGAGTGCATCGAGGTGACGCCGGACGCGGTCCGGCTGCGCAAGGTGATCCTCGACGCGAAGGGCCGGGCGCAGGCCGCCCGCCGCGGCCCGCGCCCCACCGACTAGTTCTGCCCCGGCCCGCCGACCGTCCGCCCGCCGAGCGCGAGCTGCACCTGCCGCTCGCTTCCGCCTCTGGCGACGGTCAGGGACACCTTGTCGCCGGGCTTGTGCGCCTGGACCTGGACGGTGAGGTCCTCGGCGGTCCGGACGGCCTTGCCCTGGACGCGGGTGACGACGTCGCCGCGCTGGAGCCCGGCGGAGGCGGCCGGCGAGCCCGGCTCCACCTGGACGAGCAGCGCGCCCTGGTCAGCCGACAGGTTGAGCTGCTCGCGGACGGCGGGGGAGACGTCCGTCGCCTGCACCCCGAGGAACGCCTGCTTGACGGCCTCGCCCTGGCGCAGCGTCCCGATGACGGGCCGCACGTCGCTCACCGCGATCGCGAAGCCGATGTTCTCGCCCTGGGACGCCACCGCCGTGTTGATGCCGACCACCCGGCCCTGCGCGTCGAGCAGCGGGCCGCCCGAGTTGCCGGGGCTGATCGCCGCGTCCGTCTGGATGATCCCGGTCAGCCGGGTGCTGCCGTCCGTGCTGATCGTACGGCCGAGCGCGGAGACGATCCCGTCCGTGACGGTGGGCCCGCCGGGCAGCGCGAGCGCGTTGCCGATCGCGACGACCGGGTCGCCGACACGCAGGGCCCGCGAGTCGCCCATCTGCACCGTGGGCAGGTTCTTCGCGTCGATGTGGAGGACCGCGAGGTCGTGGCTGGGGTCGGTGCCGAGCGCGCGGGCGTCGTACGTGTTGCCGTCGGCCAGCGTCACCCGGATGCTGTCGGCCCCGGCGACGACGTGGTTGTTCGTCACCAGGACGCCGTCGGGGCTGATGACGAAGCCGGTGCCGGTGCCCTGCTGGGCCTCCGGCGCGAGGAACGAGTCGAGGCCGACCTGCCGCGTCCGGACGGTGGCCACGGCGGGCTGCACCTTCTTGAGCACCGCCCGCACGTCGAGCCCGGTGGCCGTCCGCGCCGCAGTTGAGCCGTCCGTGGACGACGTGCCGCCCGCTGCGCTGCCCGACGCGACCGAGGCGGGGGCGCTGTCCCCGTCCGTCGTCACGGCGACCACGCCTCCGCCCACGAGCGCGCCGACGAGGGCCACGGCGGCGGTCGCTGCGAGAGCGCGTCCGCGACGGGGACGTTCCGAGGGGCCTCCTGGTGTTGCCGGCGGCGTGGGGGAGCCCGGCGGTCCCCAGGGGGCTTGCTGGGGCGCGGGGCCGTACGGGTCGGTGTCGTGGTACGTCGGGGTCGTCATCTCGCCCTCCTCTACCCGCCGCCGGTCGGCCGGTGTGCGCACGACGCCAGCCTGGGAGGCGGTCGATGAGATGAGGATGAGAGCGCGGCTGTCCGGGCGAGTCAGGCCCGGGGGAGCGTGACGCTGACCCGTGCCCCGCCGAGGGGGCTGCCGTTGTCCGCGCTGACCTGGCCGCCGTGGGCCCGGACGATCGCGGCCACGATGGCCAGTCCCAGGCCGGTGCCTCCGGCCTCGTCGGACGTCGCCGGGCCGTGCCTCGTCCGCGTACGCGCGGCGTCCCCGCGGGTGAACCGCTCGAAGACGGTGGGCAGCGTCTCGTCGGGGAACCCGGGCCCGTCGTCGGCGACCTCGACGCGGACGAGCCCGGAGGCCGGGTCCTCGTGTACGAGCACGCGGATGGTCCGGGCGCCCGCGCGGGCCCCGTTCGTGAGCAGGTTCGTCCAGACCTGCTCGAGGCGGGCAGCGTCTCCGGTGGCCAGCGGTCGCGTCCCGTCGGGCGTGGTGACCTGCACGGCGAGGCCGAGCACCTCGCCCAGCGGTCCCGCGACGCCGTCGACGCTGCGCGCCACGTCCACGGGCTCGCGCCGGGTGACGAGCGTCCCGGCTCCCTCCCGGGCGAGGACGAGCAGGTCGTCCGCGAGCGCGCCGAGCCGGAGCACCTCGCGCTGGGCCGCCACGAGGGCGGTCCGCATCTCGTCCGGGTCGCCGCTCGCCAGCCCCATCTCCAGCTCCCCGCGGAGCACGGCCAGTGGGGTCCGGAGCTCGTGGCTCGCGTCGTCGACGAACGCGCGCTCACGGGCGTACGCCTCGTGCAGGCGCGCGAGCATCCCGTTGAGCGTGTGCGCGAGCCGGGCCACCTCGTCGTCACCGGCGGGGACCGGCAGCGTGCGCACGGCGGTCCCGGCCGAGACCGTCGCGGCCTTCTCGGTCAGGGCTCCGACCGGCCCGAGCGCCGCGCCGACCACCCGCCGGGCGGCGTACGTGAGGCCGGCGACGAGCAGCGGCGCGGCGAGCCCGAGGACGAGCAGCAGCGTCTGCTGCCCCTGCCGGACGGTGTCAAGGGACGCGCCCACCACCGCGACCTCACCCAGCTCGGGCACGGGGACCGCGAGCAGCCGGGCGTGGTCGCCGAGCTCGGGCACCGAGCCCTCGTAGTCGAGGGTGCGGTCCGTCGCGAGGACGACCTGGGTGTTGGAGAGCACGGGAAAGTCCGGCGCGGCGGGGGAGGCGGCGACGACACGGCCCCGGCTGTCGAGCACCTGGGCGTACGGGTCCTGGTCGACGACGACGAGGTTGCCCTGCGCGGCGGCGACCGCGATCGTCCGCACGCGCGCCTGCAGGCCCTCGTCCACCGCGGAGCGCAGCTGGCCGGACGTCACCGCGTACACGAGGCCGAGCACGGCCAGCAGCACCAGCGACGAGCCCACCGCGAACAGCACGGTCAGCCTGTCCCGGAGCGTGCGCGGTGGCAGCCAGGCGGGCAGGCGAGCCATGCCCGCACGGTAGACGGCGCGGGCCTGGTTCATGCGTCGTCGCGGACGCGGTAGCCGGTGCCGCGCAGGGTCTCGATCGACGTCCGTCCGAACGGGCGGTCGACCTTCTCGCGCAGGTAGCGCACGTACACGTCGACGACGTTGGACGTGCCGTCGTACGCGAAGTCCCACACGTGCTCGAGCAGGTGCGTCCGGGACAACACCTCGCCGGGGTGGCGCATCAGCTCGTGCAGCAGCGCGAACTCCTTGGCCGTGAGCTCGACCGGCGTACCCGCGCGCGTGACGGACCGGGTGGACGGGTCGAGCGTCAGGTCACCGACCACGAGCCGGGCCGGACGCTGGCCGGCGGGGCGACGGGTGAGCGCGCGGAGCCGGGCGAACAGCTCGGCCAGCGCGAACGGCTTGGTCAGGTAGTCGTCCGCGCCCACGTCCAGGCCGCGGACGCGGTCGTCCACGCGGTCCCGCGCCGTGAGCATGAGCACCGGGGCCCAGCGGCCGGCCTGGCGCAGCCGGGAGATCACGGCGAACCCGTCCGGGGCGGGGATCATCGCGTCCATGACGACGGCGTCGTAGTCGTGCTCGATCCCGTGCCAGAGGGCGTCCTCCCCGGTGCCGGCCAGGTCGACCGCGTACCCCTCGCGGGTCAGGGCCCGCTCCAGCATGTTCGCCATCGGCGGGTCGTCCTCGACCACCAGCAGGCGCATGCCGTCAGCGTAGGAGCGCTCGGGCCGCCACGGCCGGGATCGCCGCGGACGCTGGAGGCGGCGTGCCGTCGCCCCCGTGCCGCCATGGGTGCGCACCTCCGGGTGTGGGCGAAGATGGGGACCATGGACGTCCAGCAGACGGCGCTCCCGGGGATCGGGCAGCGTTATGACTTCATCACGGCGTCGGGGTACCGGATCGGGATCGTCGTCCACAGGACGGGGCGGCAGGACCTTTTCCTATACGGCAAGGGCGACCCGGACGCCTGCCGTGACATCGTCCCGCTCACCTCGGACGAGGCGGACGCGCTGGCGGAGATCCTCGGGGCGCCGCGCATGGTGGAGCGCCTCGCCGACCTGCGCCGCATCGACAACCTCGTCACCGAGCAGATCTCCGTCGAGCCCGGCTCGCCCTACGCCGGGCGCACGCTGGGTGACACGCGGGCGCGTACCCGTACCGGCGCCTCGGTGGTCGCGGTGCTCCGGGACGGGCAGGTCCTCCCCTCGCCCCGACCGGACTTCGCCTTCGCCCCGCGCGACATCGTCGTGGTCGTGGGGACGCCGGACGGTGTCACGGCGGTCGCCGAGATCCTCGGCGGCTGAGCGACCGCATGACCCTCGCCGCGGGCACCCCGGAGACCGGTGCCCTCTTGTTCGAGCTCGGCCTAATCATCGGCGGGCTGGGCGTGCTGGGACACCTCGCGACGCAGGTCGGGCTGTCCCCGATCCCGCTCTACCTCGTGGCAGGCATCGCGTTCGGCGAGGGGGGTTTCATCCCGCTCGAGGCCAGCGCCGGCTTCGTCGACACCAGCGCGGAGATCGGCGTCGTCCTGCTCCTGCTCCTGCTCGGCCTGGAGTACTCCGCCGCGGAGCTGTCGTCGAGCCTGCGCCAGAACGCCGCCGCCGGGGTGCTCGACATGGTGCTCAACGCGGCACCGGGGGCCGTCGCGGGGATCCTGCTCGGGCTCAGCCCGATCGGGGTGGTCGCTCTCGCCGGCGTCACGTGGGTGTCCTCGTCCGGGATCGCCGCCAAGCTCGTCACCGACCTCGGGCGGCTGGCCAACCGCGAGACCCCTGTCGTGCTCTCTCTGCTGGTCTTCGAGGACCTGGCGATGGCGATCTACCTGCCGCTGCTCGTCGCCGGGCTGGCTGGCCTCTCGCTGCTCGGGGCGTCCGTGTCCGTGCTCGTGGCGCTTGCTGTCGTGCTCACGGTCCTGCGTGTCGCGTTCTCGTACGGCGAGCGCCTCTCGTCGTTCGTGTTCTCCGCGGACGACGAGCAGATGCTGCTCCGTGTCCTGGGCCTGACCCTTGTCGTCGCCGGCGTCGCCCAGCAGCTCCAGGTGTCCGCGGCGGTCGGTGCGTTCCTCGTCGGCATCGGGCTCTCCGGTGACGCCGCCGATCGTGCCCGGGGTCTGCTCGCCCCGCTGCGGGACCTGTTCGCGGCGGTCTTCTTCGTCACCGTCGGGCTGCGTACGGACCCCGCGGAGGTGGTCTCGGTGATCGGGCCCGCGGTGCTGCTCGCTGCGGTGACGCTCGTGACCAAGCTCGTCACCGCTTGGTGGGCGGCCAAGAGAGTGGGTGTCGCGCCGCGCGGACGCATCCGGGCGGGCGGGGCCCTGGTTGCGCGCGGCGAGTTCTCGATCGTCATCGCCGGCCTCGCGGTCGCGTCCGGTGTCGACGGCGTGGGGGAGATCGCCACCGGGTACGTCCTGATCATGGCGGTGGTAGGACCGCTCGTCGCCCGGTACGGAGAAGCGCTCGCCCGGCCGCTGCTGGAGCGTGCGCTGCTCAGGGAGCGCCCCGCCGAGGCAGCCTGAGACAGAATTCGTGCACTCTCGTGTCGGGGACAACTACCCTGCGTGAAGGGGGTCTTTCAGTCGCCGTTCAGGCTCGTGCGCGCCCTGCGCCGGGCGGGCCCGGCTCGCACGGCCGGCCCGGGCGGACCCCCGTGAGGACCTTGGGGGGTTCGATGGGCATCGGAGTGCTGCCCCGGTCGGTGAACGAGGACGCGCGCTCGCGTGCGCGGTCCCGGCGGGGTGGTGCGTGGCCCGTCCTGGCCGACCGGGTGCGGCAGGCCGCGACGGAGCAGCGGCGTCGGTCACGCGCTGCGTACCTGCTGCTGGCCGGGCTGGTGGCGCTCATGGTGTGGCAGGCCTCTGACCTGGGGGAGGCCTTCGGGGAGCCCGCTGCCGGCCCCGTCGGCATCTTCGTCGTCGGTGTCCTCGGGGTGGCCGGGGTCAAGCTGCACGAACGCCTGCGGGCGCGCCAGCGCCTGGTCACGGTGCTGTGGGAGGCGCTGTGCTGGTCGTGCGTGCCGATCGGCCGTGTCCCCGCCGTACGGGTGGAGCCCGAGGTGTCCGGACGGCTCGTGTACGCGTCGTACCTGGCCCGGCAGCACCTGGCCGCGACGGCGGGGTCCAGCGCGTACGGCGGCGCGGACAGCCCTCGCCGCAAGGCCGGCTACGTCGCCGACCGCTTGCGTGAGGCGGCCGAGTGGCCGTTCCGGCACACCGACGGGCACGGGCACCCCGAGTGGCGCGAGGAGATCCAAGCCGAGCTCATCGGGTGGATCTCCGTGCTGCACGACGGCACCTGGTACCGCCGCGTCCCGGACGACCGGCGGGAGCGGTTCGACGACCTCACCGACCTGCGCGTCGCCGGGATCCTGCTGGCCTGCGTCCTCGTCGGCATCGGCACCGTGCTCGACCGCGGACCCACACCGGACATGACGGGGGAGGTCGCCGCGGTGCTGGCGGTCCTGCTGCTCGTCGGCAGGCCGGTGTTCTGCGCCCTCGAAGCCGCCGCCGTGATCATGCGCGGGATGTTCTCCCAGGTGGTCGACCGGTAGGTCGGCGCGGCCCACGGTGCCAGCTGCGCCCTGACCGGACTACCGCTGGGACAGCCGCACCGCATCTCCGGGGGCGAGGCCGAGCGCGGTCGCGGCCGAGCCCTGGTTCACGGCCACGGCGAGGCGGCCGGCCGAGTCCGTGAGCAGGACGGGCTCGCCCGGTGCCACGTCGGCGAACGCCCGGCCCCGTCGTACCGGACGCGTGACGTCCCCGGAGGCGAGGAGCAGCGCCCGCGGTGGCTCGTCCCCGAAGGCCGCGCGGAGGTCGTCCGGCCCCGCGGCCAGCTGCAGGTTGCCGAACCGGTCGACGGTCAGCACCTCCGTCTCCACCCGCCCCGGGAGGACCCGTACGACCGCCGGGGGAAGGGTGACCAGCGACGCGGGGTCGATGCGGGGGCCCAGCGCGTGCAGGTCGGTCCCGGTGGCGAGTCGGGCGGCGGCCGGCGCGAACACGTCCCGGCCGTGGAAGGTCGCGGACGGCCCATGCCGACCGCCAGCGTGCGGGGCGAGCGCGACGGCGCGGCCGACGCCACCGAGCGCCTCCCACGTCCGGCTGAGCAGCCCGTTGTCCGGCCCGACGAGGACGCAGGGGCCGGCGTCGACCGCGATCGCCCGGCGTGCCGTGCCCACCCCGGGGTCCACGACGGCGAGCAGCACCGAGGGCGGGAACCAGGGCGCCGAGTCCGCGAGGACGCTCGCGCCGCGCCGCACGTCACCCGGTGGCACCTGGTGCGTCACGTCGATCACCCGGGCGTTCGGGGCGAGCCCGGCCATCACGGCGTGGCAGGTCCCGACGAACCCGTCCTCGGTTCCGTAGTCGGTGAGAAAGCCGATCACCGCGTAGCCCGTCACGCCGCCATCCTGCCCACCCGGACGCGCGGGTGCCCGCCAGTGGCCCGCCCCGGCAGCGATCACGCTGCCGGGGGCAGGAAGGGCCGGCGAGCTGGCGGGGCGGCCCGGCCGGGGTCACGCTGGGGCTTCCACTGGCGGGTGCAGTGTCACCCGCCATCGCGAGGCTCCGGTGATACCGACGGTCGACACGGTGACCCAGACGTGACCGGACAGCTGCGGGTCCAGCTTGTCCAGAGCCATGGCAGTGACCGTACGTTCCGCCCGGCGCAGCTCACCCGCGACGCAGCCCTGGGTGACCCAGCTTCGTGCGTTCAGCCGGACGAGCACCTGGCCCGGGCCGACGCATTCGATCTCGACCACCGCAGGACGCCCGTGCAGCGACGCACGCCCCTCCGTGCCGTGCCTCGGGTCGAGCAGCAGGAACGTCCCGACCGGCTCCGGGGGTAGCTCGATCGTCTGCGGTGCCGTCTGCTCGGCGGGCTTGCCCGCCTGCTGGGCGACGAGCAGGCCCACCGCGACGGCAGCGAGGACGAGGGCCGTGAGTGCGAGCCAGAGGCGGCGCTCCCGGGCGAGGGAAGCCGGGCTGTCGGCTCCACCGCCGCTCAGGGTCTCGGGCTCGTGGTCCTCGACGCTCACGGCACCGAGTCCACCGCAGCGGACCGTCGCTGGCAACGCTCGCCTTGGTGGACTCGGCGGGACGGCCGGGCGGCCGGACAGATGTGCAGCCGGGCAGACGCGCGCCGCCGTCGGCCCCAGATGCGCGCAGCCTCGCCCGGACGTCAGTAGGCTCGGGGGCGCCAGTGCACCCGGAGGAGCGGATACCCGTGCGTGTCGCCGACGTCATGACCAAAGCCAGTATCAGCGAGTCCCCGACGGACACCCTCCGCGGCGCTGCCGAGCGTATGTGGCAGCAGCAGACGGGGTCCCTCGTCGTGATGGACGCCGGGCGGCTCGTCGGCATCGTCACCGAGCGGGACGTGCTCAAGGCGGCCGCCCACGGTGCGCAGCTCGACGAGACGCTCATCAAGGACGTGATGACCGGCGAGGTGGTCACGACCGGGGCGGACTCGCCCCTGCGGGACGCTGCCCGCACGATGGCCCAGCACTGGATCCGGCACCTGCCGGTCGTCGAGGGCGGCGATGTCGTCGGCATCCTGAGCCAGCGGGACATCCTCGGTGTGTTCGCCGCACTGTCCCGTGAGCCGGGTGCCGTGGAGATCGCCACCGACAGCCTCGTCCGGGAGCAGCGGCTGGCCCGGATCGAGGCCGGCGACCTCGACTGAGCAGCGGCATGTCCGACCCGGCGCAGCCTCCCTCCGACGGACCCGCGGTGCCCGACCGCAGCACCGACGACTCCGACGCCGGCTGGGGCGACCCCGAGGACCCGGACGACCTCGAGCGCCTTCGGCGGGAACGCCCCCCGCACCACGGCGACTGATCCCCGGCGGCCCCTACCCCCCGGGTGCGGAGCTCGTGGTCTGCTCTGCGGTGCAGAACGCGCACCGGCGCGCCGGCACCGGGATGCTCGACAGGCACTCGGGGCACTGCTTCTGCGGTACGTCCGCCGCTATCTCCGTCTTACGGAAGGCCTGCAGCTTCGTCAGCGGCACGACGATCAAGAAGTAGATCACCGCGGCGGTGATCAGGAACGTGATGACCGCGTTGATGATGATCGCGATGTTGAAGGTCACACCGCGGATCTCGAACGTGCCGCCCTCGACCCCGCCGCCGCTGAACACCTTGACCAGCGGGTTGATCAGCCCGTCACCCAGGGCGGTGATGAGCGCCGTGAACGCGAAGCCGATGGCGACCGCGATCGCCAGGTCGACCACGTTCCCGCGGAGGATGAACTCGCGAAAGCCCTTGAGCATCCCTGCTCCCTTGTCGAACGTACGCTGGCCATCGGCCTCGCCACGGCCTCGCGTCATCCTGCCCGAAGCACCACCGAGAGCCGGGCGGCGGCCTCGGCGCCCGCGAGCGCGGCCGCGGTGTCAGGAGGCGCGGCCAGGACGACGAGAGCCCCCTCCTCGACCCCGCCCCCCAGCAGCGGCGTGCCCGGGTCCGCGCGGGGCACGGTGAGCACCCGGACCCGCGAGGCGACTACGTCCGCGAAGTCGTGGGCGGTGTCGGCGACCCCGACCTCGGCCGGTTGTGCGGCCAGCACGTCCACCAGGTCACCGGGGGAGAGCAGGGCAACGGCCTGCGGGTCGGCCAACCGCAGGGGTACGCCGACGAGCCCGTCCTCCTCCAGCGCCCCGAGGAGCGAAGGACCCACCAGCCCGACGTCCGTGAGCGGCTCGCCCTCGCGGACCGGGCCGGCGAGCACCCGACCCATCACCCCGTCGCCGGGGACGAGCACGCCCGCAGGTGCGGTGTCCGCGGCGAGGGCCACCTCGCGGACGTCCTCCGTGGACAGCGTGTGGCCCCCGTCAAGGGATCGCGCCGCGGCGAGCACCGTGACCGTAGCCGCTGCCGGTGGTCGGGCGGCGGCGAGCACGGTGACGGCGGCAGCGGCGGCCAGCAGGGCGGCGATCGACCGACGGTGCCAGGACACGAGGCGCCGGACACGCCCGAGCGCCGAGCTCATGGCAGTACGCCGGACGTGTCCATGCCCTCGAGGGCATCGGGGCAAGGACAGGTGCGTTCCGCGGGCAGGGACTGCAGGGTGCTGAGGACCACCTCGCGCAGACCCGCCATGCTCTCGCCGAAGATGCGGAAGACCTTCTCCATGCTCACGCCCTCGCCGTGCTCGGCGCCCGCGTCGAGGTCGGTGACGAGGGCCACGGCCGTGTAGCAGAGGGCGAGCTCGCGGGCCAGCACGGCCTCCGGGTGGCCGGTCATGTTCACGAGTGCCCACCCTTGGTCCGCGAACCACCTCGACTCGGCGCGGGTCGAGAAGCGCGGACCCTCGACGACCACCATCGTGCCGCCGTTGGTCGGCTGCCAGCCGGCCGCTCGGGCCGTACTGAGCACGCACAACCGGCCGGTGGGGCAGTAGGGGTCGGCGAACGCGACGTGCGCGGCACCGCGGTCGTAGTAGGTCTGCACGCGACCCGTCGTCCTGTCGACGAGCTGGTCGGGCACGACGAGCGACCCGGGGCCGAGCGCCGCGCGCAGCGAGCCGACGGCACACGGGGCGATCACCTGGCGGACACCTGCCCAGTGGAGCGCCCACATGTTTGCCCGGTAGTTGATGCGGTGCGGGGGGTACCGGTGGTCGCGCCCGTGACGCGCCAGGAACGCGACCCGACGCTCGCCGATCGTGCCCACGGCGAGCGGGTCGCTGGGCTCGCCGTACGGCGTGGCCACGGGGACCTCGGTGACGTCGTCCAGCAGCGAGTAGAACCCCGAGCCACCGATCACGCCGAGCGCGGCGTGGGCCTGCGGGGGTGGGGAGGAGGCGACGACCATGCCGTGACCCTAGTGCGACGGACTCGCCACACCCCGTCTCGGCAGAGCGGGTTGGGGACAGCGCGCGGGGCTGCCGGACGAGTTGTGGACGAGCGGGCGCCGACGAGGGGCCCCTGCCGGCGAGCCGGCACCGGGCGGGCGAGCCGGCACCGGGCTGGTCAGGCGGCCGACTCGGCCTTGCTGCCGCGGGACGACTTCGCGCCGGACTTCGAGCCCGAACCGGACGACCCCGAGCCGGACGACCCCGAGCCGGACGACCCTGAGCCCGACGAGCCCGAGCCCGACGACCCCGAGCCCTTCTCTCCCGACCCGGAGCCGGACGAGCCGTCGGCCGAGGAGCCTGACGTGCCCTTCTCCCCGGCGGACTTCTCCGATGAGCCGGAGCCCTGCGACCCGTCCGCGGAGGAGGCCCCGCCGTCGGCACCCTTGGCCGAGTCGCGGGCGTTCGCGGGCGCGCTCCGGCTGTCCGTGCGGTAGAAGCCCGAGCCCTTGAACACGACGCCCACCGCCGAGAAGACCTTGCGCAGCCGGCCCTGACATACCGGGCACTCGGTCAGCGGCTCGTCGGTGAACTTCTGGACGGCCTCGAGTCGCTCGTCGCACGCGGTGCACGCGTACTGGTACGTCGGCACGGGGCCTCCTCGGAAGACTGGCACTCGGGGCGCTCGACTGCTAATGATGCGGCACGGCGAGGCAGGGTGTCCACTCGTCCGGGAGGACGTGCGCTAGTCGGGCCTGCCGGGCTCCACCGTGGTCGGCTCCGGCTCCGGGGGACGGGGCTCGGGAGGCCCGACCTGATCGCGGCCGGAGGCCCCGGGAGCGGCCGGCTCGCCCACGTCCAGCCGCGGGATCAGCCGGTCCAGCCAGCCGGGGATCCACCAGTTGCGGTCCCCGAGCAAGGTCATCGTCGCGGGGACGAGCAACAGCCGGACGACCGTGGCGTCGATGAGCACGGCGAACGCGAGGCCCAGGCCGAGCATCTTGATCGCCGGGTCCGAGCGCAGCACGAAGCTGCCGAAGACGCAGACCATGATCGCCGCGGCCGAGCTGATCACCGCGGCTGTGTGCGCCAGGCCGTTGGCCACGCTGTGGACGCTGTCCTTGGTGGCGGCGTACGCCTCCTTGATCCGGGACAGCAGGAACACCTCGTAGTCCATCGACAGGCCGAAGACGATCGCGAACATCATCATCGGCACGTAGCTGACCACCGGGATCTTCTCGTCGACCCCCACGAGCCCGTTGCCCCATCCCCACTGGAAGACGGCCACCACCACGCCGTACGCCGCCCCCACCGACAGCACGTTGAGGACGACCGCCTCCGCGGCCAGCGTGAGCGAGCGGAACACCGAGAGCAGCAGCAAGAACGCGAGAACGAGCACGCCCGCGATCAGGTAGGGCAGCCGGTCGGTCATCCGGGCGGAGAAGTCGAGGTAGCCCGCGGTCTGTCCGGTCACGTACGGGGTGAGGCTCGTGCCCGACACCGCCTTCGGCAGCGTCGTCTCCCGCAACGTGTCGACGAGGTCCGTGGTGGCCTCGGACTGCGGGGACGTCGTCGGTATCACGGTGAGCGCCGCCACGTCGCCGGCGGAGTTCACCGCGGGCGCGCCCACGCTGACGACGCCCTTGGTCCCGCTGATCGACTGCCCGGCCGACTTCGCCTGGGACTCCAGCGTCGACGCGTCCTTCTTCCCGCTGACGAGGACGATGCTGAGCGGGCCGTTGAACCCCGGTCCGAAGCCGTCGGTGATGAGGTCGTACGCCCGCCGGTCGGTGTCGCTCGTCGGGTCGCTGCCCGCGTCGGGGATGCCGAGGCGCATCGACGTAAGCGGGATCGCGAGCACGAGCAGGACGCCCACGCCGACGAACGTGAACGTCCACGGCCTGCGCCCGATCTTCCCGGCCCAGGCCCCCCAGCCGTGCGGGTGCTCGTGGGTGGACGGACGCGTGGGCGGGACGTGTGACGCCGTCCGCGCGGCGCGGGGCAGCAGCCGGGAGCCGGAGATGCCCAGCAGCGCCGGCAGCAGGGTGAGCGCGGCGGCCACGGCCACCGCGACGACGAACGCCGCCGCGAGGCCCAGCTTGCCGACGAGTGGGACGCCGGCGAGGAACAGGCCGAGGATCGCCACGACCACGGTCGAGCCGGCAACGAGCACCGCGTGCCCGGCGGTGGACAGCGCGCGGCCGAGGGACTCGTACAGCGGCATGCCCGCGAGCAGGTGCTCGCGATGTCGGGTGAGGATGAACAGGCTGTAGTCGATTCCGACGCCGAGCCCGATCATCGTGGCGAGCGCGGGTGCCGCGGTCGGGAACGTCGACGTGGCCGCGAGCAGGGCGAGCCCGGACAGGCCCGACGCGACGCTGATGACGGCCGAGAGCACCGGCAGGCCGGCCGCGACGGCGGCCCGGAGCCCGACGAAGAGGATCAGCAGCGCGGCCACGATGCCGATCGCCTCGGAGTGGCCCTCGTCCTGGTCGCCGGTGGACCCGGCCGCGCCGCCGTACTCGATCGTGAGGCCCGCGTTCCTCGCCGGGTCGGTGGCCCGGTCGAGGCGGTCGAGGTAGTCGCTGCCCAGCGTCTGGGGCAGGACGTTGAAGGCCATCGACGAGTACGCGGTCCGGCCGTTCTTCGACACGGTGGCCGAGCCCTGGGAGAACGGGTCGCTGGCCGTGGTGACGTGCGGGAGCCCCCCGACGTTCTTCACCGATGTCTCGATCGCCTGCTGGTGCTGCTGCACCGAGCCGGAGGTGGTGTGGAACACGATCTGCCCGGTCTGACCACCCACCGAGGGGAACCGGTCGCTCAGGATGTTCGCCGCGTCCTGCGACTCGGTGCCAGGCACGGTGTAGTCGTCGACGTACTCCCCGCCGACGGTGACGGCCAGGCCGAGCGTCGCCGCGAGCACGACCGCCCACGCTGCGACGAAGGCCCACCGGCGTCGGGCGGCCAGCCGTCCGAGGCGGTCGAGGTTCGAGCTCATCGGTACCCCCCAACCGTCGAGATCATCAAATGCCCCGCCCCGCAGCCTCGCCGCGAGCGGCGCCGGGGGCAATGACCCTCTCGGGTGGGTCAGCCCTGGTTCCTGCCGGACGAACCGGGACGAGCCGGACGGGACGGGCGGGACCTCGCCCCCCGGACCCCCGGGCCGGGCACCCGGTGTACGCCCGACGGCGTGACCACGGCGGTGACGGCCCGGTCGTGCGAGGCGGCCGGGATCTCGTCCACCAGCTCCTCGTCGTAGAGCAGGGCGGCGACCAGGCGGTCAGAGGCCACCCGGGCGAGAGCACGGTCGTACGACCCGCCACCGCGGCCCAGCCGGTGGCCCGCCCGGTCCGCCGCGAGCGCGGGGACCAGCACGACGTCCGCGGTGGCGACGGCGTCGGGACCGAGACGGCGCCCGAGCGGCTCCCGTACGCCTCGCTTCTCCGGCCCCAGCGAGCCGCGCCCCGTGTACTCGGACCAGTCCAGGTCCAGGTCGGACAGCACGACGGGGAGCAGCACCCGGACGCCGGCCTCGTGCAGGTCCTCGAGCAGGCGGTCGGTCCCCACCTCGCTGGCGGTCGACGAGTACCCGGCCACCACCCGCGCGTGCGCGATCTCGGGAAGCGCGAGGACGGACGCCCGGACCGCGACGGCAGCGGCCTCCCGGTCCGGTACGGCGCGCATCACCCGCGTGCCGAGCATCCGGGCGCGCAGGGCGGTCTTGTGGGTGTCGACGTCCGTGGGCACCTCCCCATCCTGGCCCCGCTCTGCCTCGCGAGACGGGGTGTGTCCTCTGGTGTGTCCGTGTATGTGTCGTTGTGTCGCGGCGTCGTGACCGACCGGGTGCGAAACTGTGCCACAGCGGACGGTCGGACGGAGGTGTGTGGCGTGACGCTTCGCGCGCGCCTGTCGCTGGTGATCCTCACGGTCGTGCTGCTCCCGCTCGTGGGGGGCATCGCGGTGGTCGCCGGTGCCGTGCCCGACGCGATGCGCAGCCAGACGATCGCCCGGCTCGACTCCTCCCGGGCCGCGGTCACGGCCGTGCTCACCGAGCGGTGCGCGCATGCCGGCTCGGCCGCACGCTCCCTCGCCCTGGCCGCGTCCACCGGGACCTCGCCGGATCCCGCGGACGCGGTCCGTGAGGTCGTCGACGGCGGGCAGGGCGACTACGCGGCGGTGCTCGACCCGTCCGGGAGCGTGCTCGCCGAGGCCGGTTCCCTCCCGCCGTCCGCGCTGCCCGCGGCCCTGTCGGGCTCCTGCAGCCTCGGCACGGGGACCGGCGACAGCGGAGCGGCGCCCGTGCTCGCCGAGAACGTCGAGGTGACAGGACGAGACGACGTCGGTCGTGCGGTCGTGG
>JBOGEN010000136.1:0-4259 GCA_050743265.1 Actinomycetes bacterium
GGCCGGCATGGCGGCGCGCGTCGTCCAGGCTTGTACGGATCTTCGCTCGGCCGGCACGAAGCTGAGGTAGGCGCAAGTTCAACAAAGGACAGACCGCGACCGATGGAACCGTCCCCTGCCGCGGTTCCACCGGCCGTCGGTAGTCACAGAATGCCCAAACTGCCCACGTGAGTGTGGCCGTCCACAGACAATGGCACTAACCTGCCATACCGTGACGTCAGTACTCACCCCATGGGGCGTGGACGAACGCGGCGAGCAGGTCTACCGCGCCGTCCTCCGATACCCCGGGCGCCGGGTGGACGACCTCGCGGCGATGCTGGGCTGGGCCCCGCAGGAGGTTGTGGACGCCCTGCGGTCCCTGCTGCGCACCCGCCTCGTCCGCGACACCGACGACGGGCTGGTGGCGGCCAACCCCGAGGCGGCCATCGAGGGCCTGCTGGCGCGCGAGGAGCACCGGATCAGCCAGCTCCGCGAGCGCGTGGCGGACGCCCGGCGGGCCATCTCCGTCTTCGGCGACGAGCACAGGGCCGGCGCCCAGGAGCGCTTCTCCCCCGTCCCGCTCGAGATCGTGGCGGGGGACGAGGTGGCCGCCGTCGTCGAGGACCTCACCCGGACGACGACCGGCGAGATCATGGTCCAGCAGCCGTACGTGCCCCACGGCCTGGGCGGCCGGCCGGGGCTGCGGGACGTCACGCTCGCTCAGCTCGGCCGCGGGCGCGCCATGCGGGCCGTGTACCCGATGATGGTGCTCGACCACGAGGACCTGCTCGAGTACGTGCGCTTCTGGGAGGACGCGGGGGAGAGACCCCGCCTCAGCTGGGACGTCCCGGCACGCGTGTTCGTCTTCGGCCAGGAGGCGGCACTCATGCCGGCGGAGTGGGGCAGCGGTACCGCCGGCAGCGACCTCGTCGTCCGGACGCCGGCGCTGGTGTCCGCGCTCCGGGCCTACCTCGACTGCGTGTGGGAGAACGCGCTGCCCCTGCCCCGCAGGCACGCCTCGGGCGGGGAGCACGAGCGCAGCCAGCTCCTGCAGCTGCTGGCCATGGGGATGAAGGACGAGGCGCTGGCCCGCCACCTGGGCATGTCGCTGCGCACCGTACGGCGACGGGTGGCCACCCTGCTCGCCGATCTCGGGGTGAGCACGCGGTTCCAGGCCGGCCTGGAGGCCGTCCGGCGGGGATGGCTGTAGCCGGGTAGCCTCGTCCCGCACCAGCCCCCGTGCGCACCGACGACGGGGCGCTGTCGTCCACGGTCCGTCACAGGAGAGGTGCAGCACGCATGCCCGCGATCGTGCTCGTCGGCGCCCAGTGGGGCGACGAGGGCAAGGGCAAGGCGACCGACCTGCTCGGGGGGTCCGTCGACTACGTCGTCCGCTACCAGGGGGGTAACAACGCCGGCCACACGGTGGTGATCGGCGACGAGTCGTACGCCCTGCACCTGCTGCCGAGCGGCATCCTCACCCCCGGCTGCACCCCGGTGATCGGCAACGGTGTGGTGATCGACCCCGCGGTGCTCTTCACCGAGATAGAGGGCCTGCAGGCCCGCGGGGTGGACACGTCCCGGCTGCTCGTGAGTGCGAACGCGCACCTCATCACGCCGTACCACGGTGTGGTCGACAAGGTGACGGAGCGCTTCCTCGGCAAGAACCGCATCGGTACGACCGGGCGCGGCATCGGCCCCACGTACGCGGACAAGGTGAACCGCATCGGCGTGCGCGTGCAGGACCTCTTCGACGAGAAGATCCTGCGCCAGAAGATCGAGGGCGCGCTCGAGCAGAAGAACCACCTGCTGGTGAAGGTGTACAACCGGCGGGCCATCACGGTGGACGAGGTCGTCGAGGCCTACCTGCCGTACGCCGACAGGCTGCGCCCGTTCGTGGCGGACACCGTCACGGTCCTCAACCGGGCGCTCGAGGACGGCCAGGTCGTGCTGCTCGAGGGCTCCCAGGGGACGCTGCTCGACGTCGACCACGGCACGTATCCGTTCGTCACCTCGTCCAACCCGACGGCCGGTGGGGCGTGCGCCGGGTCGGGCATCGGGCCGACCCGCATCGACCGGGTCGTCGGCATCTGCAAGGCGTACACGACGCGGGTCGGGTCGGGCCCGTTCCCGACCGAGCTGCTCGACGAGGACGGCGACGCGCTGCGCACCATCGGCGGCGAGCGCGGCGTCACGACCGGCCGTGACCGGCGGTGCGGCTGGTTCGACGCGGTGATCTCGCGGTTCGCCACGCGGGTCAACGGGCTGACCGACATCTTCCTCACCAAGCTGGACGTGCTCACGGGCTGGGAGCGCGTGCCGGTCTGCGTCGCGTACGAGGTCGACGGGCAGCGGCAGGACGAGCTGCCGATGACGCAGACCGAGTTCCACCACGCCAGGCCGGTGTACGAGATGCTGCCGGGCTGGTCCGAGGACCTCTCCGGGGCGCGCTCCTTCGACGACCTCCCGCGCAACGCCCAGGACTACGTCCACGCGGTCGAGCAGCTGTCGGGGGCTCCGGTCTCCGCGATCGGGGTCGGCCCCGGGAGGGACGCGACCATCCAGCGGCGAGCCCTTCTCTAGGGCACCTCCCCTCTCGCGCTCGCGGCTCCCGAACTCCGGGCCTCCTCCCGCCCGGGTCGGGCCGCCGCTGGTTCCCCCGTGCCCCCTGCCCCCGTGCTCGGGCCCAGTCCCGAGACACCCGCCCGGCCCTCGGCCTCTCTCACGGTGCCTCCTCGACACAGGAATATTGCATCCGTCAGTGCAAGTTTCCTATACTGCCGATCACACCGAGTGTCGGTTCGACCTGAAGGAGGTCAGTGATGCTGCTGAACTTCGATCCTTTCCGTGACTTCGACCGGCTGGCCGACCAGATGCTCGCCAGCACCCGCGTCCCGCGTACCGCGCCGATGGACGTCTACCGGTCGGGCGACCACTACGTGCTCCTGCTCGACCTGCCGGGGGTGGATCCGGGCTCGGTCGACCTCACGGTCGAGAACAGCACCCTCACCGTCCGCGCCGAGCGCACCGCCAGGCCCGACCAGGGCGTGCAGTACCTGGTTTCCGAGCGGCCGACCGGGACGTTCAGCCGACAGCTCCAGCTCGGCGAGGGCCTGGACGCGGAGGCCATCAGCGCCACGTACGACGCCGGTGTCCTCGCCGTCACGATCCCCGTGGCGGAGAAGGCCAAGCCGCGCAAGATCGAGGTGGGCACCAACGGCGGCCAGAAGGTCATCGAGGGGGCCCCCGAGGACGCGTGACGCGTTCGTCCCCTGCGGGTGCCCCGGTCCCGGTCCCGGGCCGGGGCTCCCGCGCATGACCCGGACCCGCGGAGGTCCCGCGTGAGCCTCGACCGGCTCGACGACCCGAACTTCCCCGCGTACACGATCGGCCAGGCGGCGGAGCTGCTCGGCTGCGCCCAGGCGTTCCTCCGCCGGCTGGACGGCGTCGGGCTGGTGGAGCCCCTGCGGTCCGAGGGGCATCACCGCCGCTACTCCCGGGCGCAGCTCGAGGTGGCGTCCCGTGTCCGGGTCCTGCTCGACGACGGGTTCCCGATGTCCGCTGCCTGCCGGGTGGTCGTGCTCGAGGACGAGCTCCGCAAGGCGAAGAGCGCGCTGTCCCGTGAGCGCGCCGCCCGCAAGGCAGCCGAGGCCCGCACCGAGCCGGGCGCGACCAGCGAGCCGGACGGGCCGGGCGGGACACCGCGGTCCTGACCACGTCGCCACGGAGTCTGCGCGCTCCGTCAGATCCCTGTGCGTCCATGGGCAACGACGGCCCGGAGCCGCCCGACCGAGAGTTGCCGGCGGCAGGACGTACGGGAGATCCCTGGCGCCCCCCGTCTGCGCGTGGGGTCGCCCCGCGGAGGAGGCGACGTGAACACCACCCCAGAAGCCGAGGGTCTCGTCGCGGCACTGCGCTCGCGTCTGGACGGGCAGCTGATGACCGCGGGAGTCCCCAGCTGGAAGGCGGCGTACGACCCGGCCAACGTGTTCCGCCACAACGCGAACATCCCGCCGGCCGAGGGACACGACGTGCAGCCTTAGGCTGCGGCCCGTGAAGGTTCTCGTCATCGGGTCCGGCGGGCGGGAGCACGCGCTGTGCCGGACGCTGGCATCGGACCCCGCCGTCACCGCGCTCGCCTGCGCGCCGGGCAACGCCGGCACTGCGGTGGTCGCCGAGTCGTACGAGGTGGACGCCGGCGATCCCGCGGCCGTGGCCGCGCTCGCCGGCCGGTGGGGTGCCGACCTCGTCGTCGTCGGCCCGGAGGCGCCGCTCGTCGC
>JBOGEN010000137.1:0-1852 GCA_050743265.1 Actinomycetes bacterium
GAGCAGAGCCGTGACGTGCTGGACGGCCTGCGCCTCGGCACGGAGCGACGCGAGGTGCTGCAGCGTCGAGCTGTGGTCGTTCCACATGATCGTCCTCCTGTGTTCCTCGTAGTGAGACTAGTGAAAAGCGTACGCTGGTGTCGGGAAAGCGCGCAACCCTCATCAGCGCTACGATGGTGTTGTCTCCGATCCTGAGGAGCCTGATGCCCCCACCCACGGACCCGCCGAACGCCGTCCTGCTGCGTGACTACGCCAACACCGAGGACGTGGAGACGGGGGCCGACGACCTCCCCGACCCGGCCGCGCTCGCGGACTGGCTGCGTGAGCGCGACCTGCTCGCCTCCGGAACGCGCGTCGGCGCTGACGACCTCGCCCTCGCGCTGACGCTGCGTCGCGGCCTCCGCACGGCGATGGCGGCCCACCACGACGGACACGAGGGCGATGCACGCGGGCTCGCCGAGGCGTCCGAGCGTCTCCCGCTCGCGCTGCGGTTCGGGCCGGACGGACCCGAGCTCACTCCCGCCGCCGGCGGGGTACGCGGGGCGCTGGGCGCGCTGCTCGTCGCGGTCAGCGAGAGCGTCGCGGACGGTTCGTGGCCCCGGCTCAAGCTGTGCCGTGCCTCGGACTGCCAGTGGGCGTTCCTGGACGCGTCGAAGAACCGCTCCCGCTCGTGGTGCGCGATGGGGGTCTGCGGCAACCGGCAGAAGACCCGCAGGTATCGCGCACGCCAGCGGAACGCGACGACCTGAACGGGCCCGCCTCGCCGGCTGCGAGGATCGAGCCATGGCCGACGCGAGCGTGCGCCCTGCCCGGGCCGAGGATGCCCAGGCCGTCGCCACCGTGCAGCTGCGCGTCTGGCGGTCGGCGTACGCGGAGGTCGTGCCGTCCGACGTCCTTGGTGCCCTCTCCCCCGACGAGCTCGCCGACCGGTGGGCCCAGGCTGCGGCCAGCCCGCCGTCGGCACGGCACCTGCTGCTCGTCGCGTGCGAGGGGGCAGACGTCGTGGGCTTCGCCGCGGTCACCCCGGCCGAGGACGACGACGCCGACGCAGCCGACGCCGAGCTCGCCGCGCTCCTCGTCGACCCCGACCACGGGCGGGCCGGCCACGGCTCCCGTCTGCTCGCCGCGGCCGTCGAGTCGATGCGTGAGCAGGGCGTACGCCGGGCTCAGGCCTGGCTGCTCAGCACGGACGACGCACTGCGCGCCCTGCTCACCTCCGCCGGGTGGGCGCCCGACGGCGCGACCCGCGACCTCGACATGGGACGCCTCGTCCACCAGGTCCGCCTGCACGCCGACGTGACGCCGGACGAGGGCACCGACGAGCAGGTTGACTGACCTCGGCGGGCGCGCTCAGGGCACCAGCACGCCCGGGTTGCACAGCCCGTCCGGGTCAAGGGTGCGCTTGAGCGCGCGCAGCACCTCCGTACCGAGGTCCCCGATCTCCGCGCCGAGGTAGGGCAGGTGGTCACGTCCGACCGCGTGGTGGTGGGTCAGCACAGCGCCGGACGCGACGATCGCCTCGCAGGCCGCCGCCTTCGCCGCCCGCCACTGGGCGACCTCGTGCCCGGGGCGCTGGCGGGCGAGCGCGGTGAAGTACAGCGAGGCGCCCGTCTCGTAGAGGTGCGACACGTGGCAGCCGACCAGCGGCGGGGTGCCCTGCGCGTTCATCGCGGTGACGAGCGCCCCCCGCACGGCAGAGTACGTGGGAGCGAGGGAGGACCAGGTCGCCGCCGTCTCGAGCGTCTCGACGCACACGCCCTCGTCGAGCAGCGTGTCACGCAGGTGCGGGCCGTCGAAGCGGTGCCGACGCCAGGACTCTCCCGCCCCGCTCCCCAGGCGCACCGCCCGGGCC
>JBOGEN010000138.1:0-19539 GCA_050743265.1 Actinomycetes bacterium
CCGCCGGGCAGCGCTCCGTACCGTGCGTGACGCCTCGCGACCTCGGTGAGGCCTCGGGGACGCCTCAGGTGATCAGCCCCAGCCCGTACGCCCCCGTGACGAGGACCGCGAAGATCGTCAGGCCGAAGAGGATGGTGATCCAGAGCCTCCTGAGGGTGCCTGCCATCAGCGACCTCGTCTCTCAGTCGGGTGTGCCACGTCAGGGGGGATGCTACGCCGGAGCCGGTTGCGCTACGCCAGCGATGTCGGCCCCTCGCTCACCATCTGGTAGACGAGGTACAGGGCGAACGCCACGTAGAAGCACGCGGTGAACACCATGATCGGCACGCGCCAGCCCTTGAGCTGGGCGAAGTCCGGCAGCACCTTACGGTTGAGCAGGATCAGCAGCACCGAGTAGAAGGCCATGACGAACCCACCGGTGGCGGCCGAGATGACCAGCAGGACGACGGGCTCGATCCCGGTCCAGATGATGACCGAGCCGGTGATGAGCAGGAACCAGACGACCGTGACGTAGATCTTGCTCTCGCTCCAGAACTGGTTGTTCTTGAGGAAGCTGACCTTCAACGCGTCACCGACGAGCCGGCTCACGTAGTCCACCACGCCCACGTTCGTGGAGAAGAGCATGAGGAACCCGGCGACGTAGAAGGTCGTCTCGAACCAGGGTCCTACGGCCGCACCGAGGGCCTCGCCCTCCAGCGCGATGAAGTCCAGGCCCTCGACGGCCTCCTCCTGGACGCCGATGGTCGAGAAGACCAGCACCGACATGGAGACCAGCAGCAAGGCCCCGATGGCCCAGAACGTGATCAGCTGCTCCTGGTTCGCGATCTTCCACCAGCTGGTCCAGCGGCGCCTGTTCTCGGCGCTGGACGGGGGGTAGTAGCCGAGCGACGGGGCGGCGACCTCGTCACCGGTGATCGGGGACACGATGTTCGGGATGTGCTTGCCCATCCCCATGCCCTTGTCCCGCAGGTAGTTGCTCTGCACCAGGTTGTTCGCACCACCGGCGCCGGCGAACACGATCGCCCCGAACAGGGATGCCGCGCCAAGCTCGGAGACGAAGCTCGGAAGATCTGCCGCGCCACTGGGGGCGGAGGAGATCGTCGCGCCCCACGCTCCCGCGTCCGTGGCGATGGCGATCGCCACGACGACGAAGGCCAGGATCAGCACCACCATGACGCCTTCGGCCTTCTCCAGCGTCTGGTAGATGACCGGCGACACGGTGATCGCCAGGCCGATGGAGAGCAGGAAGAGCGTCGTGATGATCGGGATGTTCGCGTCGCTCAGACCGAAGATGAACGTGAACTCCTCGGCCCCACTCGATGCCCAGCCGGGCCAGATGTTTGGTGCCAACGCCCCGACGATGAACACGAGCCCCCACGGTCCCCACAGCCGGGAGAACCCGGTGACGGCTGTCTCCCCGGTGACCAGCGTGTAGCGCTCGATCTCCATGTTGAGGAAGTACTGCATGGTGATGCCGAGCACGGCGAGCCACATCAACCCCAGGCCCACCTGCGAGGTGATGTACGGCCAGAGGATCAGCTCACCGGAGCCGAGTGCCGTGGCCGTAAGGATGACGCTGGCACCGATGTAGTTCCGCAGTCCGCCGGGCTCCGGTAGGTCCCGGTACTCGACCGCGGGGAGGTATTTGCTCGGCAGCTCCCTGGCCTGCTGGCCGGTCTGCTGCACGGCGGTTTGGCTCATGCTCCTTCTCCACCCTCGAACCCAGAGGACATGTCATCTCGCGACCCCAGTGGGACCCCCAGTGGGGTCGCGAGCGTTCGTGTACGCCTCGGGGGCAGGGCCCCCAGCCGTGCCAGGACGCCCGCACTCCGCGTGCGGCCGTGAACTGCATGCGCATACCCGTCCCGGATCAAGGTGTAACGCGTGTCACACAAAGACTGGGTAATTCACCCTGCCGTGGCGGCGGTTGTCTCGCCATGCGAGCCGCTCGTGTCCGCTCCGTGACGTACGAGGGCCGCCGAGCCGAGGCCCCGGAGGGACGCGTCGAGCAGCGTGGCCGTGGACGCCACCCGGAGAGGGACCCCCCGACGGGCGGTGGCGGCGGCGATCTGGAGCATGCAGCCCGGGTTGCCGGTCACGAGCAGATCCGCGCCGGTCGACAGCACGTGACCGGCCTTGCGGTCCCCGAGGTCGGACGCGGCCTCGGGGTGGAGCAGGTTGTAGATGCCGGCGGAGCCGCAGCAGATGTCGGCCTGGGCGATCTCGCGCACGGTGAGGCCCGGCACCCCGCCCAGGAGCGTGCGCGGCTGCTGCCGTACGCCCTGGGCGTGGGCGAGGTGGCAGGCGTCGTGGTACGCGACCGTGAGCGGCAGCGGGTGACGCTCGGCCACCGGGCCCAGCTCGACGAGCGCCTCGGTGAGGTCGCGCGTACGGTCGGCGAACGCCTCGGCTCGGGAAGCCCAGCCGGGCTCGTCCGCGAGCAGGTGGGCGTACTCCTTCATCGCCGACCCGCACCCCGCCGCGTTGGTGACGACGAGGTCGACCCCCGCCTCCTCGAACGTCTCGATCGTGCGCTTCGCGAACGAGCGGGCCTCGGCATCGCGTCCGTTGTGCATCGAGAGCGCGCCGCAGCACGACTGGCGCGGCGGGACGACGACGTCACAGCCCTCCATCGCCAGCACGCGGGCGGTGGCCGCGTTGACGTCGGGGAAGAACGCGTCCTGGACGCATCCGGTGAGCAGGCCGACGGTGGCGCGACGAGGGGTGCCCCGGGCCGACACCCGAGCCGGAAGCCTCGTCGCCTTGGACAGCGGCGGTGCGAGCGCCTCCATCGTGCGCAGCGTGGGGGAGAGCCGCTCGAGCAGCCCGCTGCGCCGGACGAGGCCGGAGAGCCCCGACCGCTGGTACGCAGCCAGCGGCCCGCGGAGCAGCCTGAGCCGCCGCGGATAGGGGAACAGCGCGAAGATGGCCCGGCGGAGCAGGCGGTCCTTGGCCGTGCGGTCGTACTCCTCCTCGACCGTGACGCGCATCTTCTCCACGAGTGGCCCGTACTGCACGCCCGACGGGCACGCGGTCACGCACGCCATGCAGCCGAGGCACCGGTCGATGTGCGTGGCCGTGGACGCCCCGACGGGAGCGCCCTGCTCCACCTGCTCCATGAGGTGGATCCGCCCGCGGGGGGAGTCCATCTCCTCGCCCCACAGGACGTACGTGGGGCAGGTGGGCAGGCAGAAGCCGCAGTGCACGCAGTCGGAGAGCAGGTTCGCGTCCGGGAGCGTGCGCTCGGAGCGGGGCGGTGGCGCGGGCATCAGATCCCTCCGACGAAGCGGCCCGGGGACAGCAGACGATGCGGGTCGAACCGCTCCTTGACACGCCGCATCAGGTCCAGCCCGGTCACGGGGCCCCAGCAGTCAACGGCCTCGCGCACCGCCCGGGGGGCACTGAGCAGGACGAGCGTGCCGTCCTGGCGTCCCGCCTCGCGGCGGACCTCGTCCACGAACGTCGCGACCGGGCCGGCGTCGGTGGCGACGGGCAGCCCGCCGTAGAGGACGCCGACGCCGAGGGACCCGCGGAGCGGGACGGCGAGACCAGCGCGGCGTGCGGCGCGTTCGACGGTCTCCATCACGGCGGGGAGTCCGGAGAGGCGTGAGGTCAGCCGGAACGCGACGTCCCCGAGCCCCCAGGGGGCCGTGCCCCAGCCGGGCGGAGGATCGTCACTCACGGTCGCGCCCGGACCGAGGACCCCCACAGCGGTCTCCGCCCGAGCCGCCACGCCCTCGGGCACACCTTCGACGAGACCGGCGACGGTGAGCGGCCCGTCCACGGATGGCCGGTCCACCTCGAGTGCGGCGAGGGAGAGAGACGAGCGACGCAGCGCCGCCGCGGCCTCCGTGGCCGCGGGCACGTCGTCCACGGTCACCGAGACGGTGGAGCACCGCGCCGGGCGGGGGTGCAGCCGCAGCACTGCCTCCGTGACGACACCGAGCGTGCCGTACGCGCCGGTGTAGAGCTTTCCGAGGTCGTACCCCGCCACGTTCTTCACGACCTTGCCACCGGAGCGGGTCACCGTGCCGTCCGGCCGTACCACGGTCACGCCGAGCAGCAGGTCGCGCGCGCTGCCGTACAGCAGCCGACGGGGCCCGCTGCCGTTCACGCCGATGACGCCGCCGACCGTGCCGCCGGGCACCACCGGGTCAAGCGCCAGCATCTGCCCGGCCTCGGCGACGGTCTCCTGCAGCGTCTCGAGCGGGACGCCGGCCTGGGCCCGGACGACGAGGTCGCCCGCCGCGTGCTCAAGCACGGCGTCCATCCGCGTGCAGTCGAGGACGACGTCCACCGCCTCAGGGGGCGCGCCCCAGTCGAGCGTCGTGCCCCGGCCCCGGGCAACGGTCCGCAGACCCTGCGCGGAGCCCAGCCGCAGCACACCCGCGGTCTCCTCCGTCGAGCCGGGGCGGACGACGGCCTGGGCGGCGACCCCGTCGACGGCGTCGGTGTCCTCGGCCGGGCGGACGTGCTCGTCCCCGCACACGCCCGCCAGGTCGGCGAGAAGGGTCCCGGACGTGGACGCGCCCTTCTTCCGTCGCTGGGTCCCACGGGTGGTGACCATTCAGAAGACCTCGTGCGGCAGGGGCTCGGGCATCAGAAGACCTCGTGCATCAGGGGCTCGGGAGGCAGGGGCTCGGGCATCAGAAGACCTCGGCCACCCCGGACTCGGCGAGCGGGTGCACGCCCCTGTGGCGGCCGGGGACCTCACCACACAGCCGCGGCGTGGGGAACACCTTGCCCGGGTTGCTCAGCCCGTCCGGGTCGAACGCGCAGCGCAGCAGCTGCATCGTGTCGAGGTCCTCGTCGGTGAACATGCGGGGCATGTGCTTGGCCTTGTCCGCGCCGACGCCGTGCTCTCCGGTGATCGAGCCACCGTGCTCGATGCACAGGTCGAGGATCGCGCCGGACGCCTCCTCGGCACGGTCGGCCTCGCCCGGTACGGACTCGTCGTACAGGACGAGCGGGTGCAGGTTGCCGTCGCCGGCGTGGAACACGTTCGCCACCCGGACGCCGGTCCGCGTCTCCAGCTCGCTGATCGCGTGCAGGACCTCGGGCAGCGCGGTCCGCGGGATCACCCCGTCCTGGACGATGTAGTCGGGGCTGATGCGTCCGACCGCGGCGAACGCCGACTTTCGTCCCTTCCAGATGAGCGCGCGCTCGGCGTCGTCGGCGGCCACCCGGATCTCGAACGCCGCGTTCGCCTCGCACAGCCGTTGCACGGCGGCGAACTGGTGCTCCACCTCGGCCTCGGGGCCGTCCAGCTCGACGACGAGGACACCCCCCGCGCCCTCGGGGTACCCGCACTTCACCGCGAACTCGGCGGCCTCGATGGACAGGGCGTCCATCATCTCGATCGCGGCAGGGACTACCCCCTCGGCGATGATCGCGCTGACCGCCGCGCCGGCGTCATCCGTGGTGCGGAACCCGGCGAGCAGCGTGCGCACGCACTCGGGGGCGCGCATGAGGCGGACGGTGACCCGGGTGGCGATGCCCAGCGTGCCCTCGGAGCCGACGAACGCGCCCACGAGGTCGTAGCCGGGGGAGTCGGGCGCGCGGCCCCCGAGGGAGACCAGGTCGCCGTCCGGGGTGACGACATCGAGGCCGGTGACGTGGTGGGTGGTGAAGCCGTACTTCAGGCAGTGCGCGCCGCCGGAGTTCTCCGCGACGTTGCCGCCGATCGAACACACCTGCTGGCTCGACGGGTCGGGGGCGTAGTAGTACCCGTCCGGCGCGGCGGCCCGGGTCACGTCGAGGTTGATGACGCCCGGCTCGACGACGGCCCGCTCGTCGAGGGTGTTCACCTCGAGGATCGTCCGCATCCGTGACGTCACGATGAGCACGCCGTCCGCCCGGGGCAGCGCCCCCGCCGACAGCCCGGTGCCCGACCCGCGGGCCACGAACGGCACACCCGCGTCGGCACACGCCCGGACAACGCCGGCCACCTCGTCCGGCGAGCCGGGCAGCACCACGAGGCCGGGAGAGACCCGGTAGTGCGTGAGCCCGTCGCACTCGTACGTGCGCAGCTCGGCCTCGTCGTCCACGACCGCGTCCGCCCCGAGGGTCGCGCGGAACCGTGCGGCGAGCCGGGGGAGGACGTCGGTGCTCATGGCATCCGGTCGTACGCCGGCAGGGTGAGGAACTCGGGATAGTCGTCCGCCAGCGCCATCTCGGTGAACAGCGCCTTCGCGTCCGCAAACTCGGCCGGGTCGCCCAGCTTGGCGATCTCCTTGTCGACGATGCGTTCCACCAGGTCGCGGGTGACCTTCTGCCCCTCGGCGAGGGTCACGTCGTTGTGCAGCCACTGCCAGACCTGGCTGCGTGAGATCTCGGCGGTGGCAGCGTCCTCCATGAGGTTGAAGATGCCCACGGCGCCCTGCCCGTGCATCCAGGCGGCCAGGTACTGCACGCCGACGCTGACGTCGTTGCGCAGCCCCGCCTCCGTCACCGTCGCCGGGGTGGCGGACACGTTGAGCAGGTCCTCCGCCGTCACCGACACGTCGTCGCGCTTCCTGTCGATCTGGTTCGGCTTGTCGCCGAGCACCGCGTCGAACTCCTCGAAGCACACCGGCACCAGGTCCGGGTGGGCCACCCAGGAGCCGTCGAAGCCGTCGCCGGCCTCGCGACGCTTGTCCTCGTGCACCTTGGCCAGCGCCGTCTTGTTGACCTCGGGGTCCTTGCGGGACGGGATGAAGGCCGCCATGCCGCCGATGGCGTGCGCGCCCCGGCGGTGGCAGGTCGACACGAGCAGCTCGGTGTACGCCCGCATGAACGGGGCCGTCATCGTCACCGCGTTGCGGTCGGACAGCAGGAAGTCGGCGCCGCGGGTGCGGAAGCACTTGATCATGCTGAACAGGTAGTCCCAGCGGCCGGCGTTCAGCCCGGCGGAGTGCTCCCGCAGCTCGTACAGGATCTCCTCCATCTCGAACGCCGCCGGCACGGTTTCGATGAGCACCGTCGCGCGGATCGTGCCCTGCGGGATGCCGAGCGCGTCCTGGGCGAAGCGGAACACGTCGTTCCACAGCCGCGCCTCGAGGTGGCTCTCCAGCTTCGGCAGGTAGAAGTACGGCCCCGTGCCCTTGTCGAGCGTGCGGCGTGCGCAGTGGAAGAAGTAGAGACCGAAGTCCACCAGCGCGCCTGCGACCGGCTGGCCGTCCACGCGTACGTGCTTCTCGGGCAGGTGCCACCCGCGCGGCCGCACCACGATCGTGGCGAGCTCGTCGTCGGGACGCAGCGCGTACGTCTTGTCGCCCGTGGAGAAGTCGACCGTGCGGTCGAGGGCGTCGGCCAGGTTGAGCTGGCCGGCGACCATGTTCTCCCACAGCGGGGTGTTGGCGTCCTCGAAGTCGGCGAGCCACACCTTCGCGCCGGAGTTGAGCGCGTTGACCGTCATCTTGCGGTCGGTGGGACCGGTGATCTCCACCCGCCGGTCGGCGATCCCCGGTGCGGGGGCGGCCACCTGCCAGTCGCCCTCCCGGACGTCCTTGGTGGCCTCGAGGAAGGTCAGTGTGCCGCCCTGCGCGAGGTCGGCGTCTCGCTCGCGGCGCCGGGCGAGGATCTCGTCGCGCCGCCCACCGAACTCGCGGTGCAGGGAGGCGAGGAAGGCGAGCGCGTCGGGAGTGAGGATCTCTTCGAAGCGCTCCTGGGACGGACCCGTGACCTCGACACCCTCGGGAACACCTGCCGGCATCGTGCCGCTCCCCTTTCCTGGGTATTCGTCGTTCCGGAGTACTCGTCTCTCCGGAGTAGTCGTCTCTCCGGACGAGCGACGGCCAGCCGGACGATCAGCCTAGGAACGGGCCTTCCGGGGGGTCAAACGCCCGCCGGAGCCTGAGACCTGCCCCGTACCGGCCTCGCTGTGTGCCGAGCATGCCCCGGGAGATCGGGAGGGAAACTCGGGTGTGGCCTCACCGGGGCCGTGGGACCATCGGCTTACCGCGGGCGGCGGAGCAGCCGGCCCGGCGACACGCGTCGAGACGAGCGAGATGACCTCAGCCCACGAAGACCCGCGCGACCTCGAGCCGGCGCAAGACCCGGCGTCCGACCCGGCGTACGAGCCCGGCACGGGCGGCGACCACGACGGAGACCAGATCGAGCTGTCCGAGCGGCAGGCACTTCGCCGTGTCGCCGGGCTGTCGACCGAGCTCACCGACGTCACCGAGGTCGAGTACCGCCAGCTGCGGCTCGAGCGGGTGGTGCTCGTCGGCGTCTGGACCGAGGGGAGCGTCGTTGACGCCGAGAACTCGCTCGCCGAGCTGGCACGGCTCGCCGAGACCGCAGGGTCGCAGGTGCTCGACGGGCTGATCCAGCGGCGCGACCGTCCCGACCCCGCGACGTACATCGGCACGGGCAAGGCGGCCGAGCTGCGGGACGTCGTCGTGGCCGAAGGTGCGGACACGGTCATCTGCGACGGTGAGCTGACCCCGGGCCAGCTGCGCCAGCTCGAGGACGTCGTCAAGGTCAAGGTCATCGACCGGACGGCGTTGATCCTCGACATCTTCGCCCAGCACGCCCGTAGCCGCGAAGGCAAGGCACAGGTCGCGCTCGCGCAGATGCAGTACATGCTTCCCCGCCTCCGGGGCTGGGGCGAGTCCATGTCCCGGCAGGCCGGCGGACGCGTGGCCGGCGGGGGCGGCATCGGCACCCGTGGCCCCGGCGAGACCAAGATCGAGACGGACCGGCGCCGCATCCGCGACAAGATCAGCGCCCTGCGGCGCGACATCCGCCACATGCGCCAGGCGCGGGTGACCAAGCGGCAGCGCCGTCGCCGCAACGCCGTGCCCAGCGTGGCCATCGTCGGCTACACGAACGCGGGCAAGTCCTCGCTGCTCAACCGCCTCACCGGGGCCGGCGTGCTCGTGGAGGACGCGCTGTTCGCCACGCTCGACCCGACCGTCCGGCGAGCCGAGACGCCGGACGGGCGCGTCTACACGCTCACCGACACGGTGGGCTTCGTCCGCCACCTGCCGCACCAGCTCGTCGAGGCCTTCCGCTCCACGCTGGAGGAGGCGGCCGAGGCCGACCTCCTGCTCCACGTCGTGGACGGCTCGGACGCGGACCCCGAGGCGCAGATCGCCGCCGTCCGGCTGGTGCTCGCCGACGTGGGGGCCTCCGAGGTGCCCGAGGTCGTGGTGATCAACAAGGCGGACGCGGCCGACCCGCTGGTCGTGGCCCGGCTGGCCCGGCGGGAGAAGCACAGCGTCGTGGTGTCGGCGCGTAGCGGCGCCGGCCTGGCCGAGCTCGCCACCCTCCTCGCGCGCGAGCTGCCCCGTCCCGACGTGCCGGTGCACGTCCTGCTCCCGTACGACCGGGGCGACCTGGTCTCCCGGGTCCACGAGCACGGGGAGGTCCTCGAGGAGGACCACACGGGCGAGGGCACCCGGCTCCGCGCCCGCGTCCGGGCCCCGCTGGCCGGGGAGCTGGCTGCCTTCGAGGTGGCCTCGGCCGACTGAGCGCGCATCCACGGACCGGGGTGGCCCCGCCGGCTGAGGCGTCCCCGTTGCCAACCCCCGCCGACCCAAGGGCCTATTCGCGGCGATAAGAGTCCGCTGGCCACCGGTATTCCGCCCGAACGGACGAGAAAGAGTGGCCTGTCCCTGGCCGATCGGAGGGCATGGGGAATCCGCGGGCTGGGCCGAGGTCACGGGTGCGTGCCGTGGGCACCGTCCTCCTCGTCGTGAGCTCCGGTGCGCTCGTCGCGGTCGGCGTGCCGGACCAGCAGCACGGCACGCGCGTGGCCGGTGTGACGGCGGTCGCGGTGGCCGCGGCGCTGGCCTGCCTGATGCGGGCCCGTCGCAGCGAGTCCTCTGCCGGGCGGAGCGTCCGGGCATGGCGGCTGCTCGCCCTCGGCCAGGCCTTCTCCGCGGCGGCTGCGCTGGGTGCGCTGGCGGGCGAGCCCGCCCTCGTGCCGGTGCGGATGTGCGAGGTGATCACCCTCGGCCTCACCGCCTCGGCGGTGTTCCTGCTCCTGCCCCCGTCGACCCTGCCCGGGGCCCGGCGGCGTATCGACGGTGTCGTCGTCGTGCTCTCGTGGGCCGTCGTCGCCGAGACCGGGCCCCACACCACGGTCGACCTGTTGTCCTCGGCCTGGGTCGCGCAGGTCCTCGCCGCCGGGCTCGCTGTCCTCGTCGCCACGGGCTGCACGATGCTGCTGGCCCGCGGCGCGGAGGACCAGGCGCTCCCGCTGTCGGCGCTGCTGCCGTTCGCCGCGGCCGGGCTGGTGCTCGCCGGTACCGAGGTGGTCCGGGCCGGGGTCAGCGGAACGGCGGCGCAGCTCATCGCAGCCGGTGTGGGAACGCTGGTGCTGATCGCGGCATGTGCGCCGGCGTGGCGTGCGGTGCCCGCCGAGCGGCGCGACCGGGAGGCGTCCCGTGCCGAGCACCTCGCCGCCCTCGCACCGTACGGGGCGACGGTGCCCGCAGCAGGCGCCGTCCTCGCGTCCACGCTCGCCCTGCATGCGCTGCCCGCGGTCACGGCGGTCACCGTGGCGGGTCTTGGGGCGACCTGGCTGCTCGCGAGCCTCACGGCCCGGTGGGAGGCGGTGACGACGGTACGGGCGCTGCGCTCCCGGGTGGACGCCGAGACGCTGGCGCGCGGGATGCGCGAGAAGTGGTTCCGCTCCCTCGTGCAGAGCTCGACCGACGTCATCACCGTGGTCGACCCGGAGGGGTGGATACGGTTCCAGACGCCGTCCGCGGCCCACATCCTCGGACACGAGCCCACCTCGCTCGTCGGGACGCGGTTCGGTGCGCTGATGCGCCCCCGGGACGCGGAGCGGCTCGGGCAGGCGCTCGCCGTTGCCGCCGCCTCCCCGTGGTCGGTGACGACCGTGGGGTTCGCCGTCCAGCGCAAGGACGCACTCTGGGTGGACACCGAGACCACGATCACCTCGCTCGTGAGCGACCCGGACATCGGCGGCATCGTCCTGAACACGCGGGACGTCAGCGAGCGGCGCCAGCTCGAGCAGCAGCTCGCGAGGCAGGCGTACTCCGACTCGCTCACCGGTCTCGCCAACCGCCTGTTCTTCCGGGACCGGGTGGAGGCCGCCCTCACCGCAGAGCACGGCAACTCGGGGTCGGTGGCCGTGCTGTTCTGCGACCTCAACGGCTTCAAGGCGGTCAACGACACGCTCGGCCACGCCACCGGGGACGAGCTGCTGCGGCTGGTGGCCCAGCGGCTCCGCCGGTGCGTCCGCGGGGAGGACCTCGTGGCTCGGCTCGGTGGCGACGAGTTCTCGGTGCTGGTGAGCGGGCAAGACGCGGAGCAGGCCGCGGTGTGGCTGGCCGGACGTGTGCGGACCGCCCTGGCCAGCCCCTTCGGCCTGCTGGGCAGAGACGTCGCGGTGAGCACGAGCACAGGCATCGCCGTGAGCGACTCCGGCACGGAGAACGCCGAGCAGTTGCTGCGCAACGCCGACCTCGCGATGTACAGGGCCAAGGCGGACCACGACCTCAAGTACGTCCGGTTCGAACGCGACATGCACGAGGCGCTGCTCGCACGGGTGAAGGTCGAGACCGACCTGAGGCAGGCCGTCGCCCGGTCGGAGCTGACCATGCACTACCAGCCGGTCGTCCACCTGGCCACCGGGCAGATCGTGGGAGCCGAGGCGCTCGTGCGGTGGAACCACGCCGAGCGTGGGCTCGTCCTGCCCGGTGAGTTCATCCCGATCGCGGAGGAGACGGGACTGGTCGCCGAGATCGGCGCCTGGGCGCTGGCCGAGGCGTGCCAGCAGGCGGCCGGGTGGCAGCGGTACGCCTCGACGGGGCAGGACTTCCACGTGGCCGTGAACATGTCCGCCCGCCAGGTCAACCCGTCCACCGTGTCCCTCGTGGCGGACCTGCTCGCCCGCTCCGACGTCCCGCCGAGAGCGCTCACGCTCGAGGTCACCGAGTCCGCGCTCATGGCCCGGGAGGACGCCGCCTCCCTCTTGGGGCAGATGAAGGCGCTGGGCGTCCGGGTGGCGATCGACGACTTCGGCACGGGCTACTCGTCGCTCTCGTACCTGTCCCGCTTCCCGGTGGACGTGATCAAGATCGACCAGTCCTTCGTCGCGGACGTCGGCACGTTCGCCGGGCCGGCGTCCACCGGGTCGGTGGCGCTGGCCCGCTCGATCGTCAACCTCGGACGGTCGCTGCAGCTGACCACGGTCGCCGAGGGGATCGAGACCGCGCAGCAGCACGCCGCGCTCGCGGCCATGGGGTGCGAGCTGGGGCAGGGCTTCTACTTCTCACGCCCGGTCACCGCGGAGGCCTTCGAGGCGCTGCTTGCCCTCCGCGACAGGGAGCGCGTCGCCACGGCCTGAGCGGTGCCTGGCATCGGGACCTGAACGTTCTACTGGCGTCACGGGCGGTGGCAGGGTAGGGGTGTGGCGTGGCCGATCCCCTGGACCCGTACCGCCGCAAGCGTCACCGGGGCCGCACGCCCGAGCCGATCCCGGAGGAGTCCCCGCGTGCCGGCAGCCCGGACGGGGCCCGCTTCGTCATCCAGGAGCACCACGCCCGACGGCTGCACTGGGACCTGCGCCTGGAGCGGGACGGCGTGCTCGTCTCGTGGGCGGTGCCGAAGGGGCTGCCTCTCGACCCGAAGCGCAACAACCTCGCCGTGCACACCGAGGACCACCCGCTCGAGTACATGACCTTCTCGGGCGAGATCCCGAAGGGGGAGTACGGCGGCGGGAGCATGACGATCTGGGACACCGGCACGTACGACACCGAGACCTGGACCGAGCGCGAGGTCAAGGTCGTCCTGCACGGGTCGCGGGTGTCGGGGCGCTACGTCCTGTTCCGCACCGGCGGGGACGACTGGATGGTGCACCGGATGGACCCGCCGCCCGAGGCGGGCTGGGAGCCGTTGCCCCGCCTCGTCCGCCCGATGCTCGCGGTGTCAGGGGAGAGGCCGCCGCCCCGGGAGGACGGGCGCTGGGGCTACGAGATGAAGTGGGACGGCGTGCGCGCGGTCGTGTACGCCGAGGGCGGGCAGCTGCGGCTGCTCTCCCGCAGCGACCGGGACGTGACGGTCTCCTACCCGGAGCTTCGCCCGCTCGGGGAGGCGCTCGGCAGCCGCGCCTGCATCCTCGACGGCGAGGTCGTCGCGTTCTCCCCGGAGGGCCGGGTCAGCTTCGCTGCGCTGCAGGCCCGCATGCACGTGGCCAAGGCGGAACAGGCCCGCCGGCTCTCGCGCAGCCAGCCGGTGACGCTGTTCCTCTTCGACGTCCTGCACCTGGACGGCCACTCCACGCTCGCGCTGCCGTACCGGGAGCGCCGGAAGCTGCTCGAGTCGCTGGGGCTGGACGGTCCCCGCTGGGTCGTCCCGCCGTACTTCCCGGGCGCCGGTGACGACGCGATGGCGACCAGCGAGGCCCAGGGCCTGGAGGGGATCGTGGCCAAGCGGCTGGACTCGGCGTACGAGCCCGGCCGGCGCAGCCGGTCCTGGCTGAAGGTCAAGCACGAGCGCACCCAGGAGGTGGTCGTCGGCGGCTGGCGTCCCGGGGCGGGTCGCCGGACCGGGGCGATCGGGTCGCTGCTCATGGGCGTCCAGACCGAGGACGGCCTCATGTACGTGGGGCACGTCGGGTCCGGCTTCTCCGACTCGGCGCTGGCTGACCTGTCGCGCCAGTTGGAGCCCCTCGCGCGCGAGACCAGCCCGTTCGCGACACCGCTCCCGCGCCCGGACTCCCGGGACGCCCGCTGGGTCGAACCGCGGCTCGTGGGCGAGGTCGCGTACGGCGAGTGGACGCCGGACGAGCGGCTGCGTCACCCGACATGGCGGGGGTTGCGGGCGGACAAGGACCCGGCCGAGGTCACCCGCGAGGACGTGCCCGGAGGCGTCCCAGACCCGGAGAGCTAGCCCTCGCTGGGCTCAGACTCGCCGCAGTACGCTCACCACGCGGCCCAGGATCGTGGCCTCGTCCGCGGCGATCGGCTCGTACGCGGCGTTCTGCGGCATCAGCCAGGCATGGCCGGAGCGCCGCCGGAACGTCTTCACCGTCGCCTCGCCGTCGAGCATCGCCGCGACGATGTCGCCCGACTCGGCGACCGGCTGCTGGCGCACCACGACCCAGTCGCCGTCGCAGATCGCGGCGTCGACCATCGAGTCGCCGTGCACCCGGAGCAGGAACAACGTGCCCTCGCCGACGAGCTGGCGGGGGAGCGGGAAGACGTCCTCGACCGCCTCCTCGGCGAGCACGGGACGTCCGGCGGCGATCTCGCCGACCACGGGGACGTACGAGGGGACAGGCCCGGCGTGGGGGACGCCCTCGCTCGTGGCACCGGCATGGGGCGCCGCACCCGGCTCGTCGGTGCTCACCGGGGCCTCGCCGGGGGAGCGGACCTCGACCGCACGGGGACGGTTCGGGTCGCGGCGGAGATAGCCCTTGCGCTCGAGGGTGGTGAGCTGGTGGGCCACGCTGCTCGTGCTGGTGAGGCCGACCGTCTCCCCGATCTCGCGCATGGACGGGGGGTAACCCCTGCGGAGGACCGACTCCCGGATCACCTCGAGCACCCGGCGCTGGCGCGGCGTGAGCCCTGTGGAGTCGGCCGGCCCGTCCGGAAGGCTGCGGACCGTGGCCTTCCGCGGCTTCCGGGGTGGTCCCGCAGCACGCGTGGACCGGGCTCCGGGAGGCGTGCCAGCACCCCGCGAACCGCCATCACCCATTGCTGCCTCCCGCGCTCGCGAGGAGAAGATCACGATCCGTGAACGGTAGCGGCTCACGGCGTCTCGTTCAAACATCTGTTCGAAGAACCCGTGACTCTGTCAGTGCCCGGGTGTACAAAAGGACCCGAGAGAACGTCGAACACCTGTTCGAGCAGCGTCCCCGTGACGGGGTCGCCGAGCGCAGGAGGGCAGATGGCCGAGCGTCCGGGTCCCGAGGTCCTGCCACGTGTCGTGCCGGTCGTCCGTGAGGCCGGTCGTGCGACCTCTCCTGGCCCGCTCAGGCTCACCCGGCGGGGCCGGGTGGTCCTGGTCCTCGCCGCGCTGCTCGTGCTCTCGCTCGGCCTCTCGGCGGGTCGGGCGACGCTGGCGGCCGGGCACGAGCCGCGTGCCCGCGTCGTGGTCGTCCAGCCGGGGGAGACGTTGTGGGGGCTGGCCCAGCGGCTCGCCCCGGGGCATGACCCAAGGCCGGTCATCCACCGGATCTGCGAGCTCAACGGGGCCGGGTGCGGGCGGCTCGAGGCCGGTCAGCGGCTGCGTGTCCCGGGCGGCTGACCGGTTCGGGCGGAGTGCGGCGGTGCGTCCTGATGCGTGACGAGCCCGCGACACGCCGTGGTCGGCCACCCGTCAGGGGCGGTGACCTGCGGTGTCGAGGCCGATGCGGGTGTCCTCGGCGATTCCGGTTGCAGGTCCCGGTCACCGCGTCTACGGTTCCTACATCTGGTAGTTACACCTCTGTAAGTTGTCCACAAGTTGTGGTTGATTGTTCACAGGTTCTCCCCACCGGATCCCCAGATCCGTCCACAGTCCGTCCCTGGCGCTGCCGCTGCCGGCAGCCCCCGCCGTCCGCGAGAGGGGTCGAGGAATGCACTGCCCGTTCTGCCGCAACCCCGACACGCGGGTGACCGACAGCCGGTCGCACGACGACGGTGCGGTCATCCGGCGACGCCGGTGCTGCACCGGGTGCGAGAGGCGGTTCACGACCGTCGAGACGGCCTAGCTGTCCGTGGTGAAGCGCAGCGGGGTCACGGAGCCGTTCAGCCGGGCCAAGGTGCTCGCCGGCGTACGGCGGGCGTGCCAGGGGCGCCCCGTCAGCGAGGACGACCTCGCGCAGCTCGCCCACCACGTGGAGGAGACGGTGCGCAGCAGTGGGGCAGCGGAGGTCCCGGCGCACGAGGTCGGCATCGCGGTGCTCGGTCCGCTGCGGGACCTCGATGTGGTGGCTTACCTGCGGTTCGCGTCCGTCTACAAGGGCTTCGAGAGCCTGGCGGACTTCGACGAGGAGATCGCTGCCTTGCGGTCCGGCTCGTACGCGTCCCTGAGCACGCCCTGAGCACACCAGACGTACCGAGCACACGAGACGTACGACCGGGACTACCCCGGCACCGCCCCGACGTTGTCAAGGAGGAGGACAGGTCCATGACAGAGACCGTCAGTGGCGCACCGCGTCCGAACGGCCGTTCCGGCGCACGTGCCAAGGCCCGCCAGGGTCTGCAGGTCGGACGGATCTTCACCACGCCCGGGGTGCACCCCTACGACGAGGTGACCTGGGAGCGCCGCGACGTCGTCATGACGAACTGGCGGGACGGCACGGTCAACTTCGAGCAGCGCGGGGTGGAGTTCCCCGACTCCTGGTCGGTCAACGCGACCAACATCGTCACGTCCAAGTACTTCCGCGGGGCGATCGGCACCGAGCAGCGCGAGTGGAGCCTGCGCCAGCTCATCGACCGCGTCGTGAAGACCTACCGCGCGGCCGGCGACGAGCACGGCTACTTCGCCTCACCCGACGACGCCGAGGTCTTCGAGCACGAGCTCACCTGGGCCCTCCTCCACCAGGTGTTCTCGTTCAACTCCCCGGTCTGGTTCAACGTCGGGACGGCCTCGCCACAACAGGTCTCAGCGTGCCAGCCGTACGACGCCCTCGTGAGCACGCCCGGTGGCCTTGTGCCGATCGGACAGCTTGTCGAGGACGGGGCGGTCGGGACGAAGGTGTACGACGCTCACGGCCTCACTCGGGTCGTCGCTGTGAAGGCGAACGGGGTGAAGGACGTCCTGCGCCTCCACACGAAGGCAGGGCACACGCTGGAAGTCACCGCGGACCACCTCGTCTGGAAGAGCACCGGCGATCACACAGGCCGCTTTGTCGAGGCCGGATCGCTGGCACCGGGCGATGCGCTCGAGTGGCACAGGCGGGAGTCCCCCGGGGAGGCGGAGATCTATCCGCTGCAGATCGCCGAGGCCGCCCTCGCGGGTTGGTTGCAGTCAGACGGCTTCGTCGGTCAGTACGACGGCACGAACCGGTCCCTCATCATCGAGGCGATGACCGTCACATCTGCGGAGCTCGACTGGGTGACTCAGGCGCTCGAGGTGGCCTTCCCCGGCGCTCACCGCCACGAGCGGACAGTCCCGACGCAGAATCTCGATCTCGACTGCCGCAGGACCCGGCTGTACGGCAATCACCTCAACTCGTTCGTCACGGAGTGGAACCTCCGTGCGCGAGGCGTCGACATGGAGGTGCCCGGGCATCTCTTCACCGCGCCCCTCCCCGTGGTCGCGGCCTACTTGAGGAGCATCTTCCAGGCCGAGGGCTACGTGTCCGCCCGTGAGCGGTCGACGCTGCTGGCTGTCGACATGGTCTCCGAGAAGCTGATCCGCGGGGTCCAGTCGCTGCTTCTGCGCTTCGGGATCTTCTCGAGGGTCGGCTTCAAGGCCGACGCCAGAGATGATCGGCACGGCTGCTGGTCGGTCCGCATCCAGAACGCCGGGGACCGCCGGATCTTCGCGGACGAGATCGGCTTCATCGACCCGGTCAAGGCGGAAAAGCTGGAGAGGAGCTTCGACCTGCCGGGTCGCGCAGCCCGGCCGGTCAAGCGGCTGGAGGTCGCACGTGTCGACCGCATCGGTGCGATGGAGGTCTACGACATCCAGACCGAGAGCGGCGAGTACCTTTCCGGCGGCCTCCGCGTGCACAACTGCTTCATCCTTGCCGTCGACGACTCGATGGACTCGATTCTCGACTGGTACAAGGAGGAGGGGCGCATCTTCAAGGGCGGCTCGGGTGCCGGCCTGAACCTCTCCCGCATTCGGTCGAGCAAAGAGCTGCTCTCCTCCGGCGGTACGGCTTCCGGCCCCGTGTCGTTCATGCGCGGTGCGGACGCGTCGGCGGGCACCATCAAGTCCGGTGGGGCCACCCGCCGTGCGGCGAAGATGGTCGTCCTCGACGTCGACCACCCCGACGTGGCCGAGTTCATCGACACGAAGGCGCGCGAGGAGGACAAGATCCGCGCGCTGCGCGACGCCGGCTTCGACATGGACCTCGGCGGCGGCGACATCACCTCCGTGCAGTACCAGAACGCGAACAACTCCGTCCGCGTGAGCGACGAGTTCATGCGCGCGGTCGAGCGGGGTGAGCAGTTCGCGCTGCGTGCCCGGACCACGGGCGAGGTCGTCGAAGAGGTCGACGCCAAGGACCTCTTCCGCAAGATGGCGCAGGCGGCCTGGGAATGTGCGGACCCGGGAATCCAGTACGACGACACGATCAACGACTGGCACACGTCGCCGGAGAGCGGGCGGATCACCGCGTCCAACCCGTGCTCGGAGTACCTCCACCTGGACAACTCGTCGTGCAACCTGGCCTCGCTCAACCTGCTGAAGTTCCTGCGCGAGGACGACTCGTTCGACGCCGAGACCTTCTCCAAGGTGGTCGAGCTGGTCATCACGGCGATGGACATCTCGATCTGCTTCGCGGACTTCCCCACGGAGAAGATCGGTGAGACGACTCGGGCGTACCGCCAGCTCGGCATCGGGTACGCCAACCTCGGCGCGCTCCTCATGGCCACCGGCCACGGGTACGACTCCGAGGGCGGCCGCACGCTGGCCGCGTCCCTCACCTCGCTCATGACCGGCACCGCGTACAAGCGGTCGGCCGAGCTGGCCGGCATCGTCGGGCCGTACGAGGGCTACACCCGCAACGCGAAGGGTCACACGCGGGTGATGCGCAAGCACGCCGCGGCGAACGACGAGATCCGTGCGATGCACGCGATGGACACGGCCGTCCACGACGCCGCGACGAAGGCATGGGCGGACTGTCTTTCCGTCGGTGAGAAGAACGGCTGGCGCAACGCCCAGGCCTCGGTACTCGCGCCGACCGGAACTATAGGATTAATGATGGATTGCGACACCACGGGCGTCGAGCCTGACCTCGCGCTGGTCAAGTTCAAGAAGCTCGTCGGTGGCGGCTCGATGCAGATCGTGAACAACACGGTCCCGCGGGCGCTGAAGAACCTGCGCTACCCCCAGGAGCAGGTCGAGGCCATCGTCGAGTACATCGCCGAGCACGGTCACGTCGTCGACGCCCCGGGGCTCAAGCGCGAGCACTACGAGGTGTTCGACTGCGCCATGGGCACGCGCGCCATCCCGCCCATGGGGCACGTGCAGATGATGGCGGCGGTGCAGCCGTTCATCTCCGGGGCGATCTCCAAGACCGTGAACATGCCCGAGGCGGCGTCCGTCGAGGACATCGAGGGCATCTACGCCGAGGGCTGGCGGCTCGGTCTCAAGGCGCTCGCGGTCTACCGCGACAACTGCAAGGTGGGCCAGCCGCTCTCCGACGCCAAGGCGAAGAAGGCGGGTGCGGAGGTCGCACAGGACGTCGTGGTCGAGTACCGGCCCAGGCGCACGCGGCTCCCCAAGTCTCGCCCCAGCCGCACCACCTCGTTCGCCGTCGGCGGCGCCGAGGGATACATCACCGCCGGGTCCTATCCCGACAACGGCCTCGGCGAGGTCTTCCTCAAGCTCGGCAAGCAGGGTTCTACCCTGGCCGGCGTCATGGACGCGTTCTCCCTCGCGATCTCCATCGCATTGCAGTACGGCGTTCCGCTGGAGACC
>JBOGEN010000139.1:0-10233 GCA_050743265.1 Actinomycetes bacterium
GTCCTCGGCTGCCTCGTCCTCGGCTGCGGGCCCGTCGGCCGGTGCCCCCGCGTCCGGGGGCGGGCAGCCGCCGCGCTGGCAGCCCCCCCGCCGTGAGGCCGAGCCGATCGACCTGCTCGAGACCGCGGGCCTGCCCGTGCTCAAGCGGGCGCTGCCCGTGTTCGGCGGCCTGGCACTGCTGGGCGCCGTCGTGTGGTGGTGGCGCCGGCGCTGAGGGCGCGTGCTGCGCTGCCGGCGAACAGCGCTTGTCCTCACCAGTGCACGCTCCGTAGCGTCCGCCGCATGCGGCTTCTCGTCCTGGGAGGCACGGTCTTCCTCGGCCGTGCGGTGGTGGAGCACGCCCTGTCCGCAGGGCACGACGTCACGACGTTCAACCGGGGCCGTACGCGCGGGGACCGGCCGGGCGTCCTGGCCGTCCGCGGCGACCGGACACGCCCCGCCGACGTCGAGGCGCTCGCCGCCTCAGGGACGTGGGACCTGGTCGTCGACACCAGCGGGTACGTCCCAGCCGTGGTCGTCACCAGCGCCCGGGCCCTGGCCGACCGGGCGGCCCGTTACGTCCTCGTGTCGAGCATCTCGGTGTACCCGGGCTTCCCCACCGAGCGCATCGACGCGTCCTCGCCGGTGCACGCGTGCCCGCCGGACGCGGAGGAGGCCGAGTACGGCCCGGGCAAGGCGGGCAGCGAGCGTGCCGTGGTCGAGGCGTTCGGCGACCGGGCGATGCTGGCCCGCGCAGGCCTGCTGCTCGGGCCGCACGAGAACGTGGGGCGCCTGACGTGGTGGCTGCGCCGCATTGCCCGGGGCGGCGACGTGCTCGCGCCGGGCCGGCCCGACCTGCCGATCCAGGTGGTCGACGCCCGGGACGTTGCGGCGTACCTGTGCGAGGCGAGGTTGAGCGGTCCGGTGAACGTCACCTCGCCGCCGGGCTCGTCCACGTACGGGGCGATGCTCGACGCCTGCGTGAACGCCACCGGCAGTGACGCCCGGCTGTCCTGGGTGCCGGACGAGGTGGTCCTGCAGCATGGCGTCGCGCCGTGGTCCGAGCTGCCGCTCTGGGCGCCGGAGAACGACGAGTTCGCGCACGTGTGGGACGTCGAGGCCGACCCGGCTCGCGAGACCGGCCTCCGCGTACGCCCGCTCGCCCGTACGGTCACTGACACGTGGATGGCGATGCAGCACGAGGACCCCGTGGTCACCCCGGGCATCACCGACCGGCACGGCATCGACCCGACCAAGGAGAGGGCCGTGCTGGACGCCTGGGCGGCACGGCTCGCCGAGCGCCGCTAGCGCGCAGTGCCCGAGCCCGCTTCGCTAGAGCAGGTCGACGAGCCGCAGCAGGTCGTCCGCGAGCCCCTCGGGGTCGGTGAGGGCGGCGAAGTGCCCGCTGTCGCGCTCGTGTACGGGCCAGCGGCGGTGCCGGGCGGTGCGCACCGGCACCGCGTACGCCCCGGACGTGCGCAGGTACGCGCAAGGCGCGTCCGGCCAGTCCGTCGGGTAGGGCAGCGGCTCGGTGAAGAAGTCGTACGCCCGCGGGCGCAGCGACGCCACGAGCGCCCGGCGGGACACGGGGTCGGGGACCTCGCCCGCGAGGTCGTCCGCCGTCCACGGGGGGAACCGGCGGTCCGAGGCGAGGTCGGCCTCCAGCCTGGCCGCGAGATCGGCGTCCTCCTCGCGGAGCAGGTCGAGGCGGCTCGCCGGGCCCTTGGTCCCCGGTGGCCGGGGGATGCCCGCGTCGCAGAACACGTACCCCCCGACCGCGCGGCGGGCTGCCCGCTGGGCGAAACCGAGCTGCGGGAGGAGCGGCCCGGCGCCGCTGTGCCCGACGAGGACGAGCGGCTGCGCGGGGTCGGCGGCGTGCACCGCCAGCGCGGCCTCCATGACGTAGCGCTGGCCGTACGGGGGGCTCGTGTCGCCGACGATCTCCGGGCACAGGACGTCGACGTCGCGAGCACGAAGCACGTCCGGCAGGCTGCCCCACGCCGCTGCCCCGGTGAGCGGGCTGTGCAGGAGGACGAGCGTGCCGGGTCTCATCGCGTCCCAGCCTGCCAGTACGGTCAGGGGGCGTGAGCGACACCACCACCGCGCGGCAGGCCCTCCTGCGGCAGATCACGCAGAAGGCCGTCGTGCACGGGCGGGTCGTCCTCTCCTCCGGCCGCGAGGCCGACTACTACGTCGACCTGCGCCGGGTCACGCTCGACGGGGCGAGCGCTCCGCTCGTCGGGCAGGTCATGCTCGACGCCACCACCCACCTCGCGTACGACGCGGTGGGCGGGCTGACCCTCGGCGCGGACCCGGTCGCCACGGCGATGCTGCACGCCGCCGCGGGACGTGGCCGTCGGCTGGACGCGTTCGTCGTCCGCAAGGAGGGCAAGGCGCACGGCCTGCAGCGCCGCATCGAAGGGCCGGACGTCGCCGGGCGCCGCGTGCTCGCCGTCGAGGACACCTCCACCACCGGAGGGTCCGTGATGACGGCGGTCGAGGCGCTCCGCGAGGCCGGCGCCGAGGTCGTGGGCGTGGCCGTGATCGTCGAGCGAGGGGCGCGCCCCCGGGTCGAGGCCGAGGGCCTGCCGTACGTCGCGGCGTACGAGCTCCCCGACCTCGGTCTCTGACCGGGCTCTCAGCGCGCGGCGCGGGCACGTCCACCGGGTCCTGGGAACAGGGCTCCCGGGCCTCGGCGCGGCACGGCGTGTCAGCCGGTCCGGTCGTCCTCAGCCTCGGGTGTGTGAGCCTCAGGCGTGTGCGCCGCCGCCGTACGCCCCGCGCGGCGCTCGCGGGTCGCTCGCCAGACCTCCACCGCCATGGGGAGGACGGAGAGCCCGACGATGCCGAGCAGGATGGCCTCGATGTTCGCGCGGACGAACTCGACCTGGCCGAGGAAGTACCCGAGCGTGGTGACGCCCACGCCCCAGAGCACGCCGCCGACGATCGTGTACGTGAGGTACGTCCGGTAGTTCATCCTGCTCACGCCAGCCATGACCGTGATGAACGTCCGCACGATCGGGACGAACCGGGCGAGGACGATCGCGCGGGGGCCGTACCTGTCGAAGAAGGCCTCGGCCTTGTCCACGTACTCCTGCTGGAAGAGGCGGGAGTCGGGTCGGCTGAACACGGCTGGGCCGGCCTTGCGGCCGATCGCGTACCCGGTCTGGTTGCCCGCGATGGCCGCCACCACGATGAGGGCGCAGACGAGGACGAGGTTGCCGGGCAGGTACTTGCCGTCCGCCACCAGCAGTCCCGCGGTGAACAGAAGCGCGTCGCCCGGGAGGAAGAAGCCGATCAGCAGGCCGCACTCGGCGAAGACGATGACGAGGATGCCGATCAGGCCGAACGTGGCGATCAGGTGCTCGGGTTCGAGCCATTCCGGGCCGAGGGCGTGAATCACCCCGCCACGCTAGCGGGGACGCCGGAGGCGCACCCAGGTGACGGCCCCCACGGCCACCGAACCGACGACAAAGGCGCCCGCCACGGCCAGGGACGTCTGCCGCAACCAGGGCAGATCGGCCGAGGCGTACCCGAGCAGCGGAATCCCGACGGCCCACCCCAGCGCTCCCACCACGTTCGCGGGCATGAACTGCGCGTACGGCATCCGGCCGATCCCGGCCAGCAGCGGGGTGACGGTACGGACCCAGGGCACGAACCGGGCACCGACCACGGCGGCCCACCCGTACCGGGCATAGAAGCGCTCGGTCTTGTCCACGTGGCCGACGTTGACCAGCCCCCCGCGGCGGCGGAGCAGGTACGGGCGCCCGGCCCGCCGGCCGATCACGTACCCGACCTGGTCCCCGGCCACGGCCGCGAGGAACGCACCCGCCGTCAGCACGATGATCGACACCCCGGAGTCCGACGAGGCCGCCACGAGGCCGGCCGCGAACAGCATCGTGTCCCCGGGCAGGACGACGCCGACCAGCAGCCCGGACTCCACGAACACGAACCCGAACACGACGAGGTAGACCGCGCTCGCCGTGAGCGTGGACAGCTCGGGACCGAGCGCGATCGCGAGGCCGGGGTCGGACACCCTGCCATCCTCGGCGCTCTGACCTGCGAACGCGCGGGATTTTGCCGGAGCGGACGCCGGTCGGTGCGCACGACGTGGGCGCGGGGAGGGCTCGACTCGGATCCCGCCCGCGGCTGCCCTCAGCGGTCGGAGCGGCGGTAGCCGTACCTCGCCATGCCGAGCGCCGTGAGGGGCCTGATCACCCGGCGGGCCCGCGGGTCGAGCTCGGTCCGCCAGCGCTCGTCCACCGCCAGGGGCTGTTCACCGACGGACAGCCGCATCGGGTTGCCGGCCACGGTGTGGCCCGGCTGGAGGGTCACGGCGCCGTCGGAGATGAAGTCCAGCCGGCCGGGCGCCTCCGGCCTGCCGAGGAAGGCGCAGATGCGGCGGGTCTGCTCGGCGGGCCTGGTTATGAAGTCCTCGTATCGCACGAGGGTCGAGGGCACGCCCAGCGCGGGTAGCACGTCGAAGGCCAGGTTGAAGCCCGACCACTCCAGGGCGGTGCGGGCCGTGGAGTGCTGGGCCATGAGGCGGCCGCCCCTGTCCTCCCGGACGACGGTGCGCGACCACGAGTAGCAGACGCCGTAGCTGTTGCGCACCAGGTGCACGAGGTACGGGTCCACCCCCGGGATGCGCCGCAGCACCAGGGCGGACGAGGGTGACTTGGACGAGTCCACGACCACGTCGCAGCCGCTGGTGCGTGCCACCCCGCGGTAGAGCGCGCCGGTGATCTCCGCGTACCGGGCCAGCCGCCGGGCGAACGACGGGAACACCCGGGGGGCCAGAAGCATGGGCGCGTACCGGTTGCGCTCGATGACGCGCTGGAGGCCGATGACCTCGCGGGCGTCCACCTGGTCCCAGCCGCCGAAGGCGTGGCGGCCCACCTCGGTCCAGAACTCGCAGTCGTGGAACCGCTTGCGGCACCCGCACATCTGCCCCCGGCGTACGCCCTGGCGCCACAGGTAGCGGAGCTCCCCGATCGCGCAGAACGACGGCACCTCGCCGAGGACCCGGGACAGCAGGGTGCTGCCGCTGCGGCCGTGCCCGCCCACGAAGGCCACCTGGACGGTGTCCGGCCCGTCGTCCGGTCGGCCACTGGGCGAGCCGCCCGCCCCGGTGCGTGTCACGGTCATGTCTCCATCGTTGCCCAGGACCCCGCCTCGGGGCCGCACCGGCCCCTTCCCGATCAGCCTGCCGGGCCCTCGTCCGGCCCCTAGGCTGCGCGGGTGCCTGCCGACGACCCCGACATCGACCCGGCGTACGACACGACTCTGCCCGGCCCCGGGCTCTCCGAGGGGCCGGAGACCGGTGACGCCGAGAGCGCTCCCGACGCTGGGGAGGTGGGCGTCGGCGTGGGCCCGCACCCCGAGCCTTGGCCGGACGACCCGCGGTACGACCCCGAGCTGCTCGCGCACGGCGACCGGCGCAACGTCGTGGACCGGTACCGCTACTGGCGGCGCGAGTCCATCGTCGCGGATCTCGACCACCGCCGGCACGGCTTCCACGTCGCGATCGAGAACTGGGTGCACGACCTCAACATCGGGAGCGTCGTCCGTACGGCCAACGCGTTCCTCGCGGCCGAGGTGCACGTCGTCGGGCGCCGGCGGTGGAACCGTCGCGGGGCCATGGTCACCGACCGCTACCAGCACGTGCGGCACCACGACTCGATGGCCGACCTGGCCGCCTGGGCCGGGACGCACGGCCTGCCCCTGCTCGGGGTGGACAACCTGCCGGGGGCGGAGCCGCTGGAGGCGTGCCCGCTACCGCGGCAGTGCGTCCTGCTGTTCGGGCAGGAGGGCCCCGGGCTGTCCGCGGACGCGCGGCGGCGCTGCGATGCCGTGCTCTCGATCCCCCAGTACGGCTCCACCCGGTCCATCAACGCCGGGGCCGCGGCAGCGATCGCCATGCACGCCTGGATCGGGCAGCATGCGGTCGTGGCTGCCGACGCTGCCGCCACCCACCCGGAGGAGCGCCCGTGACCGAAAGGCTCGTGGTCGTCGGCGGGGACGCCGCGGGCATGAGCGCGGCGTCCCAGGCCCGGCGCGGCCGGTCGCCGGACGACCTGGAGATCGTCGCGTTCGAGCGGGGGCGCTACACCTCGTACTCCGCCTGCGGCATCCCGTACTGGCTCGCCGGTGACGTCGACGGGCCGGACGCCCTCGTCGTCCGGGACCCGGACACCCACCGGCGGAAGTACGCGATCGACGTCCAGCTCGGTACCGAGGTCGAGGGCATCGACCTGGACGCCCGGCGCGTGCACACCCGCGACCGGGCGACCGGCATGACCTCGACCACCGGCTTCGACCACCTGGTCGTGGCGACCGGTGCCGTGCCGGTGACCCCGCCCCTGCCGGGCGTGGACGCTGCCGGCATCTACGGCGTGCAGACGCTGGAGGACGGCGCCGCGCTCGCGGCCGCGCTCACCCCCGACGTGCGGCGGGCCGTGGTCGTCGGCGGCGGGTACATCGGCCTGGAGATGGCCGAGGCGCTGTCGCGGCGCGGCCTCGAGGTCACCGTCGTGGAGCGGGCGGACGAGCCGATGTCCACGCTCGACCCCGACATGGGACACCTCGTCCACGAGGCCATGGGGGGCATGGGCATCGAGGTCCGCACCGGGGAGCCGGTGGAGGCCTTCGACGCGCGGGACGGCCGGGTCGCCAGCGTGGTCACGTCCGGCGCGACGATCCCGACCGACCTCGTCGTGCTCGGCCTCGGGGTACGCCCGAACACGGCGGTGGCCCACGAGGCGGGCCTGCCGGTCGGCGACTCGGGCGGGCTGTGCACCGACCTGCGCATGCGCGTCACCGGCGTGGACGGGGTGTGGGCGGCGGGCGACTGCGTGGAGAGCCTCGACCTCGTGTCCGGGCGCCGCATCCACGTCCCTCTCGGCACGCACGCGAACAAGCAGGGCCGGGTCGCGGGCATCAACCTCGGCGGGGGGTACGCGACGTTCCCCGGCCTCGTGCGGACGGCCATGACCAAGGTGTGCCACCTCGAGATCGGCCGCACCGGACTGCTCGAACGCGACGCGGAGGTCGCCGGCTTCGCGTACGTCACGGCGACTGTCGAGGCGACGACGAAGGCCGGGTACTTCCCGGGCACCGCCCCCATGACGATCAAGATGTTGGCCGAGCAGCGGACCGGTCGCCTGCTCGGGGCGCAGATCGTCGGCGGCGAGGGCTCGGCCAAGCGGATCGACACGGTCGCGGTGGCGCTGTGGAACGCGATGACGGTCGAGGAGGTCACCGGCCTCGACCTCGCGTATGCCCCGCCGTTCTCCCCCACCTGGGACCCGGTCCTCATCGCCGCCCGCAAGGTCGCCGAGCGGCTCGCCTGAGGGCTCCCGGGCAGACCTTCGGGGCAGACCTCCTGGGCGGCTCGTCCTGGGACTTCCGTCCCTGGGCCGACTCGACGGCAGCGGACATACTGGGAGCCGGTCCAACGCGTCGACACGAGGGACTCGAGGGCAGAGCTATGACCCAGACGACCGCCCCCCACGACACCACCACCCTTGACGGAATCGCCGAGGTTCTCGGGGAGCAGGCCTCGTCGCTGCTCGAGCACAAGGCGGTGGTGAGCCAGGAGCTGCTGCACCTGCCCGGGCCGGACTTCGTGGACCGCGTCTACGCCGCCTCCGACCGCTCGCCGCAGGTGCTGCGCAGCCTCGCCGCGATCTTCAGGAACGGGCGTCTCGGGGGTACGGGCTACGTGTCGATCCTGCCGGTCGACCAGGGCATCGAGCACTCCGCCGGAGCCTCGTTCGCGCCCAACCCGGCCTACTTCGACCCCGAGGGCATCGTCCGGCTCGCGATCGAGGGCGGCTGCAACGCGGTCGCGTCCACGTTCGGCGTGCTCGGGTCGGTGTCTCGGAGGTACGCCCACCGCATCCCGTTCATCGTCAAGCTCAACCACAACGAGTTGCTCACTTACCCGAACAAGTTCGACCAGCACCTGTTCGGAACGGTCGAGGAGGCGTGGAACATGGGCGCCGTGGCCGTCGGGGCCACGGTGTACTTCGGGTCGCAGGAGTCGACGCGGCAGCTCACCGAGATCGCCCAGGCCTTCGCGCTGGCCCACGAGCTCGGCATGGCGACGGTGCTGTGGTGCTACATGCGCAACCCGTGGTTCACGGTCGACGGGACGAACCACGAGACCGCCGCCGACCTGACGGCGCAGGCCAACCACTTGGGCGTCACGATCCAGGCCGACGTCATCAAGCAGAAGCTGCCCACCCACAACGGGGGCTACCTCGCCCTGCGCGGCGTCGACGCCTCGTACGGCAAGTTCGACAAGAAGATCTACACGGAGCTGGGCAGCGACAACCCGGTCGACCTCACGCGGTACCAGGTCCTGAACTGCTACGCCGGTCGCGTGGGGCTGATCAACTCGGGGGGTGCGTCCAGTGGCGAGAGCGACCTGGCCGAGGCGGTCACGACGGCCGTGGTCAACAAGCGCGCCGGCGGCACGGGCCTGATCTCCGGGCGCAAGGCGTTCCAGCGTCCGATGGAGGACGGCGTCCGCCTGCTGCACGCGATCCAGGACGTCTATCTCTGTGACGACGTGACCGTGGCCTGAGCCCGGTTCTCGTAGGGTGCGGGGCGAGACCGCACGCCCGGACCCGCCAGGAGGTCCCTATGCCGATCGCTACCCCCGAGGTCTACGCCGAGATGCTCGACCGGGCGAAGGCGGGCGCCTTCGCGTACCCGGCGATCAACGTGACCTCGTCCCAGACGCTGAACGCCGCGCTGCGCGGTTTCGCCGAGGCCGAGAGCGACGGCATCATCCAGGTCTCCACCGGCGGGGCCGAGTTCTGGTCCGGTGCGTCGGTGAAGGACATGGTCGCGGGGTCGGTCGGCATGGCCGAGTTCGCCCGCATGGTCGCGGACAAGTACCCGGTGCACGTCGCGCTGCACACCGACCACTGCCCGAAGGACAAGCTCGACGGGTTCGTCCGGCCACTCGTCGCGCTCTCGCAGGAGCGGGTGGCGCGGGGCGAGCAGCCGCTGTACCAGTCGCACATGTGGGACGGCTCCGCGGTCGAGCTCACCGAGAACCTCGAGATCGCGGCCGAGCTGCTCGACGTGTGCGCGAAGGCCAACATCGTGCTCGAGGTCGAGATCGGCGTCGTCGGCGGTGAGGAGGACGGGGTCGTCGGCGAGATGAACGAGAAGCTCTACAGCACTCCCGGAGACGCGCTGCGTACGGCCGACGCGCTCGGGACGGGGGAGAAGGGCCGCTACATCCTGGCCGCGACGTTCGGCAACGTGCACGGCGTCTACAAGCCGGGCCACGTGAAGCTGCGCCCGTCCGTGCTCAAGGAGATCCAGGACGCCGTCGGGGCGAAGGCGGGCGCCGACAAGCCGTTTGACCTGGTCTTCCACGGCGGCTCGGGGTCGGCGCTTTCTGAGATCCACGAGGCGCTCGACTACGGCGTGGTGAAGATGAACATCGACACCGACACGCAGTACGCGTTCACCCGGCCCATCGCCGACCACATGCTCCGCAACTACGACGGGGTGCTCAAGGTCGACGGGGACGTCGGCAACAAGAAGCAGTACGACCCCCGCTCGTACGGCAAGGCCGCCGAGGGCGCGATGGCCACCCGCGTGGTCGAGGCCTGCCAGAGCCTGCGCAGCGCGGGGACCCGACTGGGCTAGCTCTTGCGTCGCCTGGCCGTCTCGGGCCACCCCGGGGCTGGGCGGTGTGCCGGCAGCGCGGGCACGATGGCGTCATGAGCGCGTACGAGAACCTGCTGCCCGGCCCGGCCCCGACCCACCTGCCCGAGGACCCCGGCGCCGCCGCGCTGGCCGAGGGAATCGACCCGACGGACGTCGCGGCGGCGTACCCGGCCTCGTCCCTGGCGTGGGCGACGCTCGCCGACCGCGCCTACGACGCGGGCGAGGTCGTGGCGTCCTACGCGTACGCCCGCACGGGCTACCACCGCGGCCTCGACGCGCTGCGCCGCGCGGGGTGGAAGGGCCACGGGCCGGTGCCCTGGGAGCACGCGCCGAACCGGGGGTTCCTCCGCGCGCTCCACGCGCTGGGGCGTGCCGCGGGGCACATCGGTGAGGCCGAGGAGGCCGAACGCTGCCGCACGTTCCTGCGGGACAGCAGCGCGACGGGGGCGGACGCACTCGACGAGGCGTAGCGCGCGAGGCTCGAGCGCACCCAGCGCGAGCGTGGTGACGGCGCTCGCGCGACGTCGCGGCTCCCGGACAAGCCGAGGGCCGGTGGAACCG
>JBOGEN010000140.1:0-5911 GCA_050743265.1 Actinomycetes bacterium
GGGGTCGGCCGGGCCCGTCCGGGCGGCGAGGACGGCAGCGGCGCCACGCAGCGCGGCGAGGTGGGCGGCGGCGTACCTCTCGGCGGGGACGGGGATGGTCGACGCCTCGGCGTGCCCGCGGCGGGCCGCCACGAGCAGCTCGTACGCCGCCGGGGCCACCGGGGCGGACAGGGCACGGGTCACGGCTGCTCCCTTCAGTCCATCGTCCGGGTGAGGGTCCACGCGCCGGTGGACCAGTCGAAGCACAGGTCGTAGACCCCCCGGGCGGCCGTACGCCCGGCGGCGGCCTCCACCCGCCAGTACTCGCGCTCCCCGTCGTCGAGCACGGGGCCGGCGTCGGGGCTCGCGTCCGCCCCGGCGGGGGGCCGGCCTCGCCACCACTCCCCGGCCTGCAGCCAGGTCGCCAGGACCTCGCGGACGACGTAGAGCCGGCCACGCCAGAGGAACTGCGCGGGGGCGTCCTCCGCGCGGCGTACCTCGACCGGCTCGGCGTAGAGACGGGTCATCGGGTCGTCCTCCCTCCTGCAGCGGCCTGCCCGCCGGCCGGAACGGCCTGACGGGTCGCGAGGTGCCGGGGGAAGGCGGCGCCCGGGGCGGGCTGCCGGCCCGGACGAGGGGCTTCCCCTCCCCTCGCCCGGGCCGACGGCGCCCCGCCCGGACGGCGTGGGGGTCGAGGACCACGCGCCCGGGCGGGGAGCCGCCCCTGACCGGGTGCGGGCCGCGAGCCCCACACCCGACTTGTTCGAACATGTGTTCGAACCAAGTCCAGAGTAAACCGCTCCGCCGACAGAACCGCAACGGCTTCGGAGCCATTCAGGCCCGACGAGGCGGCGGCGCCCACAACCGGCGAGACGGCGGCGCCCGCGGCGATAAGGTCCTGCCTCATGCATGCCAACGTCGCCCGGGTCACCGCCGCGCTCGAGGCCGCCGGCGTCTCACCCCAGGTCCGTGAGCTGTCGGACGCCGCCCCCACCGCCGCCACCGCAGCGGCCCAGCTGGGCTGCGAGATCGGGGCGATCGCGAACAGCCTCGTGTTCGCGGCCGAGCACAGCGGGGACGCCGACCCCGAGGCCGTGCTCGTGCTCACCTCGGGCGCGCACCGGGTCGACACGACGAGGGTGGCGGAGCACCTCGGCGTACGCCGGCTTCGTCGTGCCGACCCCGACCTGGTCCGTGCGGCCACCGGGTTCCCGATCGGGGGCGTGGCCCCGGTGGGTCACCCGTCCCCGTTGCGCACCCTGGTGGACGAGGCGCTGCGCGGGTACCCCGTGGTGTGGGCCGCGGCCGGCCACCCGCACTCGGTGTTCCCGACGACGTTCGACGAGCTGGTACGGCTCACCGGCGGCACGCCCGCCCCGGTGGGCGACCGACGCCCGACGACCACCTGACGCCGGCCCCACAGAAGCCCCGACCGAGCAGGAGCCCGTCCGTGGAGATCTGGCACAACACCCGCTGCTCGAAGTCCCGCGCAGCCTGCAGCCTGCTGGACGAGCGCGGCGTGGAGTACCGCGTCCGCGACTACCTCGCCCAGCCACCCACCGTCGCCGAGCTGGACGTCGTGCTCACTCGCCTCGGCCTCGAACCGTGGGACGTGGCGCGCACCCACGAGCCGGTCGCCGCCGAGGTCGGCCTGGCCGACCTCCCGCGCGAGCGGACGCGCTGGATCGAGGTGATGGTGGCCAACCCGGTGCTCATCCAGCGGCCGATCATCCTCACCGACGACGGCCGGGCCGTCCTGGGCCGCAGCGAGGACGCCGTCCGCGGCGTGCTCTGACGACCGCCTCCGTGCTCAGGCGCTGACCGGAGCCTCCGGCACGGGCCGGAGCCTCGGGTACGGGCTGGCACGCCTAGGCGGGCGGGCGACCGTCCAGCAGCGGGCTCAGCACGTCCAGGTGGTCGCTGATCACCCCGGTGACGCCGAGCGCCAGGACGTCGTCGAGCTCGGCCTTCGTGTTCACCGGCCAGGTCATGACCACCTCGGCGTGGCGGTGCAGGGCCTGCACGATCGCTGGTGTGAGCAGGTCGCGGTGCACGGACACCCCGAACGTGTGCCGACGGGCGAGGCGGCGCAATAACCGGGACAGCTCGCGGCGGCTGCGGGCAGAGTGCACGATCCGCACGTGGTCGAGCCCGGCGAACGCGTCGAGCATCCACCACGCCCGCGTGCAGATCGTGACCGGATGAGCAGGCTCCATCGCGCGCACCAGGGCGGCCGTGGCCGGTGCCACCCGCGGGTGGACGCCCTTGAGGTCGAGCATGAGGTGGGTCTTCGGCTCCACCTCGGCAAGCAGGTCGGGCAGGACGAGCCGGGGCTGGCTCTTGGGTACCAGGTACCACCGGTCCCACAGCCAGGGCAGCGGACCCATCGACTTGGTGTGCCGGACCTCGAGCCGCCCCCGGTAGGCGTGGACGTCGGCCTCGATGAGGTCCACGCCGGCGTCCATCGCGTCGCGGAAGTCGGCCAGCGTGTTACCCGCGCGGTGGGCGACCGCGAGCACCCGGCCGGACGTCACTACGCCTGCTGCTCCGACGCGGCGTGGCCGAAGCCACGCCCGTCGTCGGTCTCCACCACAGGGGGGCCGGCCTGCCGCGGGATCGGGACGACGTCACCCGCCGCCTTGCGCTCGATCCGGGTGGCCACGTAGAGCCCGACCAGGGCGAGCGCGCCACCGGCGACCACGTCCACCAGGTAGTGGTTGGCGGTGAGGACGACCGCCGCCGCCATGAGCAGCGGCAGGACGTACCCGACGAGGCGCAGCAACCAGTGACCCGCGGCGGTGACCAGCGCGATGCCCATGAGCAGGTCCCAGCCGAAGTGCAGGCTCGGCATCGCCGCGAACTGGTTGGTGAAGCCCGGAGGCTGCAGCACCCGGTACGCGTGCGAGTGCAGCGTGACCGTGTCGAGCAGGTCCAGGTGGGCGAGCCGCGGCGGCGCCAACGGGTAGATGACGAAGATCACCATACCGATGCCGCCGGACACGATCATCGCGTTGCGTGTCCTGCGGTAGACCTTGGGGTGGCGCAGCACCAGCCACACCAGGGTGGCTGCGATGACCGGCCAGTGCCCCCAGATGTAGACCCAGTTCATCGCGTCGACCGCCCACGTCGAGCCGTCGATCAGACCCTGCACCGTCGGCTCCCAGTAGATGCCGAGGGTCTTCTCGAACGCGACGACATCCCGGGCGTGGTCGAGCGCGGGGGCGTACGCGGACTCGGTGATCCCACGGCCGCCGAAGTAGAAGCCGATCCCGGCGAGGACGATCAACAGCTCACGCAGCGGACGCGGGATGACCGGAACCGCGAGTATTCCGAGAACCCGGCGACGAGCCACTTGCTCCACGAAGTCGTCCACGGTGCCTCCTGACCGTGCCGCCCCGTCACAGGGGGACACGGTGACCGATGTCGCCACCGGGCGGCAATAGCCCATGCGGTCCATATCGTCCCAGGTCAGCCGGAGGGCGCACGCAAATACTTCCGCGCGTCACCCGGACGGGTGACGGGCGGACCTGAAGCCGGCGCGGTGAGCCCGTACGGTCAGGCTGCCGCGGGGACCGGGACGGACGCCGACGCGGATCGCGAGGCCAGCAGGCGACGCACGGCCATCGACCCGCCGCCCAGCAGCAACGCGGGCCCCCAGGCCAGCACGGCAGTCAGGGCGACGGCCCCGATGGCGGCGCCCACAGGCACGCCGAGCGAGTGGAGGCCGAACACGAGCGCGCCCTCGCGGGGGCTGGCGCCGTGCACACCGGGGATGATGCCGGCCACCTGGCTGGCGCCGAACACGCCCAGCAGGGCCAGCGGGGAGACGGAGTGGCCGACCGCGGCGACGCTGCCGAGCAGCATGCACATGATCGTCAGCTGGTAGCCGAGGGAGAGCGCGATCCCGCGGGCGAGACGGCCCGGCGGCGGCAGGGGGCGCTCCTCGAGGAACTTCGGGCGGCGCCTCCGGAACACGAGAGCGAGGACGAGCGCGACGAGCGCCCCGCCACCGGCCGCGACGAGCACCTGCGGAGGCAGGGTCGCGCCGGCGATCACCACGAAGAACGAGAGGCCGATGGCGCCGACCAGGCGGTCGAGACCGACCTCGGCTGTCGCCGCGGAGCGGCGCATGCCGGTGCGGTGCAGGTTGTGCAGGCGCCACAGGTCCGCCCCGGTGTGGGCCGGGGAGAGCAGGCCGAACAGCTCGCTCTCGGCGTACACCCGCATGTGCCAGAACCGGGTGTTGCCACTGACGGAGAGGGCGTGCCAGCGCAGCGGGCAGAGCACGTACTTGCCGAACACCCAGGGCAGCAGTCCGATGAGCGCAGGGAGCATCGAGGCGTGGGGCACCCGGCCGATGCTGACGACGCCGACCGCGAGAGCCACGATGAGGACACCGGCCCGCACCCAGGGACTCGTCGTGGCGACCCGCCAGAACCGTTTCGCCGTTTCCACCGTGTGCGCTCCCTTGGTGCTGCCCGCCACTGCGTTGTGCGAGGAGGGCCGCCTGAACCGTGCTGGCGACCCGTCCGGGCGATTTATCCCCCGGATGAGGGGCCAGGACACTTCCTGGCCTGGGAAGAACCCGACCTACCCTGAATTGCATGGCCGTCGTTCCTGCCCTCGTGACCGTCTTCGTGTGGGGGGTTTCGGCAGATGCGGCCGGATGCTTGATGGCTGATTCTCTGCAGACGGGACGAGCGCTACGGCGCACCCCGGGTGTCCGTTTCGTGAAGGTTCTCGGTACAGCGGCCGGAGGCCGGATGCGCCCCACCGACGCTGACCTCCGGCACTGGGCCGTCCTCGTGTCCTGGGACACCGCCAGGGCGGCCGACGGGTTCGCCGGGTCGCGGCTGGCGCGGGCGTTCGACGCGCGGGCGTACGAACGGCTGGCGGTGCACCTGCGTCCGGTGGCGAGCCGCGGCCGGTGGAGTGGACGGGAGCCGTTCGGTGACCCCGTCCCGACCCGAGTGGACACCCCCGGGCCGGTGGCGTCCCTCACCCGGGCCAGGCTCGCCCCGACGAGGATGGTCCGGTTCTACCGGGCCGCCGGACCTGTCGCGGCCGACCTCGCAGGGCGGGACGGGCTGCTGCTCGCCCTCGGGATCGGGGAGGCGCCCCTCGGCCTGCAGGGCACGTTCAGCCTGTGGCGGTCGGCGGCCGACCTGGCGGCGTTCGCGCACCGGGGTCCCGCCCACCTCGACGCCGTCCGCCGCACGCCGCGCGAGGGGTGGTACGCCGAGGAGCTCTTCGCCCGGTTCGCAGTCCTCGGCGTGAGCGGCCGCTACCAGGGCCGACCCGTGGCCGGGCCCTGGCCCGCGGGGCTCCCGGCCTAGACTCGCCGCCCGTGCGCGACGTCGTCGTCGTCGGGGCAGGACATAACGCCCTGGTGGCGGCCTGCTACCTCGCCCGCGCCGGCCTCGAGGTCGAGGTCGTCGAGCGGGACACCGTCCTGGGCGGGGCCTGCTCGACCGTGGCCCGATGGCCGGGCTACCGCGTCGACAGGGGCTCGAGCGCGCACGTCATGGTGCGCCACACCGGGGTGGTCGAGGAGCTCGACCTCGCTGCGTACGGGCTGGAGTACCAGGACCTCGACCCGTGGGGGTTCGCCCCGTTCTGGACGGACGCCGGGGAACAGGTGGCGCTCACCTTCTGGGTAGACCTCGACCGGACGTGCGACTCGATCGCGGCGCTGTGCGGGCCTGCCGACGCCGACGCGTACCGGCGCTTCGTGGCCGACTGGGGCGCGCGCAGCGCCCGGGTGTTCGACGCCTTCGCCGGCCCGCCCACTCCCGGCCGACTGGGCCGCGCGCTGTGGGGCCTCGGATCGGGCAGCGACGCGTCGGGGGCCGAGCTCACCCGGCAGGCGCTCCAGCCCGCGGACCACCTCCTCGACTCCTGGTTCGCCGACGAGCGGCTCAAGACCGCGCTG
>JBOGEN010000141.1:0-6287 GCA_050743265.1 Actinomycetes bacterium
ACAACCCACAACAGGCCACAGCACCCATGACACGGGAACCAAAAAAGGCACTAACCATAGACACGCTGTTGAGTTCTCAAAGAACCACCACACACCAAAACCCAGAACAAACCAGATCTCGGGATGGCTTCCCAAAGTTATCGCCCGGCTCTGCGCTCGGTCAAACTGACCGAGCCGACCCGAGCGATGACCACACGAAGACACGGCCGAGGCCGTCGTTCCTCGCGGGGACCTGCCTACTCTAGCGGACCTCCTCCGTACGCGCCAAGCGCGTTGCCCGGGCGTGTACGCGGCGTCACCGTGAGCAGAAGCGGGACGCTAGCACACCGACCGCCACCGTCGGCCAAGCCGGCAGCGCTCCGGTACGCCGGCAGCGGACCGGACGACGCCCTACCGCGCCCCGAGCAAGGCGTCGAGCTCCTGAACGGCGTACCAGGCGAGCTCGTGGGACTGCGCGTCCTCGAGAGCGCTGACCGCGTCAGGTTCACCGGCCTCGGCACGCGCCAGCGCCTCCACGGCGGCGGCCACGTCTCCCTCGGCCTCGTGGCCGTCCACGTGGAGCGCGGCGACCCGGCGGAGCGGGACCGCCGTCGCCACCCGCACCGCGGCCCGACCGGATCCCGGCTCTGCGGTCACCGCGTCGTCGGGGACATCGGCCGCGAGGACGATGCGCCGGCGTCCGCCCCCGGCAGGCAGCAACCGCAGTGAGACCCCGGCCGCCTCGGTCAACGCCACGTACTCGAGCTCCTCGAGGTCCGCCACGGCGTACCACTCCCGCAGCCCGGGGGTCACGGCGCACCCGTACAACGGCGGCGGCCCCACCTCGGCGGACGCGCGGAGGGACTCCAGCCCACCGAAGGTGGACGGCAGGTAGACCCGCATCAGCTGACGTCCTCCAACGGCGACCGCCGCAGCGCGGACACGCTCGTACGCAGCGACGTCTCCAGCACCTGGGTGCGCCGGCGGGGGTCCATGAGGTTCGCACCGATCGCGGAGAGGTCCTCAGGCCCGGGACCGACCATCGTGACGTCGGTGCCGGACGCGCGGACGAGCTCGGCCTCCCGCAAGAGGCGGCGCGTCACCCGGCGACGCCACCTACGCTCCAGCCGGGCGACGACGGAGTCCGGTCGGTCGTAGCGGAACGAGGCCATCGGGGCCAGCACGTACACCTCGTCGAGCCCGAGACCTGAGAGCAGGTCGAGCGAGGTGGACGACCAGGTCCCGCCGTCGACGTACCTGCGGCCGGCGATGTCGACCGGGGCGTACCAGCCAGGGACGGAACAGGACGCCATGACCGCCTCGGACAGGTGGGCGCCGGGTGCGCCGTCCTGCCCGAACACGACACGGTGGCCCCCGTCGTAATCGAGCGCCACGACCCACAGCGACGGGTGCGGCGACCAGGGCCCGGCCGGCGTGACGGCATGGACGAGTCGGCCGATCGGCTTGAGCGAGCCGCGCCCGGCCGGGAGCATGGCGTACAGGGCGGCGAGCGGCGGGGTACTGCGGGGGTGCAGCGCGGTACGGACGAGCAGACCGCGGCTGCCGATGCCCAGCCGGGGACGGGGTGGCAACGGACCGTTGGCGTCGTGGTCGTACACCAGGTGGGTCTCCCCCTCCACGACCACGCCCTGCTGGTGGTGGAGGAGCGCGTCAGGGGTGAGGCCGGACCCCAGCAGGGTGGCCAGCACCGAGCCGGCGGAGGTCCCCACGAGGACCTCCACGGTCCCCGGGTCGAAGCCCTCGACCTCCTCGAGGGCTTTGAGCGCGCCGATCGTCCACGCAGCGCCGAGCACGCCTCCGGCGCCGAGGACGAGGCCTCGGCGGGGTGGGCGACCTGCCCGGCCGCGGCTCACCGGACCGTCTCCACCAGCTCGGCCAGGGCGTCTCCGAGACACTGTGCGAGCACGTCGACGTCGGCCATGGCGTCCCTGTCGGCGTTGAGCCCGAAGAACACGCCGCCGTTGTACGACGTGACGCCGATGCTCACGGCCTGGCCCTTGGCCAGCGGCACGACCGGGTACGCGGTGAGCATCTCCGCGCCGCCTGCGTACAGCGGGAACTGCGGGCCGGGCACGTTCGTCACGACGAGGTTGAACATGCGGCGCGACAAGGTGCTCCCCACCCTGGCGCCGAGGCCGTGCAGCGTCGGGGGTGCGAAGCCGGACAGGGAGACGAGCGCGTCCGCCCCGACGGCCTGGCCGGTCTCCTTGTGCGCCCGCATCGCGTACGAGGCCTGGTGGAGCCGGACGACCGGGTTGGGCTCGCCGACCGGCAGGCGCACGAGGTACGAGGAGACCCGGTTGCCGAGGGCTCCCCCACCCTCGCCGTCCTCGTCGTCGCGCACGCTCACGGGCACCATCGCCCGTACGGCGGTCTTCGTCGTGACGGCCTCACCACGGGTGAGGAACCACGCCCTCAGCGCTCCGGCCACGACCGCCAGCAGGACGTCGTTGACGGTGCCGCCGTGGGTCTTGCGCACCCGCTTGTAGTCGTCGAGATCGGTCCGCAGGGTGGCGTAGCGGCGCTGCTCGGAGACTCGGGCGTTGAGCGGCGTGTCCGGCGCCGGGGCCGCCGCCGTACGAACGGCGTCGAGGATGCCCCCGGCCGCGCCGGCGAGCTTGCCCGCCGATGTCCGGAGGTCCGTCACCCCCGTACGCAGCGTGTCGAGGACCGCGCTCGGGCGCCTCACCGCGTCCGAGACCGCACCGGTGAGCAGCTCGGCCCACGACGGCTCCGGCGACGCCTGCCAGGTGTGCACCGGCTGCGCCTGCGGTGTGGGTGTCGCGTCCAGGATCACAGTGCCGATGTCGACGGCACCTACGCCGTCCACCATCGCGTGGTGGGTCTTGCCGATCAGGGCGAAGCAGCCGTCCGCGAGGCCCTCGACGAGGTACATCTCCCACAGCGGGCGACTGCGGTCGAGCCGCCGGCTCATGAGGCGGGCCACCAGCTCGCGCAGCTGCTCCTCCGTGCCCGGCCGGGGCAGCGCGGAGCGCCGTACGTGGTAGCTGACGTCGAACTCGGGGTCGTCCACCCAGACCGGGTTCGCCACGTGCCCGGGCACCCAGCGCACCTTCTGGCGGTAGCGGGGCACGTACGCGATCCGGGCGCGGACGAGGTCGACGAGCGCGTCGTGGTCGAAGCCCTCGTCCGGAGGGCGGAACACCGCCACGCTCCCCACGTGCATGGGCGTCGTGGCGTCCTCGAAGTAGAGGAAGGACACGTCGAGCGGGCTGAGCCGGTCCGGCATCTGCTCATGGTCGCACGCGTCACGGCCCCCCGGTGGCAGGTCGGGCGCGAGGTAGCGTGACGTCGCCGACCGCCACATCTCCGGTCCCCCACTGCCACCCGTCCGGTGGCCGACGGCCACCCGTCCGGTCGCCGACGGCCACCCCTCGCAGGAGCCGTTCTGGTGCGTTCCGTCCCGTCCCCGCACGCCGTGGGCACGACGTGCTGACGGCTGACGGCCTCGTCCTCGCCCACGGGATCGGAGGGCGGCAGGACCTCCCCGTGCCGTTCTCGTACGCCCTCGTGGGGGCGGTCGCCGCGCTGGTGGTCTCGTTCGTGGCGCTGGGGCTGCTCTGGCGTACGCCCCGGCTGGACGGCCCCCGCGCCGGGCGACCGCTCCCGCTCGGGGTGCAGCGCGTCGTCGACTCGGCACCCTTCGCCTGGTCCGTCCGGCTCGTCGGGCTTGCCGCGACCGGGTTCGTCGCGGTCGCGGCGCTGTTCGGCCCTGACCTGGCGACGAACCCCACGGCGTCCGTGGTGTACGTGCTCTTCTGGGTTGGCCTCGTCCCCGCCTCGCTGCTGCTGGGCCCGGTGTGGCGGCTGCTCAACCCGTTGCGCACCCTGCACCTGCTGCTCGCCACGGCGACGCGGGCCTCACCGGAGCAGGGACTGCGTGCGCTGCCGTACGGGCTGGGCCTCTGGCCTTCGGCCCTGGCCCTGCTCACGTTCGGCTGGCTCGAGCTGGTGTCCTCCGACCCGTCCACGCTGCCGGTGATGCGCACGTACTTCGGCGCGTACGCCGGGGTGATGCTCGTGGGTGCCGCGCTGTACGGCTCCCGGTGGTTCGACCGCGCGGACGGGCTCGAGGTCCTCTCCACGCTCGTCGGGCGGCTCAGCCCGTTCGGCCGGCGCGAGGACGGACGCCTCGTCATCCGCTCCCCGCTGCAGGGGCTGGACACGCAGCCGCAGGTCCCAGGGCTCGTCGCCGTCGTGACGGTGATGTTGGGCACGACCGCGTACGACGGGCTGTCGAACTCGCCCTGGTGGATCGGCGTCATGCAGGACGAGACGCTCGGCGGGCCCGTGCTCACCGGGACCGTGGGGCTGGTCGGGACTGTGGCCGCCTTCGGTGCCGCCTACCTGGCCGCCACGCTCGCGGCGGCACGGATGGGCGAGGCGAGCAGCCTGTCCGGCTCGTGGGCGGGGTCCGTGCTCGCACCCCGTGCGTTCGCCCACTCGGTCGTGCCCATCGTCGTGGGGTACGTGGTCGCGCACTACTTCTCGCTGTTCGTCTTCGAGGGCCAGCGCACCGTCATCCTGCTCTCTGACCCTCTGGTCACCGGTGCCGACCTGTTCGGCACCGCCGAGCGGGGGGTGGACTTCGGGGTGGTCTCCGCCGGGGCGATCGCCGTCGTCCAGGTGCTCGGCGTCGTCGTCGGGCACGTGCTCGGGGTCGTCTCGGCGCACGACCGCGCCGTCCGGCTCTTCCCGCGCCGCCAGGCGCTCGCGGGGCAGATCCCCTTGCTGCTGCTCATGGTCGCGTTCACGCTGGCCGGGCTGGTGCTGCTGTTCGCGGGCTGAGCGGGCGCGCCGTCTGTGCCGTCGCAGCTGGGCCGGAGGACGACCAGAGGAATCCCCGCCGTCAGGCGCGCAGCGGTACGTCGAAGAGCACCTCGAGCTCGGCGACGGTCGTGTCCTGGTCGACGTGGTGGACGCCGACCATGCCGACGCCCCCGGCAGCGCGGACGTTCACCGCGACGTCGTCGACGAACACGCAGCGCGCCGGCGCCACCCCCAGCCGCTCCGCGACAAGGTGGAAGATCTCGGGCTCGGGCTTGCGCATCCCGACCTCGTCGGAGATGACGACCACGTCGAAGAGGGAGTCCCAGGCCTCGCGCGGGTACGTGTTGCCCCACGAGTTGGACAGCAGGGCCGTGCGCAGCCCCGCGCCCCGGGCACGCCGGACGACGTCGTTCATCGCCGGAACCTGGGCGAAGCAGGCGAACATCCGCTCGAGCAGCCCGGCCGGGGACACTGCCGAGCCGTCCCGGTGGCGGAGCCGCCCGGCGAGCTGCTCCTCGAAGTGCTGGACGTGCATCTCGCCCCGCTCCAGCGCGTGCACGGGGTTGAGCCGGGCCTCCGCCGCGTACGCCGGACCGAGCCACGTCCGGACAGCGGCCAGGTAGCCGTCGAAGTCGATGTCGTCCCTGGCGCACCACTCGCGGGTGGCGTCCTCGAGCGCGGTGGTGAGGACGCCGCCCCAGTCGACGACGAGCGCGGCGAGTCCGGTGTGTCGCGTACCACCCATGCCGACATTGTCCTGCACCGATCCGAGTCACGGACCGATGACGCTTTGACCGGTTTCGTCCTCACTGCCCGCAAGATCTTGACCACGCAGCGGGGCCCCTGTACGAAGGCGTGGCCATTTGTCCGATATCCGTGAGGTGACCGTGTTGTCCCACTCCCCCCTCTCGACCGTGTCCTCCGCGGCCGGCCGTCTCACCACCACACCGCGAACGTCGCTGCGGGTCGTCCCCGTACCCCGCCACGACCCGCCCTACGACGACGTCATCGGACCCGAGGTACGGGCCAGGGGTGACACCCCCGAAGCCGTCCAGGGCAGCCTCGCACTCGCGTTCCGGCTGCCCTCGGGTGTGCCCGCCGTCCCCGAGACGGCGACGCTGCGCCCGGTCGACGAGGACGACCCGTACTTCGGCCCGCAACGGACGCCGAGCCGGGCGCTCCCGGACCCGCGCGCGTGGGCGACGCTGATCAGCCAGGCCGTCGTCGAGGTGCTCGCCGGGCACCGACCCGCCGCCCAGCTCGTCCGGTGGACCTCCGCCGACGTGTACACGGCCATCGCCCGGCAGTCGGCGGACGCCCACGGTGCCCGGCCGGTCGGCAAGCACGCGCGCGCGGTGGTGCGGTCGGTCCACGTGTGCGAGCCCGTCGACGGCGTGGCCGAGGTGTGCGCCGTGGTCGCAGAGCGCCGCCACTCCTGGGCACTCGTCCTGCGGCTCGAGGGCGTCGACCACCGCTGGCGCTGCACGGTCCTCGAC
>JBOGEN010000142.1:0-48212 GCA_050743265.1 Actinomycetes bacterium
GGCCTGCTCGGCGTGCTCGCGGCCGCGGGTCTGCTCGCGGTGGCCTCCGGGCTGCACCGCGTACGGCGGTGGGCGCGCGCCCCGGCGGTGGTGACCCAGCTCCTGCTGCTGCCGGTGAGCGTCTCGATGGTGCAGGGGGACCAGTACGCGGCTGGGCTGCCGCTGGGTGCCCTCGCGGCGGTCGGGCTGGTGTTGTTGCTGAGCCCGCCGACCTCCCGTGCTCTGGAGGACGGATCGGCAGACGGCTGACGCCGCGGCCGGATGGCGTGCGGACCGTACGGCCGCGTACGGCCGCGAGCCTGCCTAGTCCTCGACGAGCAGGTTCTGCCGCAGCTGGGCGAGCGTACGGGCGAGCAGGCGGGACACGTGCATCTGGGAGATGCCGACCTCCTGCGCGATCTGCGACTGCGTCATGTTGCCGAAGAACCGCAGCAGGATGATCTTCTTCTCGCGAGGGGGCAACCGTTCGAGCAGCGGTTTGAGCGACTCGCGGTACTCCACGCCTTCGAGTGACTCGTCCTCCGTGCCAAGCGTGTCCGCGACCGACTGGGCGTCCTCGTCGCCGCCCTCGGGAGCGTCCAGCGACACCGCGCTGTACGCGTTGGCGGACTCGAGGCCCTCGAGCACCTCGTCCATGGAGATCTTGAGGTGCTCGGCGAGCTCGTTCACCGTGGGAGCGCGGCCGTTGCGCTGGCTCAGCTCGCTGGCCGCCGTCGACAACGTGAGCTTGAGCTCCTGCAGCCGACGGGGGACGCGGATCGCCCAGCCGCGGTCACGGAAGTGCCGCTTGATCTCGCCCACGATCGTCGGGGTGGCGTACGTGGAGAACTCGACGCCGCGGTCCGGGTCGAACCGGTCGACGGACTTGATCAGCCCGATCGTGGCCACCTGGACGAGGTCGTCGAACGGCTCGCCCCGGTTGCGGAACCGGCGGGCGAGGTGCTCGACGAGGGGGAGGTGCGCCTGGACGAGCTGGTCGCGGAGCATGCGCCGGTCCGGCGAGGTCTCGGGGAGCGTGGCGAGGCGGTCGAACATCGCCCGCGCCTCGGCCCGGTCGAGCACCTCTCCGCTGCCGTTGTCGGCGAACACACTCACGTCGGCACCGGCCCGCCCCGCCGCTTGCGCAGCGTGAGGGTGACCCGGCTGGCATCGTCCACCGACGTGTCCACGGCGTCGGCCAGGGTGGTGAGCACGGTCCAGGCGAAGGTGCCGCTCTTCGGCAGCGCCCCGTCCGTCGTGGGCACGGAGACCGAGACGGCCATCGAGTCGTCGGTCAGGTCGAAGGAGCAGTCGAGCACGGACCCGGGCACGCTGTGGCCGAGCAGCATCGCGCACGCCTCGTCGACGGCGATCCTCAGGTCCTCGATCTCGTCCAGGGTGAAGTCCAGCCGGGCGGCGAGCCCTGCGGTCGCGGTGCGCAGCACCGACAGGTACGCCCCGTCGGCGGGCAGCCTCACCTCGACCGTGTCGCGCACTGCGCCGGCTGTGCCGGACGACACGGTGGCGGATCCCTCGCTCACGTGACTCCTCCGTGGTGCCCCCAGGGGTGCGCGGTCCGTACCGGTCGGGCCGCACCGGGCCGCACAGGTGGTCCGACGCTACGCCATGGGACGCCGCCCCGACATGTGGGCGTGACAGGGTCCGCCCTGTCAACACCCCTGGGCCCTGGGCGTACGCCGCACCGATGTGCGGGGCAAAGGCGGCAAGTGTGGCACGGAGGGCTCTCACCGACCCCCGCCGCCGCCCAGTGCGGCGAGTGCCGGCCCGGAGAGGCGCCAGACCGTCCACTCGTCCATCGGCTCCGCACCGACGCTGCGGTAGAAGGCGTGCGCCGAGGTGTTCCAGTCGAGCACCCACCACTCCAGGCGCTGATACCCGCGCTCGACGCACACCCCCGCCAGGGTTCGCAGCAGCGCCCGCCCGTACCCGTGTCCGCGCATGTCGGGACGGACGTAGAGGTCCTCCAGGTACACGCCGTGCCGCCCCCGCCACGTGGAGAAGCTGAGGAACCACAGGGCGAACCCGACGATCTCGGGGGCCCGCCCGTCGCCCGGCTCGTGTTCGGCGACGTGGCAGAACACGGCGGGCTCGGGCGTGAACAGGGCCGCGTGCAGGTCCGCCTCGCCCGCCTGGACCTCGTGCAGGGCCCGCTCGTACTCGGCCAGCTCACGGACGAGCGCGAGGAGGCGCGGCACGTCGCCCGGGTGTGCGGGTCTGATCACCCGGGCGAGCGTAGCGAGCGTGCTGCGCCAGAGCGCAGGCGTCAGCCCTGCTTGGTCTCCCAGAAGATCTTCGCGATCTCGTCGATCTTGCCGAGGAGCTCCTCGCCCTTGGCGGTGTCGGTCGTGCCCTTGCCCCCCGCGGCGCCGGCGAGCTTCGTCGCCTCGTTGAAGAGCTGGTGCAGCTGGGGGTAGGACTCGAAGTGCGGCGGCTTGAAGTAGTCGGTCCAGAGCACCCAGAGGTGGTGCTTGACGAGCTCTGCGCGCTCCTCCTTGATGACGAGCGCCCTCGTGCGGAACACCGGGTCGTCGTTGGACGCGTACTTCTCCATGATCGCCTTCACCGACTCGGCCTCGATGCGGGCCTGCGCCGGGTCGTACACGCCACACGGCAGGTCGCAGTGCGCATGGACGGTGGTCGTGGGTGCGAACAGGCGCCTGAACATCTCTGCTGTCTCCTCGATCGATGTCGCGGTCGATGTCGATTCCTGCGCGACACTACCCGTGATGCGTTCAGGGACACATGGCGCGGCGGGGTCGCCTGGTGAGGGCCGGGCGGGTGCTCGGGGACGGTGGCGCGGGCCGTCCTGGCCCTTCGGCCGGGTGGCCGTCTCCGGGCCGTCGATGCTGCCCGCGCTGAGCCCCGGGGACTGGTTGCTGGTGCGCTGGGGAGCCCGCGTACGGCCGGGTGATGTCGTCGTGCTGCGCCGTCCCGACCGTGCCGACCTGCTCGTCGTGAAGCGGGCCGTACGCCGGCTGGACCGTGGCTGGTGGGTGGCCGGGGACAACCCGGGCGCGAGTGACGACAGCCGGACGTTCGGCGTCGTCCCGGTCGACCAGGTGCTCGGACGGGTCCTCTGCCGGTACTGGCCGTTGCGTCGCCGGAACGGGCACAGGTAGCGGTGCCGCGGCGGACGATGTCCGCCGGCGGCTAGAGGACCTTGCCCAGGAAGGCCTGGGTGCGCTCGTGACGTGGGTTCGCGAGTACCTCGGCCGGGGGGCCGCTCTCGACTATCACGCCGTCGTCCATGAAGACGAGCATGTCCCCGACCTCGCGGGCGAAGCCCATCTCGTGGGTCACGACGATCATGGTCATCCCCTCGTCGGCGAGCAGGCGCATGGCTGCGAGGACGTCCCCCACGAGCTCGGGGTCTAGGTCGGACGTGGGCTCGTCGAAGAGCATGAGCTTCGGCTGCATGGCCAACGCCCGGGCGATGGCCACGCGCTGCTGCTGGCCGCCGGACAGCTGCGCGGGGTACGCGTCCGCCTTCGGCGCGAGGCCCACCCGCTCCAGCAGCGCCATGCCGCGCTCCCGTGCGGTCGCCTTGTTCTCGCGCTTCACCTTGACCGGGGCCTCGATGACGTTCTCCAGGGCGGTCATGTGCGGGAAGAGGTTGAAGTGCTGGAAGACCATGCCGATCTCCCGGCGTTGGGCCGACACCTCCGCCTCCTTGAGCTCGTACAGCTTGTCGCCGCGCTGGCGGTAGCCGACGAGGCGCCCGTTGACCCACAGCCGGCCACCGTTGATCTTCTCCAGGTGGTTGATGCAGCGCAGGAAGGTCGACTTGCCCGAGCCCGAGGGGCCGACCAGGCAGAAGACCTCCTTCGCGGAGATCTCGAGGTCGATGCCCTTCAGCACCTCGAGCCGCCCGAAGGACTTGCGCACGCCCTCGGACCTCACGACCGGGTCGCCGCTCATCACACCCCTCCCTCTCCGCCTGAGGGCACGGGACGCGCGAAGCGTCGCCGGCGTCCTGGACTCGACCCTGCCGTCCCGCGGGCGAACCGCTTCTCGAGGAAGTGCTGCCCGACCATGAGCACGCTCGTGAGCGCCAAGTACCACAGGCACGCGGCGATGAGCATGGGGAAGACCTGGAACGTCCGCGTACCGATCGCGTTGAGCTGGAAGAACAGCTCGTTCGACACCGGGACGAAGGCGACGAGGGCGGTGTCCTTGAGCATCGCGATGGTCTCGTTGCCCGTGGGGGGCACGATGACGCGCATCGCCTGCGGCAGCACGATCCGGCGCGTCGTCTGGGTCCGGCTCATGCCCAGCGCCTGGGCCGCCTCGGCCTGACCCGGGCTGATCGAGAGGATCCCGGCCCTCACGATCTCGGCCATGTACGCGCCCTCGGACAGGGCCAGGCCGAGCAGGCCGGCCATGAAGCCGGTGAGAATGGTGTTGGCGTCGAGCGTGAAGATCGTCGTGTCGAGGTCGATGCCGAAGAGGTCCCCGAGCTGGCTGTCGAAGGGCAGCCCCAACCCGTACTGCGCGTACAGGATGCCGAGGTTGCCGAACAGGATGAGCAGGACGATGCGGGGCACCGCGCGGAAGAACCACGTGTAGAGCCAGGCCGCCCCCGTGAGGATCGGGTTGGGCGAGAGGCGCATGACGGCGAGCACGATGCCGATGGCGACGCCGATGACCATGGAGAGCACGGTCAGCACGATCGAGGTGCGGGCGCCGTTGACGACCGGCTTGTTGAAAAGGTTGTCGAACATGAACGACCACTGGAACGCCTCGTTCGTGAAGAGCATGTGGACGAACATCGCCACCAGCACGAGCACGACCGCTGCGGTCACCCAGCGACCCGGGTGCCGCACAGGGACAGCGCGGATATCCTCGGGCCGCCGCTCCGCGTGTGCCTGCCCTGCGGTCTCGCTCACGTCGTCACCGCCGTCGGCTCAGGGGTTCACCTCGGACGTCTCGACGGCTCCCTGGCTCACACCCCACTCGTCGAGGACCTTCTGGTACGGCCCGTCGTCGATGAGTGACTGGACGGCCTCGGCCAGCACCTCGGCGAACTCCGTCTGGTCCTTGGGCACCACGTAGCCGTACGGAGCCGCGTCGTAGATCTCACCGAGCGTCTCCAGCTGCCCGCCCGTCTGCTCGACCGCGTACGCGACGATCGGGGAGTCGGCGAGCATGGCGGCGTCCTTGCCGGAGACGATCGCGGCCGTGGCCTGGTCCTGCTGCTGGTACTGGTCGACCGCGATCCCCGACTTGCCTGCGGACGAGCACTCCTCCTGGCGAACCGGCAGGTCCTCCGTGGCCTGGACGGTGCCTCGCTGGACGGCGATCTTCTTGCCGCAGGCGTCGTCCGGGGCGACACCCTCCGGGTTGCCCTTCTTCGTCGCCCACTGCGTCCCGGCGCTGAAGTAGCTGACCATGTTCACGGTCTGCTTGCGCTCGGGGTTGATGGTGAACGACGAGACGCCGATCTCGTACTTGCCCGAGTCGACGCCCGGGATGATCGCGTCGAAGGGGGCCGGGGACCACTCGGTCTTCAGGCCGAGCTTCTGGGCGACCGCGTCGAAGAGGTCGACGTCGAAGCCCTTGACGGTCTTGCCGTCCTCGGCGAGGAACTCGTTGGGGGCGTACGACGCGTCGACCCCGATGGTGATCGTGCCGTCGGAGGCGATGGCGTCCGGCACCTTGGCAGCGAGCGCCGGGTCCTTCTGCTGAGTGGGCGCGGGTGAGGCCCCGCCGCCTTGTCCGCCGCCACCCCCGCCGTCGTCGCCGCAGGCCGCGAGCGTGAGTGCCGCGACTGCGAAGGAGACCCCCAACGCCCGCGCCACGCCGATGTGATGAGACACCCCGTCCTCCTGACCGAGTGCTCCCACCCCCCGAGGGACCAACCGTCGATCTGTGGTCACCCCCCGGGGGGCCACCGTCGATCTGTGGTCGAGGTCACTCTGGTGGCATCGTGACACCCACTTAGCTCACGGGGGGACGGGATTCAGGTATCAGTCCTTGCATCGGCCGCCGCGCGCCAGAGAGCTGCCGATATGCGAAGGACGCGCGGTCCCTGCCCACGCACCGGACTGGCCCAGCCGTCCTTGCCGTGAGCGGCCTGCCGGCCTGCCGGGCGGTGCGCTGCGGCGTCCAGGAGCAGACGGCCGGGTCGCTTAGGCCGACCGGGCGCGCTTGCGTGCGCGGTACGCGGCCACGTTGGCCCGTGTGGCGCACCGGTCGTTGCAGTAGCGGCGGGAGCTGTTGCGCGAGGTGTCCACGAAGACGTCGCGACAGCGGGACGCCTCGCAGACCCCGAGCCGGTCCACACCCAGCGTGGTCACGAGAACGGCGAGCCCCATCACGGCGCCGGCGACGTACCGCTCGGCGCTGCCGCCGCAGTCGGTGAGGTGCAGGTGCAGGTCGGAGTCGTCGTGCCCGGAGACCTGGGGATGGACAGGGTGCTCGGTGAGGAGGGCGTTGAGGACCTGCATGGTGCGGCGCGTGGTGCCGTCGTGGGCGGTGTCGAAGACCTCGCGCAGCTGCTCCCGGACGGTACGGAGCACGGCGAGGTCCTCGTCCGTCGCCGTCTCCTGCAGGTCCGGGCCGGCCAGCAGATGCCGCAGCGCGGGTGCGTCTGCCTCCCCGTCGGTGTCTGGTCCGGCAGACCCACCGGTGTTGACCAGCTCGACGGCCAGGTTCGCGTAAGAGATCAGTTCCACTTGTACTCCTTACCTGGCCCACTCTAGTCTGTAATCGCCGAAAAGCAAGAACACCTCTTACACGAGGGACGTCAGGGAGGGCAGGAATGACGGCCACCACGGACTGGACGGCCTGGCAGCGCAGCTGGGGCCGGCAGCAGACCGCGTACATGCCGGACCGGGAGGAGCGCCTCGGCGTCCTGTGCGACCTCGTGGAGGCCGTGGGTGGCTCCGGCACGAGGCCCGTCCGGGTGCTGGACCTCGCCTGCGGCACAGGGAGCATCAGCCAGCGGCTCCTCACCCGGGTGCCGGACGCCCGGCTGACCGCCCTCGACGTCGACCCCGCCCTGCTGCGGATTGCGTCCGGCACCTTCGCCGGAGACCCCCGCGTCGACCTCGTCACCGCCGACCTCGCGGACCAGTCCTGGCGGGGGGCGGTGGAGGCCCCGTACGACGCCGTGGTGACCGCGACCGCGCTGCACTGGCTCCCGGGGGAGCGCCTCACCGCCCTGTACGCCGAGCTGCACGACCTCGTCCGCGTCGGCGGGGTGGTGGCCAACGCCGACCACATGCCCGACGACCGGGAGCCGGCGCGGCTCACTGCCGTCGTCGAGGCGCTCCGCGACGCCCGCCGGGGGCAGGCCGCCGCCGCCGAGGGAGTGGCCGACTGGCGCGGGTGGTGGGACACCGCCGCCGCGGACCCCGCGCTCGCTGACGCGGTCGCCGCACGGTTCGAGCGGTTCGGCGGCGACCATGCTCCCGAGGTCAGCCCGCCGGCGTCATGGCACGTCCGGGCGCTGCGGGAAGCGGGGTTCGCCGAGGTGGGTGTGGTCTGGCGGGGGCTGCGCGACGCGGTCGTGGCGGCGCTGCGGTGAGCTGCCGCCGCCGAGGCCGGACACGCGGAACAGGGACCTGACCACGGCCGACACCGGACCCGGCCCTCGACGCTGGCCCGCGGGCCTCACGCGCGGGCGCCGGACCCTTGCACGGCTGCCGCGGCCGGGTCCAGCACGCGGGCGAGGAACGTCCGGGTGCGCTCGTGGTCCGGCGCGTCGATCACCTGGGCGGGTGGGCCCTCCTCGAGGAGCACCCCGTCGTCCATGAACGCGACCCGGTCGGCCACCTCGCGGGCGAACGACATCTCGTGCGTCACCACCATCATCGTCCTGCCCTCGTCGGCGAGCCCGCGCATGACGGCGAGCACCTCGCCCACCAGCTCGGGGTCGAGCGAGGACGTCGGCTCGTCGAACAGCAAGAGCTCGGGCCCCATCGCGAGCGACCGCGCGATGGCCACGCGCTGCTGCTGGCCTCCCGAGAGCTGAGAGGGGTACGAGTGGCCACGGTCGCCCAGCCCGACGCGTTGCAGGTTCTCCCGGGCGGCCTCGTCGGCCTCCGCACGACTCCGCTTGAGGACGCGACGCTGCGCGATGGTGAGGTTCTCCTGAACGGTCAGGTGCCCGAACAGGCTGAACTGCTGGAACACCATGCCGATACGGCGGCGTACGGCGTCGATGTCGACGTCGGGGTCGTTCACCTCGGTGCCTGAGATGCGAATCGAGCCGGACGTGGGCTCCTCGAGCATGTTGACGCAGCGCAGCAGCGTCGACTTGCCCGAGCCCGACGGGCCGATCACGCACACGACCTCGCCACGCGCGACGGGGAAGTCGATGCCGCGGAGCACCTCGAGGTCGCCGAAGGCCTTGCGCAGGCCGGTGATCTCGACGGCAGGGACGTCGGAGGTCCGGCCGGTCGGTGTCGTCCTGTCCATGGCCGTCACCGTGCCTTCGCGTTGCGTGCCTCGAGCCGGCGGACGAGCGCCGACAGCGGCAACGTGATGATCAGGTAGCACAGCCCGGCGACCACGAGCGGCGTCGGGTTCGCGAACTGGTCCAGGGCATCCCTGCCGAACTTCGTGAGGTCTTTCTGCGAGCCCTGCAGCCCGAGGACGTAGATCAGGGACGAGTCCTTGGTGAGCAGGATGAGCTCGTTCGTGAGCGGGGGCACCACGATGCGGAACGCCTGCGGGATGACGATCGAGATCATCGCGCGGGTGTGGGACATGCCGAGCGACCTGGCCGCCTCCATCTGTCCCTTGGGGACGGCCTGGATGCCCGCCCGGATGGTCTCGGCCATGTACGCACCGCCGACCAGCCCGAGCCCCACCGTGATGGAGCCGACCACGCCGCCGGGGAACTGCGCCCCGAGCGCGAACGGCACGCCGTACGCGATGATGAACAGCACGAGCAGCGCGGGCAGGCCGCGGAAGATCTCGATGAACGTGTTCGCGAACCAGCGGTACGGCGCCACGCGGGACAGGCGCATGAGCGCGATGACCAGCCCGAGCACCAGCCCGCACGAGAAGCCGAGCAGGGTGTAGACGGCGGTGTTCTTCAGCGCCGTGGTGAGGACCTCGGGAAAGAGCTGACGCGCGATCTCGAGGTTCACGAGGTTCTCGCTGATGGCGCCCCAGTCGGTCAGCAGCAGCAGCGCGAGGACGACGAGCGCGAACAGGGCGTACTGCACGCCCAGCGACACCTGCCGTCGCCGGGTGCGGGTCAGCCGGCTCATGAAGGGTCCCCTCGGACGGGTGGCCGGGGGTCTGTCGGCCACCCCGGCCCGGTCGGTGGGCTGCCGGGTCACTTCGGCGGCGCCTCGCCGAACCACTTCCTGTAGATCTCGTCGTAGGTCCCGTCCTTCTTCGCCCGGGCGAGCACCTTGTCGACCGTGGCGACGAGCTTGTCGTCGCGGCCCTTCGCCATGCCGAAGCCGTAGTTCTCACCGGTGTCGAACTGGGTCGAGATCTCGTACCCCTGGTGCGTCTCGAGCCAGTTCGTGAGGACCGGGAAGTCGTTGATCGCCGCGTCGACCTGGCCGGACTGCAGCGCGGAGAGCTCGGTGCCGAGGTCCTCGAACGTCACGAGCGTGACGCCCTTGGGCTCCGCGTGCTCCTTGGCGTAGATCTCCCCGGTGGTGCCGGACTGCACGGCCAGCTTCTTGCCCTTCATCGCGTCGAACCCGTCGAGGCCGGAGCCCTTCTTCGTCACCAGCGACTGGGTGGCCGCGAAGTAGGGGTCGGAGAACGCCATCGCCTTCTGGCGCTCGGGCGTGATCGTCATGGCCGCCGCGGCGATGTCGCACTTCCCGGTCTTGAGGTCGGCCCCGGACTTGATGCCCTCGAACGGGGTGTCGACGATCTCCTGCTTCACCCCCAACTCCTTGGCAACGAGGTCGACCATGTCGACGTCGAAGCCGACGACCTTGCCGCTCCTCTCGAGCTGGAACGGGGCGTACGGCAGGTGGGTGCAGGTCGTGAGCTTGCCTTCGGTGACGAGGTCGTAGCCCCCTGTGGTCTCGGTCTCGCCCGAGTCGGTGGCACAGCCGGCGGTCATCAGCGCGGACGACAGCGCGAGGGCGCCGACGGCGCGCAGAGGGAGGTTCCGGGGGCGGGTCATACTGGTCACTCCTGGGTACGAGGTGCTCAATGCTGTGGTTCTTCGCACAGCAGTGCGATCCCGGTCGGGCCGGGCGGCTGTGCCACAATCCCTTACGGGAGACCCCCGACGTACTGCGGCCCCCCCGCGCCTGACCGGTGCTCCCCGCCGCACACGCCCGATCCCGACGAAGGGGCCCCTCGTGTTCGCCGAGAGCATCACTGACCACCTCCCCGACGCACCGTCGCCCGAGCTGAGCGACGACCCGGCCTTCCTGCTGCACCGTGGCGGCAAGCTCGAGGTGGCCGGCACGGTGGAGGTGCGCGACAAGGACGACCTGTCCCTCGCGTACACCCCGGGCGTGGCGCGGGTCTGCTCGGCCATCGCCGGGGAGCGGCAGCTGGCGTACGACTACACGTGGAAGTCGCACACGATCCTGGTCGTGACGGACGGGTCGGCCGTGCTGGGTCTCGGGGACATCGGCCCGGAGGCTGCCCTGCCCGTGATGGAGGGCAAGGGCCTGCTGTTCAAGCAGTTCGCCGGTGTGGACGCGGTGCCGATCTGCCTCGACTGCCGCGACGTCGACGAGATCGTGGAGACCGTGGTGCGCCTCGCCCCGGCATACGGCGGGGTCAACCTCGAGGACATCAGCGCCCCGCGCTGCTTCGAGATCGAGCGGCAGCTCAAGGACCGGCTGGACATCCCCGTCTTCCACGACGACCAGCACGGCACCGCCATCGTCGTGCTCGCCGCCCTGCGCAACGCGCTGCGGATCACTGACCGCGACATCGGCGACCTGCGGGTCGTCATCGGCGGGGCGGGGGCCGCGGGCGTCGCGGTGGCGCAGATCCTGCTCGCGGCCGGCGTCGGCGACGTGACGGTCACCGACCGCCGTGGAGTCCTGCACCCGGGGCGCGACGGTCTCACCGCGATCAAGAGGGAGGTCGCCGAGACCACCAACCGCGCCGGGCTCACCGGCAGCCTCGAGGACGCCCTTGCCGGGGCGGACGTCTACGTGGGCGTCTCCGGCGGCACAGTGCCCGAGGAGGCGGTGGCCAGCATGGCGGAGGGGTCGTCCGTCTTCGCGCTGGCCAACCCCGACCCGGAGGTCCACCCGGAGGTGGCGCGCCGCCACGCCCGCGTGGTGGCCACCGGCCGCAGCGACTTCCCGAACCAGATCAACAACGTGCTGGCCTTCCCCGGGGTGTTCCGAGGTGCGCTCGAGGTGCGGGCCACGCGGGTCACCGAGGGCATGAAGGTCGCGGCCGCCGAGGCGCTTGCCGACGTGATCGCCGATGACCTGTCGGTGGACTACGTGATCCCGAGCCCCTTCGACCACCGTGTGGCCCCAGCAGTGGCCGGCGCCGTCGCGCGTACCGCGCGTGACGAAGGCATAGCCCGGGCGTGACCGGGTGACCGCTGCTCCCCTGAGACGTTGGACTGGGCGTCCGCCTTCGTCGCCATCCCTGAGGTGACTCATGGCCACACGGGTCCACGCACCAGTCCTCCGGGGGCGCCGCCTCCCCACCGAGTGGGTGCTCGACCCCCCACAGACGGGTGCGCGCCACCGGCTTCGCACGGTCTTCGGACGCGCTGACCTCGTCGTCCTCGGCCTCGGCGTCACCATCGGCGCGGGCATCTTCTCCCTGGCCGGGCAACAGGCGGCCGGCACGGCCGGGCCCGCCGTGCTCGTCTCGTTCTGCATCGCGGCGTTCGTCTGCCTCCTCTCGGCGCTCTCGTACGCCGAGATGGCCTCGGCCCTGCCGGCCGCGGGCAGTGCGTACACGTTCACCTACGTGTCGCTGGGCGAGGTGTGGGCCTGGCTCGTCGGCTGGGCCTTCCTGCTGGAGATGCTGCTCGCCACCGCGGTGATCGCCCGCGTGTGGTCGGAGTACGCGCTGGCCACGCTGGACGGGTTCGGCGTCGTCCTGCCTCCCGCGCTCGACGGGTACGTCGGCACGGACGCGCGTGTGGACGTCCTCGCCATCGCGACGCTTCTCGGGCTGGCCGTGCTCGTCGTCGTGGGCGGCCGGCTCTCCGTCCGCGTGCTGTGGGGCCTCGTACTGGCCAAGGTCGCGATCCTTCTGTTCGTCATCGGGGCGGGCGCGACGCACGTCAACACGGCGAACTACACGCCGTTCGTGCCAGAGTCGCAGCCGCTGCCGGTGGACCAGAGCGACCCGACCGTCCTGCAGGTGCTCCTCGGCGGGAGCCCGGACGCCTTCGGGGTGACCGGTGTCTTCCTCGCTGTCCCGGTGATCGTGTTCGCGTTCCTCGGGTTCGACATCATCGCGACGGCCGCGGAGGAGACGCGCCACCCGCAGCGGGACGTCCCGGTCGGAATCCTTCGAACGGTGCTGCTCACCACGCTGCTCTACCTGGGCGTGTCCGGAGTGCTGCTCGGCATGCAGCCCCACACCGACCTGGGCGTGGCGGCCCCGGTGTCCGCTGCCTTCCGGGCGGTCGGGGCGGACAGGTACGCGCAGGTGGTGGAGCCGGGGGCGTTGATCGGCCTCACCACGGTCATGCTCGTGCTGCTGATCGGTCTGACACGGCTCGCCATGTCCATGGCCCGCGACGGCCTGATCCCGGCGGGTCTCGGGCGGGTCAGCCAGCGGTTCCGGTCCCCGGCTCGAGCGGCCCTGGTTGTGTCGCTGGCCACCGTCACCCTGACCCTGGCCCCCGTGCTCCAGCTGGCCGAGCTGGTCAGCGTGGGCTCGCTGTTCGCGTTCGTGTTCGTGTCCCTGTCGGTGATCGTGCTGCGCAGGCGCCGCCCCGACCTGCCCCGGCTGTTCCGGGTCAAGATGGTGCCGTTCCTCCCGCTGCTCGCCATCCTGTCGACGCTCTGGGTCATGCTGCACCTGCACGTCGAGGCCTGGCTGTACTTCGGCTTCTGGATGGCCGGGGGCCTGCTGCTCTACCTCGTGTACGGGCGCCGTCGGAGCCGGGTGGCGCGGCTGATGGCGCCGCGTCGGGGCGGCAGGCACACGGCGGTCGCCCTGCGGGACACCCTGGACGCCTTCGACACGCGTGCGGGCTAGGGTCGGCCCATGTACGCCGTGACTGCCGCCCGAATCGACGCCGACGACCCGCTGGCCGGCCTCGCGCTCGGCGAGCACCTCGAACCGACGCCCCCCGACGGCTGGGCCACGGTCACCGTGAAGGCCACCTCGCTCAACCATCACGACCTGTGGTCGCTGCGCGGGGTGGGCCTCACCGAGGACCGGCTGCCCATCGTTCTGGGCTGCGACGCCGCCGGGGTGGACGAGGACGGCAACGAGGTCGTCGTGCACTCCGTCGTGGCCGACCCGGACCGGGGCGGTGGCGACGAGACCCTCGACCCGAAGCGCTCGCTCCTGTCGGAGAAGTACGACGGCACGTTCGCGGAGCGGGTCGCCGTCCCTCGGCGCAACCTCGTGGCCAAGCCGGAGGGCCTGACCTTCGAGCAGGCCTCGTGCATGCCGACGGCCTGGCTGACCGCGTACCGGATGCTCTTCACTCAGGCCGGGTTGCGTCCCGGTCAGACCGTACTCGTGCAGGGCGCGGGCGGCGGGGTCGCGACGGCGGCCGTCGCGCTGGCCCGTGCCGCCGGCGTCCGGGTGTGGGTGACGAGCCGTGACGAGGGCAAGCGTGAGCGGGCGCTCGAGCTCGGAGCCGCGCAGGCGTTCGACAGCGGCGCGCGCCTGCCCGAGCGTGTCGACGCCGTGATCGAGACCGTGGGTGAGGCGACTTGGGCGCACTCGCTGAAGTCGCTGAAGCCCGGCGGCGTCGTCGTCGTCGCCGGTGCCACGAGCGGCCACGCGCCCTCGGCCGACCTGCGCCGTGTGTTCTTCCTGCAGCTGCGCGTCGCGGGCAGCACGATGGGCACCCGGGACGAGCTGCGCCAGCTCCTGCAGTTCTGCGAGACGACCGGCGTACGCCCTGTCGTCGACTCGGTGATGCCGCTGGACAAGGCGCGCGACGGGTTCGCCCGCATGGCTGCGGGCGAGCTGTTCGGCAAGGTCGTGTTCACTCCGTAGGACCCCGGAGCCGTCATCCGTGTGCTGCGTCCTCGGGTGTCGGTCAGCGCGCCGCGTCGCGCAGTCGGGTGAGGGCGTCGTCCAGGACGCCGCGGACACGGCGCACGGCCTCCTCGTCCTGCGGGGACGTGTGCAGCAGCTGCTGTGCCGCCGCGTGGAACTCGGCGAGCGCCTGCTCACCAGCGTGCGCCTCGGCGTGTGACCCGCGGCGATGGGCCGTGGCCGTGCCCGTCGGGGACGAGGGCCCGGGGGAGGCCCGCCGCGGGCCGTGCCGTTCCGCACGCCGCAGCTCCCGCGCGGCCTCCTTCAGCTCGGCCCGCAGGTCGCGCGCCGACGCGCGTACCTCGGCCCGGAGGTCGTGGGCGAGGTCGTGCACCGAGCCGGCGATCTCCTCCTCGAGCGCGTCCAGCTCGTCTGCGCGCCGCCGCAGCTCGTCGCGTCCGGCGTCGGTGAGCCGGTACACCTTGCGCCCGCTCTGGTCCTCGTGCGTGACGAGCCCCTCCTCCTGGAGCCGGGCGAGGCGGGGGTAGACGGTGCCGGCTGACGGCGCGTACAGGCCCATGAACCGGTCCTCGAGGAGGCGGATCACCTCATAGCCGTGCCGGGGGCTCTCGTCCAGCAGGGTGAGCAGGTAGAGCCGGAGGCGTCCGTGGCCGAAGACCGGGGTCACGCGCTCACCTGTGGCCGGGAGCGCCGTAACAGGGCGACGTCACCGGACACCGTCCGGGCGGTCACCTTGCCGCCGCCGCGGCCGAGGGTCCCCTCGAGTCGGGCGCTGCCGGGCCTGCGCTCCCGGTGCAGCCCGTCGAACGCCGAGTCGAGGTCGCCCGTCGTCGTCTTCACGTCGACCTGGACGTCCGCGTCGTCGGGCAGCCGGACGGTCACGTCCCCGGACACGCTGTCCACGTCCAGCCCCACGTCGCGCCGCAGGGCGTCGTCCGGGACGACGAGGTCCACCGTGATGTCACCGGACACGGTCGTGGCCCGGACGATTCCGCTCGCGCCGTCGATGACGGTGAGGTCACCGGACACGGTCTTGAAGCGGAGCGGCCCGCCCAGGCCGCGGGTCTCCAGGTCGCCGGAGACGGTCTGCCCGTCCATCGGGCCGCCCAGGCCGTCGAGCGTCACCCCGCCGGAGACGCTCTTCACCGACGCCGGGCCCGCCATGCCGGCGACGACGGCGGACGCCGAGACGACGCCCAGCTCCACCGGACACGATGCCGGCACGGCGAGGGACATCGTGACGTTGCGCCGGACGCCCCGCTTCCAGGAGAGCAAGCCGCGCCACGACAGGTCGTCGTACGTCAGCTCGAGCGTGCTGCCCTCGAGCCTGACCTCGAGCGGGGGGCCCTCGATCGCACTGACCTCGAGCCGGGCCGGACCCTCGCTGCCGACCACGTCGACGTGCCCGCCGATGAGCCGCACCTTCACCTTCTCGACCTGGCCCAGCTCTATCGTCTGGGGGCGGTCGACCGACCACTGCGTCATCGAGGCTCTCCTCGGTTCTCGGGGCGCTGCCTGGGGTGCCGCTGCCTGGGGTGCCGCTGCTTCTGCGGTGACACTGCCTCTCGACAACTCGCGATAGGTCGCGTCTGTGAGACACGATATATCGCGAGTGCCGGGTGTCAAGCGATACTTCTGGGGTGCCGGGTCGGGCGTCCCGGCTGGTGCCCGGAGGTGAGCGCTCCCCGTGCCGTTCACGCTGAGCCACCCGGCTGCGGTACTCCTGCTGGGCCGGTGGCCGTTCGTGCCCTCCGCGCTGGTGGCGGGGGCGGTAGCGCCGGACGTGCCGTACTACGTGAGCCCCGCGTACACGGGGGAGCCCACACACGAGACGTGGGCCGTGATCGTCCTGGACGTCCCGCTGGGCCTGGGACTGCTCGTGCTCTTCCACAGCCTGGCGAAGTGGACCTGCCTGGCCCTGGCCTCCGACCGGCTGCGAGCACGCCTCGTGGGCCCGGCCCTGCGGTTCGAGGTGCGGACGGCGGGCCGGGCCGGCCTCGCCGTGCTCTCGGTGGCGCTCGGCGCGCTGACACACGTCCTCTGGGACGCGTTCACGCACGTCGACGGGCAGGTGGCGGGGCGGGTGAGCGTCCTGCGGGAGCCGTGGCTGGGCGACGTCGCGGGCTACCGCGTCCTGCAGCACTTGAGCACGGCGGCCGGCGCGGCCGTGCTCGCGGTCTGGGCCTGGCGCTGGGCCAGGAGGGCCGAGCCCACCCCGGTGCCGCCGGAGCTGACCCCGTCGGCACGACGGCGCGCCCGGTTGTGGGGAGGTGTCCTGAGCGGGATGGCCGTCGCGGCGGTGGCGCGTGCCGTCACGGCAGAGGCCGGCGTCCGGGCGACGGACGCGGTCGAGGGCGCGGTGCTGGGAGCGGGTCTGGCGCTCGTGCTGCTGGGACTGGTCAGTCCTCGTCCGGCTCGTCGCCGAGGCGGGCCAGCCAGGTGGCCAGCCGCTCCACGGGGGTCTCGAACTCCGGGTTCAGGTCGACGAAGTCGCGGAGGCGGTCAGCCACCCACGTCAGGGTGACCTGCTCGTCCCCGCGGCGCTCCTCGAGCTCCTCGATGCCGCGGTCGGTGAAGTACATGCGTGACCCCGCACTCAGGAGAAGGCCTGCTCGACCAGCGCCTTCTGCTCCGCCTCGTGAAGGCTGCCCGACCCCACGGCCGGGGACGAGCTCAACCGTCGCGAGACCCGGACCAGCCGGCGTCCGCCGAGGTGCTCGGGCAGGTTCAGGGCCACGAACGGCCACGGCCCCATGTTCGCCGGCTCCTCCTGGACCCAACGGAGGTCCTCGACGCCGTCGTACTGGGCCAGCACGCCCTGGAGGTCGTCCACCGGCAGAGGGTAGAGCCGCTCGACGCGGACGATCGCGGTGTCCCAGGCCTCCCGCGCCTCGCGGGCGGCGACGAGGTCGTAGTAGACCTTGCCGGAGCAGAGCAGTACCCGGCGTACCGAGGAGGGGTCGACGGTCGTGTCGGGGAGCACCGGGCGGAACCCCCCGGTGGTGAAGTCCTCCACCTCCGAACGGGCCGCCTTGTGCCGCAGCATCGACTTCGGGGTGAACACGATGAGCGGCCGGCGGAACGGCGAGTGGACCTGCCAGCGCAGCAGGTGGCAGTAGTTCGCCGGCGTGGTCGGCACCGCGACCGTCATGTTGTCCTGGGCGCACATCTGCAGGAAGCGCTCGATGCGCGCGGACGAGTGGTCCGGACCCTGGCCCTCGTAGCCGTGCGGCAACATCAGCACCACGGACGAGCGCTGGTTCCACTTCTGCTCGCCGGACGAGATGAACTCGTCGACGATCGTCTGCGCCCCGTTGCCGAAGTCGCCGAACTGGGCCTCCCAGAGCACCAGCGCCTCGGGGCGGGCCACCGAGTACCCGTACTCGAAGCCCATCGCCGCGAACTCGGACAGCAACGAGTCGTACGTGTAGAAGCGCCCCTGGTGGTCGTCCAGGTGGGCGAGCGGCGTCCACTCTGCGGCGGTGTTGCGGTCGGTGAGCACGGCATGCCGCTGCACGAAGGTGCCGCGCCTGCTGTCCTGGCCCGCGAGCCGTACCGGGACGCCCTCGACCAGCAGCGACCCGAACGCGAGCAGCTCGCCGAACGCCCAGTCCACCCCGCCCTGCGAGGCCATCTCGGCCCGGCGCTCGAGCAGCGCCTTGAGCTTGGGGTGCACGGCGAAGTCGTCCGGGATCGACGTGTGGGCGTTGCCGACCCGCTTGACGATCTCGATCGGCACGGACGTGTCCACGGCGACCTTGGGCTGCTCGGCGAGGTTCTCGTCGCCGTGCGGGACGGAGCCGGTCTCCCGGGTCTCGACGAAGACCTTCTCCAGCTGGTCCGAGTAGTCCTTGAGCGCCTGCTCGGCCTCCTCGACCGTGATGTCCCCGCGGCCGACGAGCGCCTCGGTGTAGAGCTTGCGCACCGAGCGCTTCTGGTCGATGAGGTCGTACATGAGCGGCTGCGTCATGGACGGGTCGTCACCCTCGTTGTGGCCGCGCCGGCGGTAGCAGACGAGGTCGATGACGACGTCCTTCTTGAACGTCTGGCGGAACTCGAAGGCGAGCCGCGCGACCCGGACGCAGGCCTCGGGGTCGTCGCCGTTCACGTGGAAGATCGGGGCCTGGATCATGCGGGCCACGTCGGTGGCGTAGATGCTCGACCGGCTCTCCGCGGGGGACGTGGTGAAGCCCACCTGGTTGTTCACGACGACGTGCAGGGTGCCGCCGGTGCGGTAGCCGCGCAGCTCGGAGAGGTTCAGCGTCTCCGCGACCACGCCCTGGCCGGCGAAGGCGGCGTCCCCGTGGAGCAGCAGGGGGAGCACGGTGAAGCCCTCGTCCCCGCCGCCCTTGTTCATGATGTCCTGCTTGGCCCGGACGATGCCCTCGAGCACCGGGTTGACGGCCTCGAGGTGGGACGGGTTCGCGGCGCAGTAGACGTCGATCTCGTTGCCGTCGTCGCCGATGTACGTGCCGGTGGACCCGAGGTGGTACTTCACGTCCCCGGAGCCCTGGACGGACCGGGGGTCCTGGTTGCCCTCGAACTCGCGGAAGATCTGGCTGTAGTTCTTGCCGACGATGTTCGTGAGGACGTTGAGCCGGCCGCGGTGCGGCATGGCGATGCAGACCTCGTCGAGGTGGTCGGTCGCGGCCGACCCGATCACCGCGTCCATCAGCGGGATGACCGACTCGCTGCCCTCGAGCGAGAACCGCTTCTGCCCGACGTACTTGACCTGCAGGAACGTCTCGAAGGCCTCGGCGGCGTTGAGCTTGCGGAGGATGCGCAGCTGCTCGTCGCGGTCGGGCTTCTCGTGGCCGCACTCGACCCGTTGCTGGATCCAGCGCCGCTGCTCCGGGTCCTGGATGTGCATGTACTCGATGCCGACCGTGCGGCAGTACGAGTCGCGCAGCACGCCGAGGATGTCGCGCAGCTTCATGATCTGGCCGTTGCCGAAGCTGCCGGTGGCGAACGAGCGGTCGAGGTCCCACAACGTGAGGCCGTGGCTGGAGATGTCGAGGTCGGGGTGGGACCGCTGGCGGTACTCGAGCGGGTCGGTGTCCGCCATGAGGTGCCCGCGCACCCGGTACGCGTGGATCAGCTCGTGGACGCGTGCCTGCTTGCTGACCTCGTCCTCGTGGCTGGCGGGCACGTCCTGCGCCCAGCGGATCGGCTCGTACGGCACCCGCAGGTGCTGGAAGATCTCGTCGTAGAAGCCGTCCTCGCCGAGCAGGAGCGCGTGCACGCGGCGGAGGAAGTCACCGGACTGCGCGCCCTGGATGATGCGGTGGTCGTACGTCGAGGTGAGCGTCATGAGCTTGCTCACCGCGAGCCGGGCCAGCGTCTCCGGCGAGGCGCCCTGGTACTCGGCCGGGTACTCCATCGCCCCGACACCGATGATCGTGCCCTGGCCCTTCATCAGCCGCGGCACGGAGTGCACGGTGCCGATCGTGCCGGGGTTGGTGAGGCTGATCGTGGTGCCGACGAAGTCGTCGACGCCGAGCTTGCCCGAGCGCGCCCGGCGGATGAGGTCCTCGTACGCCGTCCAGAACTGGCCGAAGTGCATGCGCTCGGCGCCCTTGATCGAGGGCACGAGCAGCTGGCGTGTGCCATCCGGCTTCTGCAGGTCGATCGCCAGGCCGAGGTTGACGTGCTGCGGGCGGACGAGGACTGGCTTGCCGTCCTCCTCGTCGTAGGAGTGGTTCATCTCCGGCATCGACTCGAGCGCCCGCACCACGGCGAAGCCGATGAGGTGCGTGAACGAGACCTTGCCCCCGCGGCTGCGCCGGAGGTGGTTGTTGATCACCGTACGGTTGTCGATGAGCAGCTTGGCCGGGACGGCCCGCACGCTCGTCGCCGTGGGGATCTCGAGGCTGGCCGCCATGTTGGCGGCCACGCGGGAGGCGACCCCCTTCAGCGGGGACCGCTCGACCGCGGTGAGGTCCTGGGCCGCCGCGTCGTCCCTGGCCTCGTCGGCCTGGGCGGGGAGCGGGCGGGGCGCCGGTCCCGTGCGGTTCTTCGTCGGTGGCGGAGCGTCGCGCCGGCCCGCGGCCACGTCGCCGGTCTGCACGTCACCGGTCTGCACGTCGCTGCGCCCGTCCACCCGGTCAGCCGTCTGGCCGGCCGCCCTGCTGTCGATCTGGCTCGTGGACGTCGGCTCGGCCCGCGGCGGTGCCGGGGCCGGGGAGGGCGGCGACTTCGGCTGGGCCGGCGCGTCCGTCCGTGGCGGTGGCGCCCCGCCGTCGGTTCCGGGCTCCTGGCGTGGCGGTGCAGCGGTGCCCCCCGCCTGCGTGGCGGACGCCTGGGCGCTGCCACCGTCGGCGGGTTGGTAGTCCGCGAAGAAGTCCCACCAGGCCTTGTCCACGGAGTCCGGGTCCTTGAGGAACTGCTGGTAGATCTCGTCCACCAGCCACTCGTTCGGACCGAATGCGGACATGCGGCTCGGCTGCCTGGACTGTGACGACACGGCGGTGATCGCCTCTTTCGCTGCGCTCGCGAACGACGTGGAGTTCCCCCGCAAGGCTAGTCGTCCGCTCGGAGTGCCCGCAGGGGTCCTGACCGGGACGTTCCCGACGTTGTGGTCGTTGGGGCCGGACTCAGGATCTTGCCTTCCCCGACCGTGGACGGGTACACCCCGCGGCCTTCAGCTCGCTCGCGGGAGCCCCAGGTCGGCCAGGATGCGCTGTGCCGCATTGTGCCCGGCCGCGCCGATGACGGAGCCCGCCGGGTGCGTGCCGGCTGAGCCCGCGTACACCCCGGGCACGCCCGTCGCGTACGGCATGCGGTCGGCGAACGCGACGCCGTTGTCGACGTGGTGGATGTGCCCGTACGAGGTTCCGAAGTGACGCTCGATGTCCGGCGGGGCCAGCGGGAACGTGTCCGCGACCATGTCACGGGTGCCGGGCGCGAACCGCTCGACGATGCCCAGCAGGTGCTCGGTGTAGCTCTCGCGCTGGGCCTCCCAGGACGAGCCCGCGATGTCGTACGGCACCGACTGGACGAACAGCGCGGACGAGTGGTGGCCGTCCGGGTCCTGCAGGGAGGGGTCGACCGTGGTGTGCACGTACCACTCGATCGTGGGGGCGTCCGGCAGCCGTCCGGCCAGCACGTCGTCCCACATCCGGCGGATGCCGTGCATCGGGTGCGCGGTGTCGGGCAGGAGGTGGACGGTCGAGCCGAACGGGCTGGGCGCGGACTCCGGCAGGCACGAGAAGCGCGGCAGGTCGCGGAGTGCGAGGTTCACCTTCATCGTCGTGCCCGGCCGGCGGACACGCTCGAGCCGGTCCCGCAGATCGACGGGCAGCGCCCGGTTCCCGACCAGGGAGGCCAGCCGGAACGGGTCGCAGGCCCCCAGCACCACCCGGGCGGAGATCTCGCGCCCGTTCGCCAGCAGGACGCCGGAGGCCGCACCGGCATCGAGCCGGACCTGGGTGACGGGCGCGGCCTCGACGAGGGTCGCCCCAGCCTGGCGTGCCTTCGCCGCGAAGGTCTGGCTCACCGTCCCCATGCCGCCCCGCACGATCATCCAGGTGCCGTCGCTGCCCGGCAGGCGGCACATGTTGTGGACGAGGAAGTTGTGACCCGAGCCGGGCGTGTCCGGACCGGCGTGCAGGCCGGACAGGCCGTCCGTCACCGCGTACATCGCGACGAGCAGCTCGGAGGAGAAGTCGAACCGTGCGAGGTAGTCGGCGACCGAGCCGCGGCACAGGGCGACGAACGCCTGGCGCAGGTCCGGACGCACGTACCGCTCGGCCGTGTCCTCGACGGAGAGCGGCTCGGTGAGCCACGCCGGGGCGAGGTCGTCCCGTAACGCCGCCACCTCGGCGTTCATCGCCTCGTCCGCCTTCCAGTCGGCGGGGGAGAAGAACTCCTCCATCTGGCGACGCGTGGCCTCGCGGTCGCGGCCGAAGAGCAGGTACCGGCTACCGGTCGTCGGCAGGAAGTAGTGCGGGTCGCGCCGCACCACCGGCAGGTCGGCGCCCATGATCTGGAGGACCTCGGGCGGCATCAGCCCCAGCAGGCACGACCCGGTCGACTGGCGCAGCCCCGGGACGCGGGTGAACGGCTGCTCGGTCCGCGTGGCCCCTCCGAGGGTGTCCTTCGCCTCGCAGACGACCACGTCCAGCCCGGCGCGGGCGAGCAGGGTCGCGGAGACCAGGCCGTTGTGGCCGGCGCCGACCACGACGACGTCGGCGCGGGTGGGAACGTCGGCCTGCGTCGGGGGCTGGGTCATAGGAGGGGAGGCTAGCCCCGCCGGACCGGACGCCGGAGCGGATGCCCACCCCGCGGCGACACGTCCTCTCGTCAGCGGTCAGCCAGCCGGTAGACGAACTTCAGGCCCGACCACGTGGTGTCGATCGCGATCACCTTGACGTCGACGAGCCCGGCGGCCAGGCCGTGGTCCCGGACGACGTTCTCGTCGAGGTCGGTCGCCAAGCCGCTCGCCCGCTTCGGCCAGGCGATCCACAGCGTGCCGTCTCGCCCGATGTGCTCCGCGACCGGCACGAACCGCCGCTCGAGCCGTGCCCGGTCGGGGCAGAAGGCCAGGGCGAGGTCGTACGGCGCCGTCCCGGCACGCCGGTGCACGGTCGCGCCGTCCGGCAGGTCGAGCCGGACGTCGTCGGGCAGGTCGACGAGCAGGACGCGGTGCTCCGGCCTGACGCCGAGCTTGCGAGGCAGGGGCGTCCCCGAGTAGCCGGCCACGGTCACCCCTCCCGCCTTCCCTCCGCGCGCAGGCTAGCCGGGTCGCCGGCCTCGGATCCGCGATCCACGCGTACGCGTAGGGTCGGGCCTCGGTGTCCCCGAGTCGAGGAGGACGTGTGGCGGGTCCGCTGGACGGCGTTCGGGTGGTCGAGCTCGCCGGCATCGGGCCCGGACCGTTCACCGCGATGATGCTCGCCGACATGGGCGCGGACGTCGTCCGCATCGACCGCGCGACCAAGGTCCGTCCCGAAGAGCACGGCGAGCCCCACCCCGACCTGCTCAACCGCGGACGCCGCTCGCTCGCCGTCGACCTCAAGCACCCGGACGGCCGCGACCTCGTGCTGCGCCTTGCGGGCGACGCGGACGTCCTGATCGAGGGCTGGCGACCGGGTGTCGCCGAGCGCCTGGGGATCGGTCCGGACGACTGCCGTGCGGTGAACCCGCGCCTCGTGTACGCGCGCATGACCGGATGGGGTCAGGACGGCCCCCTCGCACCGAGGGCCGGGCACGACATCGACTACATCGCCCTGACGGGGGCCCTACACGCGATCGGCCGGGCGGGCGAGCGCCCCGTCCCCCCGCTCAACCTCGTCGGCGACTTCGGCGGGGGCGGCATGCTCTGCGCGTTCGGCATCGTGTGCGCGCTGTTCGAGGCGTCCGCCAGCGGTGAGGGCCAGGTCGTCGACGCGGCGATGGTGGACGGCGTGGCCGTGCTCACCACGGCGGTGCACGCGTACCGTGCGATGGGGGCCTGGTCGGACGAGCGCGGCGTGAACCCGCTCGACTCCGGGGCGCCGTTCTACGACGTGTACGCCTGCGCGGACGGGTGCTACCTGGCTGTCGGCGCGCTGGAGCCGCAGTTCTACGACGAGCTCGTCCGGCGGACCGGGTTCCTCGCCGACGTGCCCGAGGCCGAGCGCCCCGAGCCGTACGACCCGGCCACCTGGCCGGAGCAGAAGCAGGCCTGGGCCGAGCTGTTCGCCACGCGCACCCGGGATGCGTGGGTCGACCTGCTGGGCGATACCGACACCTGCGTCGCGCCGGTGCTGAGCTGGGACGAGGCGCCGAGGCATCCCCACCTGGCCGCGCGGGGCACGTACGTCGAGCACGCCGGGCGCACCCAGCCCGCGCCGGCTCCGCGGTTCAGCCGTACGCCCGGGGCGATCGCACGCCCGGCGCCGCACCCGGGCGAGCACACCGAAGCGCTGCTGCGCGAGATGGGGCTCGGCGCCGACGACGTCTCGGCGCTGCGGGAGTCGGGGGCGGTCGCCTAGCCGGGCCGCGACCGCCGGGTCTGCGGCTGCTCCTGCTCGGGGCGGAACCGCACCAGCCCCTCCTGCGCCGTGGTGGCGACGAGCCGCCCGTCGCTGCTGAACACGCGCCCGAGCCCCATCCCGCGGGTGCCGGACGCGGACGGGGACACCTCGTCGTGCAGCAGCCACTCGTCGGCGCGGAACGGCCGGTGGAACCACATCGCATGGTCGAGCGACGCGGGCTGCAGCCGGGGGTCGTCCAGACGCAGGCCGTGCGGCACCAGCGCGGAGGCCAGCAGGGTGAGGTCGCTCGCGTACGCGAGGACGGCCGCGTGCACGAGCGGGTCGTCCGGCAGCCGCTCGGTGATCTTCAGCCAGACCGCAGCGACGGCGGGGTGGTGCGGGTGGGGCGGCGGTTCCCGGTCGGGGGACGGGGCGACGACCCGGACGTCCAGCGCGGCCCACCGCTCGGGCGGGACCGACCAGGCGAACGGCGGGATGGTGACCCCGTCGAGGATGTGCGGCAGGCCCTCGGGGTCGGGGACGTCCGGCATCACGTCCTGGTGCTCGAGGCCCTCCTCGGCCAGGTGGAACGAGGCCGACATGTGGAAGATCGGCCGTCCGTGCTGGCGAGCGGTGACCCGCCGCGTGCTGAACGAGCGCCCCTCCCTGATGCCCTCGACGACGTACACGATCGGCACCCGGGCGTCGCCGGGACGCAGGAAGTAACCGTGCAGCGAGTGCACGAGCCGGTCGGTCGCGACGGTACGCCCGGCGGCGACGAGGGCCTGCCCGAGCACCTGGCCGCCGAAGACCCGCTGCAGCGCCGTGTCCGGCGACGGGCCGCGGAACAGGTCGTCCTCGATCCGCTCCAGGTCGAGCAGGGCGAGCAGGGCGTCGGTCGTCGCGGCCACGCCGTCATGCTCGCACGGGCTTGCTGGCACCATCGCGCGTGACCGGGTCGTCTGCGTGAGGGGTTGGTGTCGTGTCAGGTCGTGCCGTCCTGGTGACCGGGTCCTCGCGCGGGATCGGGCGTGCCGTGGCGTCGGCGTTCGCCGCGTCCGGTGACCGCGTCGCCGTCCACCACCGTGACTCGCCGGAGGCCGCCGCCGAGGCCCGGGCGTCCCTTCCGGGGGAGGGGCACACCGTGGTCCAGGCAGACATAGGGGACCCCGAGGCGGTCCGCGCGGCGGTGGACGAGGCCGCGGAGGTGCTGGGCGGCCTCGACATCCTCGTCAACAACGCCGCCGTGTTCGGCGAGTGCCGCATCGCCGACGTCTCGTACGACGAGTGGCAGCGGCACTGGCGGCGGCTCCTCGACGTCAACCTGCTCGGGGTCGCCAACGCGACGTGGTGCGCGGTGCAGCACATGCGGGCCCGTGGTGGCGGGCGGGTCGTCAACGTGTCCTCACGGGGTGCCTTCCGCGGCGAGCCGGACAACCCCCCGTACGGCGCGAGCAAGGCCGGCGTCAACTCCCTCACGGGCTCGCTGGCGCAGGCGCTGGCCCCGTACGGCATCGCCGTGTCGGCGGTCGCGCCCGGCTTCGTCGAGACTGACATGACCAACGCGCATCTCAAGGCCGCCCGGGGCGACGCGATCCGCGCGCAGAGTCCCTTCGGGCGGGTGGCCCGGCCGGACGAGATCGCCGCCGCCGTGCTCTACCTGGCCTCTGCCGAGGCGGAGTGGGCCAGCGGCGCCGTCCTCGACGTCAACGGGGCCTCGTACCTCCGTACGTGAGGCGGCCGGGCCGCACCAGGCGTCGCATGCCCTCGAGGCAGGCGCCGGCGGCTGCACAGGTCGTCGAGCGACACGACGACGCCCCGAAACGGCAACGCGCCGAAACGGCAACGCGCCGAAACGGCAACGCGACGCAATCAGGCCCGAAGCGCTGACCGGCTGGTTTGCTGGGCTCGTCGAAGTTCCCCGTGCCGTGTTCTGGAGGGCCGATGAGCGCCTCGCCATCTGAGCCGATGTCAGGGATGGCAGCCGCGCCGCCGTCCACTCGCGCGGCCGGGCTCGCGGCGATCGTGTACGTCGTCCTGGTGGTTGCCGGGGTGGGGCTGCTCGGCACCCCGGAAGGCGAGGCCAGCGACGCCACCTGGGTGGCCCACTTCGCCGACAAGGGCTCCCGGTGGCAGACACTCGCAGCCGGCCTGCTCCTCGTCGTGGCCGGCCTGGCGTTTCTCCTCGCCACCGCGGGCCTGGTCAGCAGGTTGGCGCCAGGGACCCTGGCGACCCTGCTCGCCGCCGCCGGCACGACCCACGGGGTCCTCGTCGTCCTCGCCGGCATGGCCGGCGGGTCGATCGCCATCATCACCGACCTTGCCGGCATGCCCCTTCCCCGTGACCCGGACCTGCTCAGGGCCTCCGACGCGATGATGTTCGCCACGCTGCTCATCCCGGGCATGCTGGCCGCCGGCCTGGTGGCATGGTGCTGCGGTCGCGGCGGATGGCTGCCTCGGCCGCTCGCTCTCGCCGGCCTCGTCGTCGCGGTGCTCTCCGTGGCCGGCCTCGCCCTCTTCCCGGTGTTCCTGTGGCTGCTCTGGCTGGTAGCCGTCGCCGTGGTGCTGCTGCGCTCGAGACGGTGACATCGGCCTTCCGGACGCCCGCCGCCCGCGCTCCTCGTCCCTACGACAGGACGCGCAGCCGCACCGTCTCGGGCATTGCGCGCAGCGACTCGAGCACCTCGGGGGAGTAGTCGCACCCGATGTCGGTGAGCACGTAGCCCAGCTCGCCGCGGGTGACCAGCATCTGCCCCTCGATGTTGACCCCGTGCTCGGCGAGCAGGCGGTCGATGCCGGCCAGGACGCCGGGCGTGTTGACGTGCAGGTGGGCGAGACGGTGCGTGCCCGGCTTCTGGTCGAGACCGAGCGGCGGCAGGTTGACGCTCATCGTCGTCCCGCCGGCACTGGCGAAGTCGCGCAGCTTCGTGGCGACGTACGCGCCGATGTCCTGCTGGGCCTCCTCGGTCGACCCGCCCACGTGGGGCGTGAGGATCACGTTGGGGACGCCGCGCAGGCTGGACGTGAACTCCTCGCCGCGGCCGGCCGGCTCGTCCGGGAACACGTCCACCGCCGCGCCGCCGAGGTGCCCGCGTACGACGTGGTCGCGCAGCGCCTCGTGGTCGACTACGAACCCACGCGACAGGTTGAGGAACAGCGCCCCCGCCCGCATCCGCGCGAACTGGGCCTCGCCGAACATGCCCGCGTTGCCCGCGCGGCCGTCCACGTGGAGGGTGACGACGTCCGCGAAGTCGAGCAGCTCGTCGAGCGTGGCGCAGCGCCGGGCGTTGCCCAGCGCCAGCTTGTCCGCGGTGTCGTAGAAGGCCACGGACATGCCGAGGCCCTCGGCCAGCACGGACAGCTGGCCTCCGATGTTGCCGTACCCGACGATGCCGAGCCGGCGTCCCCGGACTTCGTGGCTGCCCTCGGCCGACTTGTCCCACACGCCGGCGTGCAGCGCGTCGTTCTTCTCCGTGAGGTGTCGCGTCAGCGCGATGATCTCCGCCAGGGCGAGCTCGACGACGCTGCGCGTGTTCGAGAACGGCGCGTTGAAGACCGCCACCCCGAGGCGGGACGCGGCCACGAGGTCGACCTGGTTCGTGCCGATGCAGAACGCGCCGATGGCCATGAGGTCGGGCGCCAGCTCGAGGACGCGCGACGTCACCTGCGTCTTCGACCGGATGCCGAGGAGCGCGACCCCGGGGAGCGCGTCCACGAGCGCGTCCTCGGAGAGAGCGGCCGCCCGCGTCTGCACGGACATGCGGGCCTCACGCAGTGTCCGCGCCGCGTCCGGGTGGACGTTCTCCAGCAGCAAAGCCTTCATCGCGCGTACGTCCTCGTCTCGGCTCGTTCTCGTCGGCGTCACCATGAGGTGCGGGAGGTGGGGGCGGCGGCCCCAACCGGGGGGCGAAATCCCCTGGTGCGCGAGCCCCGGACATGCCAGCGTAGAAGACCGCGTTATGTGGTCATGACCTGAAGGGGGCCGATTCGCGTGGCGGCAGAGGAGTCCGACGACCCGGGGCAGCAGCGTCGCAAGTTCCGCGAGGCCCTGGAGCGCAAGCAGCGTCGTGCCAAGGGCGAGGGCCAGGGCGGCGCGGACGGCCTGGCCGACAAGCCCCACCACGCCTCGGGACCGGCGAAGTCCCAGCGCACCTTCCGACGCAAGAGCGGCTGACCCGGCGGGCCTCTGGGCTCTCGTCCCCCAGAGTCAGGTCAGGCGCAGGCTCAGGTCAGCGTGCCCGGGTCGGCGGGGACGTCGACCGCGGACTCCCGCAGCATCTCCAGCGGCACGACCTCGGTCGCCCGGGTGTGGGTGGCGGCGAGCACGACCGGCGGCGCGGCCCCCGCCTCGTGCGCCTGCCGCCACCGCGCGGCGCACACGCACCAGCGGTCGCCGGGGGACAACCCCGCGAACCCGTACTCGGGCCGAGGCGTGGCCAGGTCGTTGCCGACCGCCCGCTGGTGGGCGAGGAACTCGGCCGTCACCACCGCGCAGACGCTGTGGTTGCCGACGTCCTCCGGCCCGCTCGTGCAGCACCCGTCGCGGAAGAATCCGGTGAGCGGGTCCGTACCGCACGTCTCGATCTCCCCGCCGAGCACGTTGCGATCATCCGTCATGCCCCCAGCCTGACATTCACGGACGGACCCAGGGCACCCCTGTCACGGCGTCGGCGGCGCGCTGAGCCTCACGCGTCCGTGCTCCGCTGCGCCTCACGTGCCTGTGCGCGTACCCAGGCGGCGGCCTCGTCCACCGTGGACACGGTCGGCACCGGGGGAGGAGGCGGGCGGTCCACGAGCACGACGGGCACCCCGAAGTCACGGGCAGCGTGCAGCTTGGCGGCGGTCGACTCGCCGCCGCTGTCCTTCGTCACCAGGACGTCGACACCGTGCTCACGGAAGAGCGTTCGCTCGCCCTCGCGTGTGTACGGCCCGCGGGCGCGCAGCACCCGGACCCGGGACGGGAGCGAGTCCTCCGGCTCGTCCACGCAGCGGACCAGGATGTCCAGGCCGACGCAGGCTGGGTGACGGATGAACGCGGACAGCCGCTGCCTCCCCGTGGTCACGAAGGGCCGCGAGCCCAGGGTGGGGGTGAGTGCGGCGGCGGCCCCGAGGTCGCCGACGCGGTGCCAGTCGTCGCCGGGTCCCGCCGTCCACCCGGGACGCTGGAGCCGCAGCAGCGGTGTGCCCTCGGCCCGCAGGGCGGCCGCGACGGCGTGGCGGCTGATCTGCTCGGCGAACGGGTGCGTGGCGTCCACGACGAGCGCGGGGCTGTGCGCACGGATCCAGGACGCCAGCCCGTCGACCCCGCCGAACCCTCCGGTCCGCACCTCACCGTCCGTCGGGCCCGGCAGCCGGACGCGTCCGGCCCGGGACGTCACCACGCGCAGCGAGGACACGCCCGTGAGGTCGTGGGCGAGCGCTCTGGCCTCCTGCGTCCCGCCGAGGAGAAGCAGCGCGACCGGCCGCGTCATGGTGCGGGTCCGCCCCTGCTCGGCCCGTCGTCGTCCGGACGGTGGCGCCTGAGCAGGTACGTGTCCATCACCCAGCCCTTGCGGGCCCGCGCCTCCGCGCGCAGGGCCTCGATCTCACCGGCCACGTCCCGGACGCGTCCGGACACGAGGATCTCGTCCGGCGTCCCCACGTACGCTCCCCAGTAGATGTCCACGTCCTCGCCCGCCTCGCCGAGCCGGCTGAACGCACCGTGGGCGTCGAGCATCACCACCACGTCGTCCACACCGTCGGGCATGCCTTCGGCGAGCCGCCGGCCGGTGGTGACCTGGACGGGTCGCCCCACCCGGTTGAGGGCCGTACGGTGCCGGGCGGCCAAGGCCGAGACGCTGCTGATGCCGGGGACCACCTCGTACTCGAAGGGCACGGTGCCCCGGTAGAGGATGTCCTCGACGATGCCCAGCGTGCTGTCGTAGAGGGTCGGGTCGCCCCAGACGAGGAACGCGCCGGTCTCGTGATCCGCCAGCTCGTCGCGCAGCAGGCGCTCGCACTCGTCCGCGCGCCGCCGCCGCCAGTCCTCGACGGCAGGGGCGTACGCGTCGGCCGTCCGCTCACGGTCGGGATCATGGCCCTCGACGACGCGGTAGCCGGGTCGCTCGACGTACCGCGCGAGGACGTCCCGGCGCAGCTGCACGAGGTCCTTCTTCACCTCGCCCTTGTCCAGGACGAAGAACACGTCGACCGCGTTGAGCGCCCGGACCGCCTGGACGGTCACGTGCTCGGGGTCGCCGGCGCCGATCCCGATGACGTAGAGCCTCCTCATCTGGCCGAGTCTGCCCCCCTCCCCGGCGGCGGCGCGAGCCAAAGGCCCGGAGACGTGTCCCGCTGCTCGTCTAGGCTGCGACGGTGCCGACCGACGAGGACTTCGGCGACGTCCTGACGTCGAACGAGGAGTACGCGGCGCACTTCCGGCTCGCGGATCTCGAGTCGCGTGCGGCCCGCGGCCTCGGCGTGCTCACGTGCATGGACTCGCGGATCGACCCGCTGGCGATGCTCGGGCTCGCGCCGGGCGACGCGAAGATCCTGCGGAACGCCGGCGCCCGCGTCACCGAGGATGTGCTGCGCACGCTCGTCCTCGCGGCGCACCTGCTCGGGGTCGACCGCGTCATGGTCGTCGCGCACACCCGCTGCCGGATGGCCGGCTGCACCGAGGACGACGTCCACGCTGCGATCCGGGACGTGGGCGGGCCCGACACGCGCAGCATCTCGTTCCTCACCACCGGGGACCAGCTGGCCGCGCTGCGTGCCGACGTCCAGCGGGTTCGCTCGTGGCCGTACCTCGGCAACCTCGCCGTCGGCGGGTTCCTGTACGACCTGGACACCGGGCGGCTGCGGCACGTCTGCTGATCCCCGCGACACCGCGTGTGGGCTCCCTCATCTCCTCCTAGTAAGGTTAGGCAAACCTAACTCAACGAGGAGGAACGTTGCGTAAGCCCCTCACCGCCCTGCTGAGCATCCCCCTGATCCTCGGCCTGGGCGCCTGCAGCGACGACGGCGCCACCACCCGGACCGCCTCGGGGTCGGGCTCGGGCAGCGGGTCCGCCAGCGCCATGGGCTCAGCAAGCGGGTCCGCAAGCGCCATGGGCTCCGCGAGTGGCTCCACCGCCGCAGGTGCCGGCCACGCGGTGCCCGAGGGAGTCGCCCACGAGCAGGCCCTCATGCACGAGGAAGTCGAAGAGGCAGGCGGCGAGACCCGTACGGGCGAGTGGCGTATCGGCTACATCGTCGAGGCGGCCGAGCCGTGGTTCACCCGAACCAAGGACGGTCAGCACTTCCGTCCACCGGCGAAGGGCGAGACCCACCACATCGAGATCCTGCCGGTGGAGGCATCCACCGGGCGACTCGTGCCCGAGACCCCGATCCGCGTCGAGGTCGTCGACGAGGGCGGCAAGGTCGTCGATGCCAAGCGCCTGAACTTCTACTACACCGAGTTCTACCACTACGCCAACAACTTCTCGGTCCCCGAGTCGGGCACGTACAGCCTGCGGGTCACGGTGGGGCAGCCCGAGTTCTTCGTCCACGGTGAGAAGGGCGAGACTCCGCCGCTGTCCAAGGGGGCCAAGGTCACCTTCGACGACGTGCGCATGCAGCCCGGCGGCTGACGTGCCGGTCACGGTCGAGCATCGGTCCCCCGTGCTGTACGAGTCGCAGTCGGCTGTGCCGGCAACGACGCCGGCAACGACGCCGGTGGCACACGCGAAGGCGCCGCCGCTGCCCGGCTGGGCCCTGGTGTGCCTCGGCGGCGTCATGAGCGGGGTGTGGGCGGCGGCCGTCTGGGTCGCCGCCCACCTCGAGGCCGACCCCGCGCTGCACACGGCAGCACTCTTCGCGCACCTCGCCTCGCTCGTCGTCGGCCTGGGCGCCGTCATGGTCGTCGACCTGGTCGGCCTGCTGTGGCTGCTGGGGCGCCGGTCGATCCTCGACGTCGCTCGCGTCGTCGACCTCGGCCACCTCGCCATCTGGGTGGGACTTGCCGGCCTGGTCCTGAGCGGCGTCCTCCTGCATCCGGACCTCTCGTCCCCCCTGGTCTGGCTCAAGCTGTTCCTCGTCCTCGCCGTCGGGCTCAACGGGCTCCACGCCCACGCGATCCGCCAGCTCCTGCACCGGCTTGCCGCCCCCACGCCACCGCGGGGGCTGGTGGCCCGCGTCCTGGTGGCCGGGCTCCTCTCCCAGGCCGGCTGGTGGGGGGCCACGCTCGTCGGGTTCCTCAACGCGCAGAGCTAGAGGTCCGACCGGGGCTGATGTCGACGGATCTGCGCATCGAGGCGTGGCGGGTTTCCGCTCGGGCGAAATGCGCGTACTTCGGACGTGTCCTGACACGGAGGACGGGCGTGTGGGGCCGTTCGCGGCTACAGGATCGTGCCGGCCCCGTCGATAAGCACCCGTGTGAAGCCGACTCGAGACGTCTCGACGCACTCCCAGCTCGTTGCCCGCTGCGCCGTCGCCGGCATGTCGCTGGCGGTCGTGGCACTGGGGGCGCTCGCGGTGTGGGCGGCGCTCGTGATCCAGAACGGTGCCCACGGGCTCTCGACTGCGGGCGTGCAGGCCACCGGGCACCTGCGCGCCGTCCAGTCCCTGGGCGTGGTCGACAACGCCACGGACGACCTCGAGGACGAGGTGACGCCTCAGGGCGTACGCGAGCTGCGCACCGCGCAGCAGGTGCTCGACGACGCGCTGGCGCGGATGGAGTACGGAGGGGTGGCCGAGGCCACCCGGATCGCGCAGAAGGCCAAGCCGATCATGCGCGAGCTCAAGCCGCGGATCAACACGTTCCTCGCGGTGCCCCGGGACGGTGACGACGAGGCGGTGGTGGTGGCCGAGGAGGACATGGAGGTCGTCATGGTGGACCTCCAGGTACTGCTCAACGACCTCGAGCCCGACCCGTCGACCGCGCTGACGGAGCGTCTGCAGGCGATCACGGACTCCGAGCAAACCGTGCGCTGGGTGGCCTTCGTGCTCGTCCCACTGGGCCTGCTGTCCGTCGGGCTGTGCGCGCGGCTGCTGTCCGGGTACCGGCGTCGGACGGACGCCACGATGCGCTCGGCAATCGAGACGACGACCCGTGAGGCGCGGACGGACCAGTTGACCGGCCTGGTGAACCGGCGTGGCCTGCTGGAGGAGATGGAGCACCACGATGGTGCGCGGGACCACCAGCCCACCGTGCTCGTGCTCGATCTGGACGGGTTCAAGGACGTCAACGACAGCTTCGGCCACCTCGTCGGCGACCGGTTGCTGGTCCAGGTCGCGCAGCGGCTGCGCGGATGCGTACGCAGCGACGACATGCTGGCCCGACTCGGCGGTGACGAGTTCGCCGTCCTGCTCCTCGACGCCTCTCCCGACATCGGCGAGCACACCGCCGGACGCATCACCGAAGCCCTGAACAGCCCGTTCGTCATCGAGGGCGTCACCCTCGACCTGGAGGCCAGCGTCGGCATCGCCACCGCCGAGCCGGGCCAGAGCCTGAGCGTGGTCGTCCAGCACGCCGACGTCGCGATGTACGCCGCCAAGCAGCACCGCCTCGGCCACACCCGCTACGACGCACAGCAGACCCCCGACACCGCGGGCCGGCTCACCCTGCTCGGCGCCCTACGCCGCGCTCTGACTACCGACGAGATCGAGCTGCACTACCAGCCCAAGATCTCCGTCGACACCGGTGAGGTCATCGGCGCCGAGGCGCTGGCCCGCTGGCATCACCCCACCCGCGGACTGCTCGCCCCCGCCGAGTTCATCCCCGTCCTGGAAAGCACCAGCCTCATCCACCCCTTCACCACCCACGTCCTGAGCCTCGCCCTCGGCCAGGTCCGCACCTGGCTCGACGCCGGCAACCGCGTCCCCATGGCGGTCAACGTCTCCACCCGCAGCCTGCTCGACCGCACCTTCCCCGACACGGTCGCTCACGCCCTGGCCACCGCCGGCGTCCCCGGCGACCTGCTCTGCATCGAGATCACCGAGAACACCGTCATGGCCAACCCCGAACGCGCCATCGAGGTGCTACGCCGGATCCGGGCCCTCGGGGTCAAGACCTCCATCGACGACTTCGGCACCGGCTACTCCTCCATGGCCTACCTCAAGATCCTGCCCGTCGACGAGATCAAGGTCGACCAGTCCTTCGTCCGCGACATGGCCACCGACCACGGCAACCACGTCCTCGTCGAGTCCGCCGTCGACCTCGGCCACAACCTCGGCCTCGCCGTCGTCGCCGAGGGCGTCGAAGACGCACCCACCCTCACCGCCCTGCACACCATGGGCTGCGACATCGTCCAGGGCTACTACTTCGCCCGGCCGCTCACAGGCGCGGTGTTCAGCGACTACCTCGCGACGAGCCGGACGGAGAGCCAGTCCGTCACCCGGACGACCTGACCCGGCCCCCGGAAGCCTGACCGGCTCTTGGCCAGCCTGACCGGCACCACAGCCACGCGCCGAAGCGAGATGGCGCCTGAGCGCGCGCGCACTCATCCGCCGGCTGTGGGAGTCGGCCCGGGGGGTTGAGCCCTGCCGCACGAAGGTCCGAGCTCAGCAGGTGTTCGCGTGGGTGCCCCCGGCAGGATTCGAACCTGCGCACACGGCTCCGGAGGCCGTTGCTCTATCCCCTGAGCTACGGGGGCCCGGGACGCGGAAGACATTATCAGCCACGACGCGGCGTCCAGACCCGCGCCGGGAGCGCTGGGAAGGGCTCTAGTCTGACGCATGTGACGGTCGCCTTGGGGCGTGTCCTCGTCGTGGACGACAGCGACGTGATCCGCCAGTTGATCCAGGTCAACCTCGAGCTCGAGGGCTTCGAGGTGATCACGGCGTGCGACGGCCAGGAGTGCCTCGACGTCATCGACGAGGTACGTCCGGACGTCGTGACGCTCGACGTCGTCATGCCGCGGCTGGACGGGTGGCGTACGGCGACCCGGCTCCGTGACGGAGACGCGACGGCGGGCGTCAAGATCGTCATGGTGACGGCCTGCGCGCAGGAGTCCGACCTGCGTCGGGGCCGCGAGGTGGGCGTGGACGCGTACCTGACCAAGCCGTTCGACCCGTTCGAGCTCGTCCGTACGGTGCGCGAGCTCGCCGGGGCGCCGGCGGCCTGAGGCCGCCCACACCGGTCCGGCCCGTGCGCCACACGGCAAGGCGCCACACCGCAGGACCTGCCCACGAGGTCGATACGCTGCTCCGGTGACCCCGGAAGAGCTGGCCGACGTCGTCCTGTCCGCCGTACGCGCGGCGGTCGAGGCGGGCGAGCTCGCCCTGCCCGCGCAGGCCGTGCCGAGCGAGGTCCGCGTCGAGCGTCCCCGGCAGAAGGGTCACGGGGACTACGCGACGAACGTCGCGATGCGGCTGGCCAAGCCGACGGGGCTCGCCCCGCGGGACGTCGCCGAGGTCGTCCGGGCGCGTCTCGAGCAGACCCCGGGCGTCTCCGCCGTCGAGGTGGCCGGGCCGGGCTTCCTCAACATCACGCTGGAGTCGGCGGCACAGGGCGAGCTGGCCCGGGTCGTGGTCGAGGCAGGCGCGGCGTACGGGCGCGGTGACGCGCTGGCGGGGGAGCGGGTGAACCTCGAGTTCGTCTCGGCCAACCCCACCGGGCCCATCCACATCGGGGGGGTCCGGTGGGCGGCGGTCGGCGACGCCCTGGCCCGGTGCCTGGAGGCCGCCGGGGCGGTGGTCACCCGCGAGTACTACTTCAACGACGCCGGCGCGCAGGTCGACCGGTTCGCGCGCTCACTGCTCGCGGCGGCACGTGGGGCACCGACCCCGGAGAACGGCTACGCCGGCCAGTACGTCGACGAGATCGCGAAGCAGGTGGTGGCCACGAGGCCGCGGGTCCTCGACCTGCCGGACGACGACGCGGCCGAGGTGTTCCGCGTCGAGGGCATTGCGCTCATGTTCGACGAGATCACGCAGAGCCTGCACGACTTCGGCGTCGACTTCGACGTCTTCTTCAACGAGAAGAGCCTGCACGAGCGGGGCGAGCTCGACGACGCGCTGGCCAGGCTGCGCGCGGAGGGCCACGTGTACGAGCAGGACGGCGCGGTGTTCCTGCGCACCACCGACTTCGGTGACGACAAGGACCGGGCCCTGCGCAAGAGCGACGGCGACTGGACGTACTTCGCCGCCGACGCCGCGTACTACCTGGACAAGCGCCAGCGTGGCTTCGACCGGTGCGTCTACATGCTCGGCGCCGACCACCACGGGTACGTCGGCCGGCTCACCGCGCTCTCGGCGTGCTTCGGCGACGACCCGAGCCGCCACCTCGAGATCCTCATCGGCCAGATGGTCAACCTGGTCAAAGAGGGCAAGCCGGTGCGCATGAGCAAGCGTGCGGGCACGGTCATCACGCTCGCCGACCTCGTCGACGCGATCGGGGTCGACGCGAGCCGGTACGCGCTCGGTCGCTTCTCCACCGACTCGACGATCGACCTCGACCTCGACCTGTGGGCGCGCCAGACCAACGACAACCCCGTCTTCTACGTGCAGTACGTGGCGGCGCGGACGGCGAGCGTCTCCCGCAACGCGGCCGAGATGGGGGTCACGCGGGGCTCGGCGGGTGAGTTCCAGCCCGACCTGCTCGACCACGAGAAGGAGGGTGCGCTGCTCGGCGCGCTGGGGGAGTTCCCGCGCATCGTGGCCGGTGCGGCCGAGCTGCGCGAGCCGCACCGGGTGGCCCGCTACCTCGAGGAGGTCGCCGGCGCGTACCACCGCTTCTACGACTCCTGCCGCATCCTCCCGCGCGGCGACGAGCAGGTGACCGATCTCACCCGGGCACGGCTCTGGCTCAACGACGCCACCCGCCAGGTTATCGAGAACGGGCTCGGGCTGCTCGGCGTGAGCGCGCCCGAGCGGATGTAGCGGCGTGCGCGCGCATCCTGCCGGCCCGCTGCACGGCGAGTTCCACCACGAGGACGGGCTCGGCGCCGCACCGAGCCCCGCCGAGCTGGGCACGCTCGACCGGCACGTGTGGCCCCGGCACGTCGTCCGCCGCAAGGACGGCGTCGTCACGCTGGCCGGGTTCGACGTCCGCGACCTGGCGAGCGAGTTCGGCACCCCGGCGATCCTGCTGGACGAGGGCGACTTCCGTGCCCGCTGCGCGGAGCACCGGGAGGCCTTCGCCGGGGCCGACGTGTTCTACGCCGGCAAGGCGTTCCTCTCCACCGCAGTCGCGCGCTGGGTCGCCGAGGAGGGCCTGAACCTCGACGTCTGCACGTCCGGCGAGCTGGCGGTCGCGCTGCGGGCGGGGCTCCCGGGCGGGCGCATCGCGTTCCACGGCAACAACAAATCGCTCCCGGAGATGGAGCAGGCGCTCGACGCGGGGGTCGGGCGCTTCGTGCTCGACTCGTACGAGGAGATCGCGCGGCTCGCCGCCGCTGCCGAGGAGCGTGGCGTCCGCGCGCGCGTGCTCGTCAGGGTCACCGTCGGCGTGGAGGCGCACACCCACGAGTTCATCGCCACCGCGCACGAGGACCAGAAGTTCGGCTTCTCGCTCGCCTCCGGCGGGGCCGCCGAGGCGGTCCGCCGGGTGCTGAACCTGCCGTCCCTCGAGCTGGTGGGCCTGCACTCGCACATCGGCTCGCAGATCTTCGACACGTCCGGCTTCGAGGTCGCGGCCCACCGCGTGGTCGGTCTTGCCGCCGAGGTACGGGACGAGCACGGTGTCGAGCCGCCCGAGCTCGACCTGGGTGGCGGGTTCGGCATCGCGTACCTGCCGTCCGACGACCCGCTGGACGTCGCCTCGCTGGCGGCACAGCTGCGCGGCATCGTCGCGCGCGAGTGCGCCGCGTACGGGCTGGCCCTGCCGCGTCTTGCCGTCGAGCCCGGGCGCTCGATCGTCGGCCCGTCGGCGATGACGCTGTACGAGGTGGGCACGGTCAAGGACGTCGACGGGATCCGCACGTACGTGTCCGTGGACGGCGGCATGAGCGACAACATCCGCACCGCCCTGTACGGGGCCGAGTACACGTGCGCGCTGGTCTCGCGGGCGAGCGAGGCCCCACCGATGCTGTCCCGGGTGGTGGGCAAGCACTGCGAGTCCGGCGACGTGGTGGTCTCCGACACGTGGCTGCCGGCGGACCTGGCTCCGGGGGACCTGCTCGGCGTCGCCGCGACCGGCGCGTACTGCCGGTCGATGGCGAGCACCTACAACTACGTGCCGCGGCCGCCGGTCGTCGCTCTCGCGCCTGGCTCGGCCCGGGTGCTGATCCGCCGCGAGACCGAGGACGACCTGCTGGCGCTCGACACCGGCTGACCCTGGCGCCGGACACAGAAGGGCCCGGCGCCGTACGGCCCGCCAGAGGTCCACAAGGCGGACACCGTGCCCGGCCCGGCGGGATGTTTGCCACCCTGGGCGGGTGTCCTCCACCAGCCTGGGTCCTCCCGGTCGTGACCGCCCCCTGCGCGTGGCCCTGCTGGGCTGCGGCACGGTCGGCAGCGAGGTCGTCCGCCTGCTCGACGAGCACGCCGACGACCTGGCCGCCCGGGTAGGGGCGCCGTTCGAGGTCGTCGGCATCGCCGTACGCCGCCCGAACCGCCGGCGGGACCTGGCGTTGGACCCGGCCCTGGTCACCACGGACGCGGAGGCGCTGGCCGCGCGGGACGACGTCGACCTCGTCGTCGAGGTCATCGGCGGCATCGAGCCGGCACGCTCGCTCGTCCTGACCGCGATGCAGCACGGCACCTCGGTCATCACGGCGAACAAGGCGCTGCTCGCCGCGGACGGCGCCACCCTGCACGCGGCCGCTGTCAAGCACGGCGTCGACCTGTTCTACGAGGCGAGCGTCGCGGGGGCGATCCCGCTGCTGCGCCCGATGCGGGAGTCGCTCGCCGGCGACAAGGTCACCCGCGTGCTCGGCATCGTCAACGGGACGACGAACTACGTCCTCACCCGCATGGACGAGACCGGGGCCGGCTTTTCCGAGGCGCTGGACGAGGCGACCGCCCTCGGGTACGCCGAGGCCGACCCCACCGCCGACCTGGAGGGCTTCGACGCGGCCGCCAAGGCGGCGATCCTCGCGAGCCTGGCGTTCCACACCCGCGTCGCCGCGGAGGACGTCCACCGCGAAGGCATCAGCGAGGTCTCCGCACGGGACGTCGCCTCGGCCCAGGCCATCGGCTGCGTGGTCAAGCTGCTCGCGATCGCCGAGCTCGACCCTGCGGGCGGCGGGGTCGGCGTCCGGGTCCACCCGGCGATGCTGCCGCGGACGCACCCGCTGGCCAGCGTGCGTGAGGCGTACAACGCGGTGTTCGTCGAGTGCGTGGCGGCAGGCAGCCTGATGTTCTACGGGGCCGGTGCCGGCGGCGCCCCGACCGCGAGCGCGGTGCTCGGCGACCTCGTCGCGGCCGGGCGCAACAAGGTGACCGGGGCGCTCGGTGTAGGCGAGACGGCGTACGCGGACCTCGCGGCCCGCCCGATCGGCGATGCCGTGACCCGGTACCACGTGTGGCTCGACGTCGCCGACAAGCCCGGCGTCCTCGCCCAGGTGGCGCACGCGTTCGAACGCCACGGGGTGTCCATCCAGACGGTGCGCCAGGAGGGCCACGAGGCGGACGCCTCGCTCGTCCTCGTCACGCACCTGGCCTCCGACGCCGCGCTGGCGGCGACGGTGGCCGACCTGCACGCCCTCGACCCGGTACGGGCGGTGGCCAGCGTGATGCGGGTCGAGGGCGTGCCCGGGCTCGGAAAGGGGGCCATGTGAGCGGCGGTCCCAGCACCACCAGGCCTCCTACACTCGGCCCCGTGTCCCAGGGGAGCGAGGTCGTGGCCGGCCGGGCGACGCGCCCGTGGCGGGGCGTCATCGAGGAGTACCGCGACCGGCTGCCGGTGAGCGACACGACCCCGGTCGTGACGCTGCTCGAGGGCGGGACGCCGCTGCTGCCCGCCCCCGTGCTGTCGGAGCGCACCGGCTGCCGGGTCCTGCTCAAGGTGGAGGGGGCGAACCCCACCGGCTCGTTCAAGGACCGGGGCATGACGGTCGCCATCTCCAAGGCGGCCGAGCAGGGGGCGCAGGCGGTGATCTGCGCGTCCACCGGCAACACGAGCGCGAGCGCCGCCGCGTACGCCGTGCGTGCGGGCATGGTGTGCGCCGTGCTCGTCCCGCGCGGAAAGATCGCGATGGGCAAGCTCTCGCAGGCGCTCGCGGCCGGGGCGCAGCTCCTCGAGGTGGAAGGCAACTTCGACGACTGCCTCACGCTCGCCCGCGGCCTGGCCGAGAATTATCCGGTCTCGCTGGTCAACTCCGTGAACGTGTTCCGCATCGAGGGGCAGAAGACGGCCGCGTTCGAGGTGGTGGACGCGCTCGGCGACGCTCCCGATGTCCATTTCCTGCCCGTTGGCAACGCGGGCAACATCACCGCGTACTGGCGCGGCTACGCCGAGTACGCGCAGGACGGGATCGCCTCCCGGCGACCGGTGATGCGCGGGCTGCAGGCCGCGGGGGCGGCCCCGATCGTGCTCGGCCACCCCGTGCCGCAGCCGACGACCGTCGCCACCGCGATCAGGATCGGCAACCCGGCGTCCTGGCGTGCGGCGCTGGATGCTCGTGACGAGTCCCAGGGGGCCATCGAGGCCGTCACCGACCGGCAGATCCTCGCCGCCTACCGCCTGCTCGGCTCGTCCGAGGGGGTGTTCGTCGAGCCCGCGTCGGCCGCCGGGGTCGCCGGGCTGCTGCAGGCCCACGAGCAGGGCACCCTCGACGCGGGCCAGACGGTCGTCTGTACGGTCACGGGGCATGGCCTCAAGGACCCGGACTGGGCGGTCGCCGGCGCCCCGCCGCCGCTCACCGTGCCCGTCGACGCAGATGCGGTGGCGGACGCACTCGACCTGCAGGCCTGACCACCCCCGCTGACCGACCAGCGGCCCTGCCACACGCCATGTCCCGCCCAGATCGCCACGCTACGACCCCTGCCGTGTCCCCGTCCGAGGAGGATCCGCGTATGCCGGGAGCAGGTTCACCCGACCTGGCCGCTGCCGTCCGCGTCCGCGTCCCGGCCACCAGCGCCAACTTGGGTCCGGGCTTCGACAGCCTGGGCCTCGCGCTCGCCGTCCACGACGAGGTCGTCGTTCGTCCCACCGGGCCGGGGCTCGTCGTCACGGTCGACGGGGAGGGCGCGGACGACGTCCCCCGCGACGAGACCAACCTGCTGGTCCGTGCGCTGCGGCTCGGGCTGGACCGGCTCGGCGTGGGCGCCGACGTCGGCCTCGAGGTGTCCTGCGCGCTGCGGGTGCCGCACGCGCGCGGGCTGGGCTCGTCCGCGGCTGCGATCGTGGCCGGCCTCGTCGCGGCACGCGCGCTCGTCCCCGACGGGTCGGACGCACTGCCCACGTCCGCGCTGCTCGCTCTCGCGCACGGGCTCGAGGGTCACCCGGACAACGTCGCGGCCACCCTGCTCGGCGGGCTGACCATCGCCTGGACAGCGCAGGACGGCTCGGGCACCGGCGCGCCGGCGGTGCACGCCCTGCACAAGGAGCCGGTCGCCGACCTGGCCCCGACGGTGCTCGTCCCGCCTGGGCGTGCCTCGACCCACGCGGCGCGGACATTGCTGCCCGCGCAGGTGCCGTACGCCGACGCCGTACGGAACACCGCGAGGGCCGCGCTGCTCGTCGAGGCACTCACGCACCGTCCCGACCTGTTGCTCACAGCGACCGAGGACGCGTTGCACCAGCAGTACCGGCGACCGGCGATGCCCGAGTCGATCGCGCTCGTCGACGATCTCCGTGCGAAGGGCCAGGCCGCCGTACTCTCCGGGGCCGGGCCGAGCGTGCTCGTGCTCGGGACGCTCGCGGAGCGCGAGGACGCCTCCGCGCTCTGCCCCCGGGGGTGGGTCGCCTGGCCGCTCGCGGTCGACCGGGACGGAGCGCGCGTCCTGCCGGCGGACTGACGATCTCTCGCCCCTCGACGCGGCGACTTCGTGGGGCTTGGAACAACGCTGGGGCTCGGGGTGTTACATTCGTGACGCATCAGACGGCCTTCGGGGCCGGGTGCTCCGTCGCCACACGATGACACCGGGCCCTCCATGCGCCCGGCAGTGGTTTCCTGAACACCGCGCACCGTCAGGTGCGGCAACCGCCGTACCCGGGTGCCGGAACGGATCCCGGTGACGACTCGAGCCTCTCGCCCCTCCGTCTGGACACTTCATGGCCGTCCCCGCCGAGTGGCGGGACATGTACCCCGGCATCGGCCGGCAGCACCACGGGGGTCACCGCGTCCGACGAGACGACGAACCCCCGATCACTGAGGGAAGGACCCGACGTGTCCGACACCACCACCGACATGCTCACCGGCGCGCGCCCACAGGACGCGACGCCGGAGAAGACCCCGCACGAGCCCGCCTCCACCGACCGGTCGGAGCGGGACGACGGCGGTGCGGACGCCGCGCAGGCGCCTGCGGGGTCCGGCGAGCGCCCTGCGCGCCGGCGTCGGTCCGGCACCGGGCTTGCCGGCATGGTCCTGCCCGAGCTCCAGGCGATGGCTGCCGAGCTCGGTATCAGCGGCACCGGCCGCATGCGCAAGAGTGAGTTGATCGCGGCCATCCAGGCGAAGCAGGGCGGCTCCGGCGGCTCGGGTGGTTCTGGCGGCTCTGGTTCGGACGGTTCGAGCGAGGGGTCCAACGGGAGCCAGAACGCTGGTACGCCGGCCTCCAACGCCCCGCGCGGCGACGGCGGCCGCGAGCCGCAGGGCCGTGACTCGGGTGACTCGGGGAGTTCCGGTGACTCCGGCGACTCGGGTCAGCCCGCCGAGCGGCAGAACCGCGGCGACCAGGGCCAGGGCGGTCAGAACCAGGGTGGCCAGAACCAGGGCGGTCAGCAGAGCCGCGGTGGCGGTCAGGCCGGCCAGGGCGGCCAGCAGAACCGCGGAGGCGGTGGACAGGGCGGCCAGAACCGGGGTGGCCAGGGCGGTCAGGGTGGCCAGCAGAACCAGGGCCAGAACCGCGGCGGCCAAGGCGGTCAGAACCGCGACGACGACGACTTCGGCGGGGGCGGCAGTCGCCGGCGCCGCGGCAGGTTCCGCGAGCGCAACCGGCGCCGCGGTGGCGGTGGTGGCGGCGGCCGCGAGAACTGGAACGACCCCGAGCCCACGATCGCCGAGGACGACGTCCTCATCCCGGTCGCCGGGATCCTCGACATCCTCGACAACTACGCATTCGTGCGGACCTCGGGCTACCTGCCCGGGCCGAACGACGTCTACGTCTCGCTGGCCCAGGTCCGCAAGAACGGCCTGCGCAAGGGCGATGCGATCACCGGCGCGGTGCGTCAGCCCCGCGAGGGCGAGCGTCGCGAGAAGTTCAACGCGCTCGTGCGGCTCGACTCGGTCAACGGGCTCGCGGTCGAGCAGGCGAAGCAGCGCGTCGACTTCGGCAAGCTCACCCCGCTGTACCCGCAGGACCGGCTGCCGCTCGAGACCGAGCCCAACGGTTTCACCACGCGGATCATCGACCTGATAGCGCCGATCGGTAAGGGCCAGCGCGGCCTCATCGTCTCTCCGCCGAAGGCCGGCAAGACGATGGTCCTCCAGGCCATCGCCAATGCGATCACGAAGAACAACCCGGAGACCCACCTCATGGTCGTGCTCGTCGACGAGCGGCCCGAGGAGGTCACGGACATGCAGCGGTCGGTGAAGGGCGAGGTCATCGCCTCGACGTTCGACCGTCCGGCAGAGGACCACACCACGGTCGCCGAGCTCTCGATCGAGCGGGCGAAGCGGCTCGTCGAGCTCGGCCACGACGTGATCGTCCTGCTCGACTCGATCACACGGCTCGGCCGCGCGTACAACCTGGCCGCCCCGGCCAGCGGCCGCATCCTCTCCGGGGGCGTGGACTCGACGGCGCTCTACCCGCCGAAGCGCTTCTTCGGTGCCGCCCGCAACATCGAGAACGGCGGGTCGCTCACCATCCTCGCGACCGCCCTCGTCGAGACCGGGTCGCGGATGGACGAGGTGATCTTCGAGGAGTTCAAGGGCACCGGCAACATGGAGCTCAAGCTCGACCGGAAGCTCGCGGACAAGCGGATCTTCCCCGCGGTGGACGTGGACGCGTCCGGCACCCGCAAGGAGGAGATCCTCATGTCCCGTGAGGAGCTCCAGATCGTGTGGAAGCTCCGCCGGGTCCTCAACGCGCTGGACTCCCAGCAGGCGCTCGAGCTGCTCACCGACAAGCTGAAGTCGACCAAGAGCAACGCCGAGTTCCTCATGCAGGTCCAGAAGACCACTCCGGTGCCCAGCACCCAGGAGGACTGAGCCGCGGAACAACGCCAGGTCAGCCTGCGTTTGGGAGGCATCGGTCCCCCGCATGCCAGACTGAGGGGTCGGTTCCGGTTCACGCCCCGCAGCCGCGGGGCGACCCGGCGACCAGATCGACGAGGAGCGTACGCGTGAAGCCCGACATCCACCCTGAGTACGTGGAGACCACGGTGACCTGCACCTGTGGCACCACGTTCACCACGCGCAGCACGGCCAAGAACGGTGTGATCCACACCGACATGTGCTCGCAGTGTCACCCCTTCTATACCGGCAAGCAGCGGATCCTCGACACCGGCGGCCGCGTGGCCCGGTTCGAGAAGCGCTTCGGCACCAAGCGGTCCAAGTAGCGACGTCACGGCGCCGGTCGGCAGGCGGTCACCGTCTGCGGACCGGCGCCGTCGGCGTGCGAGGGCGGACGGCGGAGGCTCAGGGAACGGCGAGGAGGTTCGAGTGTTCGAGACGGTCGACGACCTCGTCGCCGAACACGCCGAGCTCGAGCGGCGGCTCGCCGACCCGGCCGTCCACGCCGACCCCGCGCAGGCCCGCAAGCTGAACCGCCGGTACGCCGAGCTCACGCCCGTCGTCGAGACGTACGCGGCGTGGCGGCAGGTCGGCGGCGACCTGGAGACCGCCAGGGAGCTCGCCGCCGAGGACGCGTCCTTCCGCGACGAGCTGCCGGGCCTCGAGGCATCCCGCGGCGAGCTCGAGCAGCGGCTGCAGGGGCTCCTCGTGCCCCGCGACCCGAACGACGACAAGGACGCCATCCTCGAGATCAAGGCGGGCGAGGGCGGCGAGGAGTCCGCGCTGTTCGCGGGCGACCTGCTGCGCATGTACACCCGGTACGCCGAGCGCCGCGGGTGGCGTACGGAGATCCTCGACGCGGTCGAGTCCGACCTCGGGGGCTACAAGGACGTCTCGCTCGCGGTCAAGGCGCGCGGGGGAGCCGGGGGAGTACAGCCGGGTGAGGGCGTGTGGGCACGGCTGAAGTACGAGGGCGGCGTGCACCGCGTCCAGCGTGTTCCGGTGACCGAGTCGCAGGGCCGCATCCACACCTCGGCGGCGGGCGTCCACGTGCTGCCCGAGGCGGAGGACATCGAGGTCGAGATCGGCCCGAACGACCTGCGCATCGACGTGTTCCGCTCGTCCGGCCCGGGAGGCCAGAGCGTGAACACGACAGACTCCGCCGTCCGCATCACGCACCTGCCCAGCGGTGTCGTGGTGTCGTGCCAGAACGAGAAGAGCCAGCTGCAGAACCGTGAGCAGGCGATGCGCATCCTCCGGGCTCGCCTGTACGCGGCGGCGCAGGAGGAGGCGGACGCCGCGGCCTCTGCCGAACGGCGCCTGCAGGTCCGCACCGTGGACCGGTCGGAGCGCGTCCGCACCTACAACTACCCCGAGAACCGCATCTCCGACCACCGCGTGGGGTTCAAGGCGCACAACCTCGACGGCGTGCTCGACGGCGACCTCGACGCTGTCGTCCAGGCGCTCATCGACGCCGACACCGCCACCCGCCTGGCCACGGCGGGCTCGTGACCGGCCGCCGCCCCCTCGTACCGGACCACGCGACCGCGGACGAGGTCGTCCTGCTGCGCCGTGCCGTGGCGGACGCCGCTCGCCGGCTTGCCGAGGCCGGGGTCCCCTCGCCCCGGGCGGACGCCGAGCTGCTGGCGGCGCACGTGCTCGGCTGCCGCCGGGCCGACCTGCTCTGGCACCACGAGCTCCCCGGCGAGGCGTACGCGGCGGTGGTGGCCCGGCGCGCCGCCCGCGAGCCGGTGCAGCACCTGACCGGCGAGGCCCCGTTCCGCCACCTGGTGCTGGCGGTCGGGCCTGGCGTGTTCGTCCCGCGTCCGGAGACGGAGGTCGTGGCCGGCGCCGTGGTGGACGCCTTGCGTGCCGGAGCCGGGGCCCCGGCCCACCCCGTCGTCGTCGACCTCGGTACCGGCTCGGGTGCGATCGCCCTGGCCGTGGCCACCGAGGTGCCCGGGGCACGGGTGTACGCGGTCGAGTCGGACGCGGCGGCGGCGGACTGGGCGTCGCGCAACCTCGCCGGGTCCGGCGTCGAGCTGTACCGGGGCGACCTCGCCGAGGCCCTGGGCGCGATGGACGGCACCGTGGACGTCGTGGTGAGCAACCCGCCCTACGTGCCGGAGACCTCGCGCGGCCGTCTCGACCCCGAGGTGGAGCGGTACGACCCCCCGGCGGCACTGTGGGGCGGGTCGGACGGGCTCGACGTCGTGCGTGCGGTCGTCGAGGCGGCGACCCGGCTCCTCCGGCCCGGGGGGCTGCTCGTGCTCGAGCACGACGACACCCACGCCGCCGCGGCGCCCGCGCTGCTGCAGGCGGCCGGATGGGGTGAGGTCACCGGCAACCGCGACCTGGTCGGACGTCCCCGGTTCGTGACCGCGTTCCGGCCGTGAGCCACGGATCGGCGAGGATTGGCCCGTGAGCCGACGATTCCGCTGTGACGACGAGGACGACAGGGCCATCGGCCTGCGGGCCGCCGCGTCGGCGGTACGGCGCGGCGCGCTCGTCGTCCTCCCCACCGACACCGTGTACGGCGTCGGGGCCGACGCGTTCTGCTCCGACGCGGTGGGCGAGCTGCTCGCGGCCAAGGGGCGGGGACGGTCCATGCCCGTCCCGGTACTCGTCGGGGCGCCTCGCACGGTGGACGGCCTGGTGGCCGACTTCGCCGGCGTGGGACGCGACCTGGCCGAGGCGTTCTGGCCGGGGCCGCTCACCCTGGTCTGCCGCGAGCAGCCCTCGCTCTCCTGGGACCTCGGGGAGACCCGCGGCACCGTGGCGGTCCGGATGCCTCTGCACCCGGTCGCGATCGAGCTGCTCACCGAGGTCGGGCCGATGGCCGTGTCGAGCGCGAACCGCAGCGGCTCACCGCCGGCCACGACCGCGGACGAGGCCGAGGAGCAGCTGGGCGAGGCCGTCGCGGTCTACCTGGACGCCGGGCCCTCCGGGGACCCCGTGCCCTCCTCCATCGTCGACCTCACCGGGGACGCGCCCCTCCTGCTCCGCGAGGGCGCGGTGGGTGTCGAGGCTCTCCGCGAGGTGGCCCCTGACCTGGCCGTCGCGGACTGACCCGCGCGTTCTGGGCCGTGCCTCCGCCCCGGGGACGGCCTGCCCATACAGTGTGAGGGCCGTCTCACGCCAGAGCCGTCGCGGCGTCCCGGGTGGATTCGCCCCTGTCCGGTCCGGGCTGCCGCCGAACGGCTCCGCGAAAGGACTTCGATGCCCGAGCTCGACGTCCCGTTCTGGGGCCCGGACTTCCCGGCCCTGCAGCGCGAGGACCCCGAGATCGCCGACGTCGTCCTCGGCGAGCTGGAGCGGCTGCGGGGCGGGCTGCAGCTCATCGCGAGCGAGAACCTGACGTCCCCGGCGGTGCTGGCCGCGCTCGGCTCGACGCTCACGAACAAGTACGCCGAGGGGTATCCCGGCCGGCGGTACTACGGCGGCTGTGCCGAGGTCGACCGGGCCGAGGAGATCGGCATCGCGCGGGCCAAGGAGCTATTCGGGGCGGAGCACGCCAACCTGCAGCCGCACAGCGGCGCGAGCGCAAACCTGGCCGCGTACGCCGCGCTGCTCCAGCCGGGCGACGGCGTGCTTGCCATGGACCTCCCGCACGGCGGGCACCTGACCCACGGCAGCAAGGTCAACTTCTCGGGCCGGTGGTTCGCCACCGTCGGCTATGCGGTCCGCCCCGACACCGAGCTGATCGACTACGACGAGGTCCGCGACCTGGCCAAGCAGCACCGGCCGAAGATGATCATCTGTGGTGCCACGGCGTACCCGCGGCTGATCGACTTCGCGGCGTTCCGCGAGATCGCCGACGAGGTGGGCGCCTGGCTGATGGTCGACGCCGCACACTTCGTCGGGCTGGTCGCCGGCAAGGCCGTCCCCTCGCCGGTGCCCTACGCCGACG
>JBOGEN010000143.1:0-12301 GCA_050743265.1 Actinomycetes bacterium
CCTCCCCGAACAGCACGTCCTGCGTGCTCATCAGGAAGGTCCGCAAGAGTGGCACTGTCCAGAAGGCAAGCAGGGTGATCACGAACGGCGCGATGAAGAAGTACGGCGCCCATCGCTGCGAGTAAAGCAGTCTCTTCGCCCCACGCATCGCCCCTCCTTCTGGGCGGCCGAAATTTGTTGTGCGAATGAACTTATGCCGTGGCTGCGGTACCGTCAAGACCGTGCAGCGGATGTCGACCACCCCCGGCGTACGTCAGGACACGCTGCGGAGGCACAACCTTGGTCTCGTGCTCCGCCAGGTGCTCGAGGCGCCCGTTCCTCCCTCCCGGGCTGACGTCGCGGCGCGCACGGGCCTTACCCGCGCGACCGTGTCGGCGCTCGTCGAGCGGCTGATAGCGGCTGGGATGCTGACCGAGCTGCCACCCGTGACCAGCCGACGCGCCGGCCGTCCAGGCGTCCCGCTCGTCCCCGCCGGCGGCACCTTCGCGGCAATCGGCCTCGAGATCAACGTCTCCTACCTCGGCGGTCGGGTTGTCGACCTGTCGGGCCAGACGCTCACCGAACGTCTGGAGGTGCACGACTTCCACCAGAGCAGCCCGAGCAAGGCCCTCGACCTCCTCGCCTCGATGGCAAGCGACATGCTCGAGGAGGTGACGGCAAGCGGAGTCTGTGTTGTCGGAGCGGGCATTGCGCTGCCTGGAATCGTCGACCGCGAGTCGGGCACCCTGCGGCTCGCGCCTAACCTCGGGTGGCGCGACGTGGAGCTCGCCGACGTGCTGACCCGATGGCCGTTCGCCTCGCTGAACGTTTTGGAGCTGGCCAACGAGGCGAACCTAGGCGCACGGGCCGAGGCCCGAGCACATCCGGAACCCCGACCAAGCTTTCTCTACGTCTCCGGTGAGGTGGGCATCGGCGGTGGTCTCGTCTACGACGGGCAGGTGTTCCAAGGGCGACGAGGATGGAGCGGCGAGCTGGGGCACACAACCGTCAAGCCAGACGGCCCGGTCTGTCCCTGCGGATCTCGCGGGTGCCTGGAGAGGTACGCCGGCCGTGATGCCGTCATGACGGCCGCAGGACTCGACCCGTTGACACCGGTGGAGGGGCTGCTCGTGCGCCTCGAGGATGGCAGGGTGCGCGCACGCCGGGCCGTGGATCGCGCAGGATGGGCACTCGGGGTGGCCCTCGCCAACGCCGTCAACCTCGTCGATATCGACGAGGTGGTGCTCGGAGGCTTCTACGCCCCGCTCACGGAGTGGCTGACCCCAGCGGTCGCCGAGCAGCTGCAGTTGCGGGTCTTGTCCGCAGCGTGGTCCCGACCGCGGGTACGTCCCGGCGCAAGCGGACAGCAAGCAGCGATGACGGGCGCCGCCCTGTCGGTGCTCCGGATGATCCTGGATGACCCCAGTGCTTGGGGGGCGGGTGCGGAAGCGCCCGTCCCGACCTCCGGCACGGCGTCAGCACAGTGACGAGGATGCTTCTGTCACCTAGATCTGCTTCCTAGAGGGAGTTGAGCCGCAGGATCAGCGCAGCCACGGCGACCAGCTCGATCGTGATCGGGGTTGGGACGTTCCCTGTGTCGTGGTGTCGAAGGTGGGCTGTGATGGCGAACACGAAGTAGCAGATGACGCCGACTGTGGCCGCGATGCCAAGCGGTGCCCAGAAGAGCCCGATGACCAGGCCCGCTGCTGCGGCGAGGAGGACCAGCGCCAGGTAGTTGAGCTTGTCCTCGGGTACCCCGACCCGCCGATAGGTCGCGACCACGTCGGGCCGATGGGAGAGCTTGCGTACCGCAGTGAAGGCCAGAAGAGCAGCGAGCAGCGACGAGACCACGGCGGCGGCGATGAACACAACTGCTCCTCAGGCACTCAGCACAGGCTAATCTAAACATGTGTATAGGTTCGAAGGACAGAGGCTACCGGGGTGAGCCCGCAGCGGAGCAACCGACAGAAGCTGATCGAGGGCACGCTGCGCTGCCTGGTGCGGCTGCCGGCCGAACGGATCACCGCGCGCGCGATCGCCGCGGAGTCCGGCGCGAACCCGGCCTCGATCGTCTACCACTTCGGCTCCAAGGACGAACTCGTCACGACGGCCGTGATCCAGGGCCTGGACCGGTGGCTGGACGAGATCGCGCACGAACTCGATGACGTGGAAGCCGCCTCTCCCGAGCAGCGGTTTCGCGCCGCCTGGCGGGCGATCGAGACCACCCGCAAGAGACACGAGGGCCTGGCCCGCAGCTTCCTCACCGCGCTGGCCCGAGCCCAGCACGACCCACGGGTCCAAGACCTTCTCACCGAAGGATTCCTGCACACCCGCCCCAACCTCGCCGCAGTCCTGCATCTGGGCGACGACCGCGTCGGCAGGGATGCGGCCGGGTTGGCGCACTCGATGTTCATCGGACTGCTGTTCCAGACGCTCCTCGACCCCGACCTCGCGATCGAGGGCACGCACCTGGAACGAGCCCAAGCCCGCCTTCGAACCGCACTGCCCGAAACAACCGCGCAGCGCGCTCGATGACCCCGTCCATTTGACCGCGGCGCCTCGCACGCCCCAACCACTGTCGCGCATCAGTCGACGGAGGACGGACACGTCCCGTCTGGTCCAGGGAGAACTCTCCGCGTCCTTTTTGAAGCGCGGCGCTGGCGCGCAGTGCTCGGGCCCCAGGCGGACCACCAAGCCCGAAACGAGTGGCGCCGGGAGTCCCGCTCCCGCCCCACCACCGAGGGGAAGGTCGGCGCCAGCCCGTATCCCGACTCTGCTCCGGTCCGATTCTGCGTCTACGAACCTGCCCGAACAGGGGCGGCGAGGAAGCGCCGGTCGAAAACGCTCACGGGAACACCAACAAGATGCCAACCCACATGGGCGCTGACAGTAAACTGCCACCAGACGAGTGACGCCTGATGACAGGCAGCCACTGGTGGCCCGGAACTGCCATAATCACAGTTCACCGGGTGCGACCGTGAACGCCGTCAGCCGCACGAAATGCCGGGCTTCGACCAACCGCCCCTGCGGAGGTCCTGCCGTGTTCAGCACGTCCGTCGAGATCAGTGTCCACCGTCCACTCTTTGAGGTGTTCACCTACGTCGCAGACGCCCGCAACCATCCCGAATGGGACAAGCGCGTGATCAGCGAGGAACTCACCTCTCCCGAGCCCATCGGTGTTGGCAGCACGGTGCACACGCGATTTCGGTTCATGGGCCGCGAGCTCCAATACGACTGGGCAGTCACGGAGTACCAGCGATCAAGGACCATGACCATTCAAAGCACGTCCGGCCCGGTGCCTGCCACCCTTGTGTACGACCTCGCGCCCAGTGGCTACCTGACCTGGCTCCGGTTGACCGTGATCATGCGCCCCAGCGGATTGATGCGACTATTGCAGCCCTGGCTCGCGAGGGACACGCAGAAGACCCTGGACCGCAACTTCTCCCGACTCAGGGACGTCCTCGACCAGTCCGAGACCGGCCACCCTGCCTGACGACGCAACCACAGAGCACCACGACCGACCGTGCCAGCCGCGTGCCAGTAAGGGGCGGATCACGCTGGACGCAACCAGACACCACCCGATGACGCACCAACACCTTGCCTGCACGCCTTGGGATGGCGCAGCAACCGGCACAGACCAAGATCGCTTCCTAAACCGGCGTCGCAGGTTCGAATCCTGCCGGGGACACCCCCGTGATCAGCGATCTAGGCCTCTGACCTGCTGACGCACAGGCCTGCGGCGCTGGCTGCCGTCGCCGAGTCGGTCACGGAGCCGTACGACGTCCTGCCCGGCGTTCGCATCGCGGTGGTTCGCGCACCCGGGGGCGTGCTCTTCGGGCAGACCGGGTGGATTGCCTGAACGGAGACCCCTGGGCTCTGTTCCGCGCTGACGCCCGCGGTCGCGGCCCGGGCCACCTCTCCGGCGAGGTCTACGTCGACCTCCGATCAGCCGGGGCCGACCCGGAGGTCAGGCTCTCGTCCGGCGACACGACCGCGGAGGGTGAGAAGCCGTCGACAACGTCGGACGGGTACGTGCGAACCTGCCGAGCGGCAGCGCCGTGCTCTGCGGCCGTCATGCGCAGCCGGGACCTCCGGCTCGCCGGCAGGTGCTCGCCGAGGAGCACGTGCGCCCGCGCCTCCTCGTACGGCATGTGCAGCCGACGGGCCGCTTGGGCCGCCCCCGCCCACGACCGCAGGGCCGCACGGCGGCGCCCGCGGGCCCACAGCTGGCGACCGCGGCAGACGAGGAGGTCTGGGATTCCGACCGGGTAGACGTCGGCGTACCGGCGCAGCGTCGCGACCGAGTCGGCTACGAGGCGCCGCAGGTCGCCGGAGCCGGGAAGGGCGCCGCGCGCCGCCAGGTCGCCCAGGTCGAGCACGACCTCGCAGACCGTGGCGTAGGCGGCGATCGTGTACTGCGTCACGACCGGACTGCTGGTCGCGTACCGGACGGCCTCGCGTGCCTCGGTGAGGCTCTCGGCCCCACGCCCTTCCCTGAGCAGCACGCTCGCGTGGATCGCCCGTGCGCCCGCGACATCACACGGCGGTACGTCGTCGGAGAGGAGGGGCAATGCCTCGTCGACCCACCGGCGAACCTCGTCGATACCCGGACGTCCCGAGCGCATGGCTGCCTGCGCACGCGTGAACAGGGCCCACATGGCCACCATCGGGTCGCCGCGTGCACGCCCCTGAACGGCCACCTCGCGGGTGGCGCGATCGGCGTCGGCGTAGCGACCCTGGGCGAACGCGCAGACCGCGCCGAGCAGCCGGGCTTGGTTGGCGAGGCGGTGCAGCTGGTGCTGCTCGCCGACGCGGGCTCCGCGGGCGGCCGAGGCGTCGGCACGTGCCCAGTCCGCCAGGCCGAGGTGCACGAGCGTGGCGACCACGGGCACGTAGCCCCGGACGACCGGGTCGCTCGAGGTCGCCGAGAGTGCGGACGCCGCACGCACCGTACGTGCGGCGAGCCGGTGCAGGCGCATGTACGACAGGGGGAGCGCCGCGTCGGCCTGGCAGAGTGCCAGGCAGTCGCGGTCGCGGCTGCGGCGGGCGGCGTTGACGCCGACGAGCGGCACCGCGCCGGCCGGGAGCCGCTCCTGCCGAAGGTAGACGACCTCGGTCAGCAGCCAGCACGCCCAGGCGGTCTCGCGCGCCCGCGCGGCGCGCTCGGCTCGCGGGTGGCGCCGGACGACGCGGAACCGGGAGGTCACCCACAGCACCAGCTGCGCGACGAAGAGGGCGCCCCACCCGACGCGGTGACGTGGGACCGGACGACCGACGGCCGCCAGCGCTGTCTCCAGGCAGCGCCGTCCCGCGATCAACTGTCCGAGCTGGATGTGCGCCTCGCCCGCGTAGCGATGCCAGCGCGCACGGAGGACCGGGGACGCGTCCGTACGGGCCTGGGCGGCACCGGCCAGCGCGAGCATCTCCCCGAACCACCCCTTGTGACGTACGACGACGACCACGCTGTCGAGGTACGCGCCCAAGCGCTCCGTGTCGGCGTGGGCGAGCAGCCAGGCGGTGGCGACCCGCATGTTCTCGATGTCCACGTCGACCGCGGCCACGGTGGCCGACAGCGTGAGCGACGGCCGGACTTGCCCGACCCGCCGCTCAAAGCAGGCCGCATGCCGGGCCTGCAGCGTCGCTGCCTCGTCCCCGGCGCCGGCCAGCCGGTCGCCGAGGTAGCGCCCGAGGAGGTCGTGCACGAGATAGCGCCCTGTGTCGTTCATGGTGAGGAACGAGTGGTCCACGAGCGCGGCCAGGTCCTCCGCCGTCGCACCGGCGACCTCGGCCGCGGCCGGCAGGTCGAAACCACCGCGGAACACGGACAGGCGAGCCGCCAGGGTGCGCAGGCCACCGTCGAGCATCTGCCAGGACGCGTCGAGGACGGCGCGCATGCTCCGGTGCCGGGGCAGCACGTCCGAGGCCGACGTACTGAGCAGCTCCAGTCCCGTCTCCACACGGTCGGCGAGAGCACCGACGGGCACGGCCCGTACCCAGCGAGAGGCCAGCTCGAGGCCTAGCGGCAGGCCCTCGACCGCACGGCACAGCCGGGCCACGTCGTGGCGGTGGCCCCGCACGTCGAACCCGGGGCGTACGGCGCGGGCGCGGTGGAGGAACAGGGCGACGGCGTCGAACTGCTCGGCACGTGCCTCGTCGTCCGGCCCGGGGAACGCGAGGCCGGAGACCTCCAGCACCCACTCCGTGCCGAGCCCGAGTCGCACCCGGGACGTCACGAGTACCCGCACGTGCGGAGCACGGGTGCAGAGGGCGGCGAGAACCCCCGACACGTCCGGGACGGTCTCCACGTTGTCGAGCACGAGCAGGCAGCGCCGCGCGGCAAGGAAGTCACCGAGGACCAGCAGTGGGTCGCGTCGGGCGGACAGGGGCAGCCCGACCTGCTCCGCGACACCGGCCACGACGATGTGTGCGGCCTCGTCCGCTGCGGTCAGGGTCGTCCCGCTGAACGTGACGACGTACACCCCGTCGGGAAAGTCGTCGGCGCACGCCTCCGCGACGGCGAGGGCGAGCCTGGTCTTGCCCACGCCACCCGGCCCGACCAGGCTCACGACCCGAGCCTGCGGGTCCCTCAGCCAGGACCGGACGCGGTCGACCTCCGCAGACCGCCCGACGAGCTCGCTCGCGGTCGGGGCCAGCCCGGGTGAGGGTTCGGGGGAAGCCCGAGGGGCGGGCACGGCCGGGGCGTCCGACGGTGAGGCCGGGGCGTCCGCGGGTGGAGCCGGAGCGCCGAGCTGGTCGAACCCGGCCCCGCGACGGATCTGCTCGGCCAGGGCGACGGTCTTCGGCGACAGCGCCACGCCGAGCTCCTCGCCGAGGATGTGCCGGCACGTGTCGAACTGCGCCAGGGCCGCGGTGGCCTGGTGGTCACGGGCGAGGAACCACATGAGCGCCCGGTGGGCCTCCTCCTGGTAGGCCTCGAGCTGGACGAGCCGCCTGGCGACGGCGGCGCCCCACGCGAAGTCGCCACGTTCCCGGGCGGCCGTCATCTGCCGGCCCACGGCTTCGACCGCCACCGTGTGCCACGACGCGCGCTCCCGCTCGGCCCATTCGGTGAACAGGTCCGCACCGGGCACGACAAACCCGTCCAGGAACGGCCCGGTGTACAGCCCGGTGGCCTCGCGCGCCTCCTCGGCGTCCCCGGCTGCGGCCACCCGGGCGAAGTCGTGGACGTCCACCCACAGGTCCAGGTCCGGGGCCAGTCCCACACTGGCCCGGTCGACGGCCAGCAGGGAATGCCACCACTTGCGGATTTTCGTCAGGGTGAGCCGCAGGTTCGCGCGAGCCGCGTCCTCCGGCAGGTCGCTCCAGAGAAGCCCCGCCAGGGCCGACCGCGAGTGCGCACGCTCGGTCACCGCCAGGTAGGCGAGCAGTGCCTCTGCCTTGGCGGACGGCGCACCCGGCGCACGCCATGTTTCCGGCGTCTGGCTGGTGAGCTGCAGACCGCCGAGGGTGCGCACTCGCAAGGTGTCGTGCACGGGCCGCCCCAGGAGCCGGGACCTGCCGGACCGCCGTGATCCGACGCGGAAACGCTGCGCTCACGGCGCAGAACCGGTGGCTCCCTACTGTCGCAGCGTACGACCGGGAGAGGAGCCCAACAATGACCGGGAACAGCAGCCCCCGCACCCGTCCCACAATGGTCCCCACCGCTCATCCCGTGACAGTCGTCCTGGCCTCACGCTGGGACCATCCAACCCGCAGCACGAGGCCGTACCGGCAGGGCCGACATGTCCGGCGCGCTCTCGAGCGGATGCTGCTGCGTGCCCGCCGCGCCGTCTCCTACGCATCCCCTTCTCCCTCGGCGAGGCCGAACACGGCGCCCTGGGGGTCGGCCAGCACGGCCAGCCGCCCTCGTTGACGCGCCCGTCGCCGACATGGTCGCCGGCCTGCCAGATCGCCACGGGTCACGACCTGGCTGACCTCGATACGCCACGCGTCAGATCGATGTGGCGTACGCCCAGCGCCGCCAGCTCGTCGTGTCGCGGATACCGACGCTGCACACGCCGGTGGTTCAGTCAGATGCGCTATTGGCGTGGCGCCATACCTAGCCTGCGACGGTCAAAGTGACGCTGCTGTTCTCGTACGACACCCTGAACCGATAGCCGTCCGCATTCAGGACAGCCCCTTCGGCGAGACCGCGGAATGTGCCCTTGATCGCACTACCCTGCATGATCGTCAGCTCGGTTCCCTGGGTCAGATCACCTTGCACATCCAGGGCCAGGTCACCGTCCAATACCAGATCACCTGCAGCCAGCACGCTTGTGTAGTCGCGGTCGCCGGAGATGGTCGCCACAAAGCGACCCTCCCTGCTGATGCGCAGATCCCCGCCGAGGTCCAGGACATTGTCCGGAGCGACCGGTACCTCGGTGATCTGTGCCGCCTCCTCGGGCGTGATGCCGGGCTGCAGTACGCCCTCCGAGATGTTGACGTCATCGGCCACGCTGCCGCCGCCGCCCAATGTCCCGCCGAGCACGTCGATCGAGCTCGCGTGCGAGCCAACGACCGAAAGCTTGCCCCCGCGGACCGAGCCCTTCCCGTGCCAGGTGTTCGTGCCGGCGAGGATTAGGCTGCCTTTCCCCCGCTTCATCAGGCTGCCTTCGTACACGCGCTCATTGCGTGCCTGCTCACGCCGCGTACCGATTGCGAAATCCGACCTGTCAATGTCGCTCGCGTCGGGCGGCAGGCCGTTCGTCCACCCCTTGGCAACCTTGGTCGCCTCCCAGTCGGCCGCTTCGGCGGCATCTTCCTGCTGGCGGGCGCGGATCGCGACGTCAGAGATGTCGTTCGACCAGACGTCGCTGTATCCCTTTGTGTTGACATCCGTCGGTCCCAGAAGCTGCCCGGGGCCCCGCAGGGCTTCCCGCAGACTGACCGTGTGCCAGCCGTTGCGCTCGTCGGGAACCTGCACGATCTGGCCCGCGGTGGGATTCGGAATGGCATTGCCCTGTGCGTCACTGACCGTGCTGTTCTGCCGACCCGTGGTGAACATCGTGTAGAGCGCCTGCTCGTTCGTCATGTAAGGGAAGCGCTGCATGGTCAGCGACAGCGCGGCCGCCGAGTGCGGGCCGGCCATCGACGTTCCCGACGCGCTCCTGTAACGGGCCTGCGGCACACCCTCGACGAGCTCGACCCACGTGCTGTTGATCTGCCTGCTCGGTGCCGTGACGCACGACCACCTCGCGACACCGCACCGGTTGAACTCCTGCTGCCCCGGGACCAGCACCGAACCGTCCGCGTTGAACGTACGCCCGATGTTCGGATTGACTCCCGACGTCGTGTACCAGCGACCCTCCAGGTCGGGCAAGAAGTACGGTGCCGCCCCCCGCGCAGTCGGGTTCGCAGCGCCAGCGTTACCGGCCGTGAACTGGATGAGCGTGCCGGTCCGTGCGACATCGATCGCCCCATTCAGCCAATGCACGGTGTTGCCGTTCGCATCGGCGACCCCATCCGGAGTCGACAGGTACCGCCACGCCGCATTCAAGCCAAAGCTGTCCGGGCCGCCAGGCGGGGGGTCGTACGTGTTGTAGTTCTCGGTCGGCGGCGCGCTCCCCCAGCTACTCGTGATGAGCCTGATGCGCTTGTTGTTCGCGGTTGTTGCGTTGTTCACGGCCCGGTAGACGTTGGCGAGGTAGGCATTGTCCGGAGTCTGCGCAGGAGTCGCGCTGGACGGCACGAGACCGTAGAAGACGCCGTCCGTCTTGTGGGTGTTGCCGCCGTAGAGGTTGGCGTTGAACGCGACACCGTGCATGTTGGCCACGGGCCCGTCGGGCTGAGTTTCGCCGACACCGTCGCGGCTGGCAGCTATGGTCCCGCTGACGTGGGTGCCATGGCTGTCGTTGAACGCCGGATCGTAGTACCCCGGCGTCGGGCCCGTTTCGCCGCCCTTAGCCACCACCGAGAAGAAGCGATCACCAATCGCGTAGTTCGTATTCAGGCTGCCATGCTCCCGCATGTGCCCGGCGAAGAAACCTGAGTCGACCATGCCGATGTTCATTCCGGTGCCGGAATACCCGTCGGCGTAGGCGAACTCCGCCCCGATGGACACCAAGCCGTTGTCGCGCAGGAATTCCGGCGTACGCCAGCTCGCCGGATCGCCGCCGCGGCCAGGATCTCCTTCGTACGACTCGATCGGCGGCGGCGGCACCGACAGCCCCGCCAACGCCGGCTGCGGCACCAGGCACGGCATCGTCATCGCGACCATCGCCGCGAGCAACGTCATCCGCGCAGGCCTCGCTGCGGCCACGCCCACCACCTCCGCCATCGACCGGTGGTGAAACCTATCGTCGCCCTCACACCGAATCAACACTTATCGGCCACGTCGGACGATATGTTCGCTGCTCGGCGGTCAGCGCGGGTCTGCTGCGCGGCTAGGGAGGTTCTCCCAATGCGAGGAGCCACATGAGGGCGGCGTGGAACCACGCCGCCGCGGTAGACGAGGGACTCGAATGGCGAACAAGGGACCAGTTCTCGTCGGTGGCCCTTTTCACAAGGCCGACGATCTTCCAGTTCGAGTCCCTACGCACGATCTAGCCGCTGCGAAACTCCTCGTGGTCGCTTCCGTGCACCCGTACCCCCTGACCCTCGGGTGTCGCACCGGTGAGGAGCCACTCGGAGACACCGAAGTCGCGCTGACCCAGTGACGTGGCCGGTGGAGTAGGCGCGCGTCAGACAGCGATGACGACCTTGCCTCGGGCCCGGCCCTCCTCCAGGTACCGGATGGCCTCCGCTGCCTCTTTCAGGCCGTACGTCCGGTCGATGGCCGGGGTGACCTTCCCCGACTCGATGAGCTCGGTGAGGACGAGCAGGTCCTCGTGGTTCTCCGAGCACACGAACGTGCCCAGCTTCTGGCGTACGAAGAGGGAGAGGATCATCGCCCGGATCTGGCGGTCGCTGCCGCCGAGCCACCGGCCGCCCGTCTCCCCGCCGGCGATGACCAGCGTGCCCGTCGGGGTGAGTACCCGCCGGAGGCGTGACAACGAGGAGTTCCCGCCGATGTCGAGAACCACGTCATAGCGCGGCTCCCCCTCGGCGAAGTCGTCGCTCGTGTAGTCGATGACGTGGTCCGCACCCAGGGAGCGCACGAGGTCCACCTTCGCCGTGCTGCACACGCCCGTGACCTCCGCACCGAAGGCCTTGGCCAGCTGCACCGCGTACGTCCCCACGCCGCCGGACGCGCCGATGACGAGCACTTGCTGCCCCGGCTGGACCTTCCCGTGGTCACGCAGGCCCTGCAGGGCGGTGAGGCCGGAGGTGGCGACGACTCCGGCCTGCTCGAGCGTGAGGTTCGCCGGCTTGGGCGCCAGCTTGTTCTCGGGGGCGCGGGCGTACTCGGCGAAGGTGCCCACGCCGATGCCGAATACCTCGTCGCCGGGCCGGAACCGGGTCACATCCTTGCCGACCGCCTCCACGACCCCGGCCAGGTCCATGCCTGGAACCGGGGTCTTGGGTGTCCTGAGCCCGTAGCCTGCGAGGCGAATGGGGTACGGCAGGCCCGTCATGATGTGCCAGACGCCCCGGTCCACGCCGGCCGCGTGAACGCGGACCAGCACCTCGTCGTCGGCTATCCCGGGCTTGTCGATGTCCCGGAGCTCGAGAACATCCGTCGAGCCGTAGGTGTCCTGGACGATCGCCTTCATGCGCACACTCCCTGCTGAGAAGCCGGTTCGACCGGCATCGAGGCGCACTGACGATGCACGCTTACACTGTAAGGTACGCCCCTGTCCGGGCAGTCGTCCACCCCTGAGGCTTACGTTGTAAGTCCGGAGCGGATCCCGGTCCGCGCCAGGGGCGGTGGGTTCCTAGCTGAGGTCGAAGAGCATGCAGGTCGAGGTGGCATGGGCGAGGAGGGTGCCGCGTTCGTCGGTCAGGCGGGCTTCGGCGGCGGCGGTGCGGCGGCCGCGGGAGATCATCGTGCCCTCGCAGCGGAGCATGCCCGAGGCGACGGTCACCGGCTTCAGGAACCGGGTCATCAGGTCGAGTGACGTGTAGCCGACGCCTGCCGGCAGGGTCGAGTGCACCGTGCAGCCGGTGGCGGTGTCCAGCAGCGTCGCGATGATCCCGCCGTGCATGGTGCCGAGCGGGTTGTAGTGGAACTCCTCCGCGGGCATCAGGACCGTCACCCGGCCTTCCTCCGCCTCCATCCCGGCCGCGCCGACCAGTTGCAGGATGGGCGGCGGCGGGAGCTCGCCGGCGATCATCGCGCGGAGCATCTCCAGCCCGGAGCTGCGGCCGATCCGGGCGGCGCTGATCGCTGGATCGGTCCAGGAGAACGTGCGGCTGCGGGTGGCATCCTGAGTCTCGGTCATGG
>JBOGEN010000144.1:0-10768 GCA_050743265.1 Actinomycetes bacterium
CGCAGCGCAGCACGTCGAGCCCCGGACCGGCCAGCACCCCGTCGATGCGACGCACCGGGGCGTGCGACGGGAACGTGTCCCCGCCGCCCCAGGGCGCCTGGGCGTGGCCGTCGACGAGCGTGTCGCCGAGGGCGCGCCACGTGCGTCGCCCCGCGGGCTCGTTCACGTCCCCCGCGAGCAGGCGGTACGCCGCGCCGTACCGTTCCGCCACCCGGTCCAGGAGCGCCAGGAGCAGCGGCACGTGGCGCAGCCGCTCGTCCCGGCGCAGCCCGAGGTGCACCGACCCGACGGCCAGCCGGACGCCGTCCACCTCGACGCAGGCGAGCGCGACGCCGCGGCGGTGCAGCCCGGGCGTGGACGGCAGCAGAACATCCTCGGCGTGCAGCACGCGTGCGCGCAGGGACGCGAGCAGCAGCACCCCCGCGGCCGCACGCCCTCCGGTGACGACCACGAGCCCTGACTCGCCGGCCAGCGCCGCACACCGGGCGCGCCACCGGAGGAACCGGGGAGCCTCCTGCACACAGACGAGGTCAGGCTCGCACGCCCGGATCACACGCGGCGGGGCGTGGCGTCCGTCCCGCAGGGAGCGGACGTTGTACGAGACGACACGGATGGTCGCCGGCCCGCGCGCGGGCACGGCCGACGCGGCCACGGGTCGCCCTAGCCCCGGCGAGCGAGGTCGGCAGCGCCCACCATGCCGGCCTCCGCCCCCAGCCCGGCGAGCAGCACGTCGGCGACCGGACGGTGTCCCCGTCCGGTGAGCACCTTCTCGTACCTCTCGCGTGCCGGTCCGAGCAGCACCTCGCCGGCCTCGGAGACCCCGCCGCCGATGACGAACGCGGTCGGGTCCAGCACGGAGGCCAGGTCGGCGATCCCCTGCCCGAGCCAGCCGCCGACGATCGCGAAACAGTCGAGCGCCGCCTGGTCGCCCTCGTGCGCGGCCTGCGTGATCTCCGGCCCGGTGATGCCCTCGGGACGACCCTCGCCGAGCTCGAGCAGCCGCCCGGCGCGGGCCGGGGAGGTCGCGGCCAGCTCCTGGGCCTCGCGGACCAGCGCCTTGCCGCTGGCGTACTGCTCCCAGCAGCCCCTGTTGCCGCAGCCGCAGCGGTGGCCCTCCGGGACTGCGACGACGTGGCCCAGCTCGCCGCCGATGCCGAACCCGCCGCGGTAGAGGCACCCGCCCAGGATGAGCCCACCGCCGATACCCGTGCCGAGCGTGACCATGACCAGGTGGTCGTGCCCCCGTCCGGCTCCGAAGCGGTACTCCGCCCAGGCCGCGGCGTTGGCGTCGTTCTCCACCACGACCGGCAGGCCGACCCGTCGCTGCACGTCGGCGCGCAGCGGCTCCTCACGCCAGGCGAGGTTCGGCGCGAAGAGGACGGTGGAGCGGCGCTCGTCCACGAACCCGGCGGCGCCCAGGCCGACTGCCTCGACGTCGAACTGCCGGGAGAGCTCCCCGACCACCGCCGCGATGGTGTCCTCGGTGCCCTCCGGGTCCGTCGACGGCGTGTCACGCCGCACGCGGGCGAGGACCGTACCGTCCTCCTCGACGACGCCGCCGGCCACCTTGGTGCCCCCGATGTCGACGCCGATCGTGAGAGCCATGCTTCTCCCTTCGCCCCCGGGGCGCCTAGCGCACCTCGATGTGCTCGATGCCGCGGCCCGGACCCCGTGGACGCTCGGTGTTCCCCGGCGGGGGCTCCCGGCTCGCGTCCGGGGTCTCGCGGCTCGCGCCCGGAGTGCCGTGGCTCCCTGTGGCGTGCTCGCCGTCGTCCGGCTCGGTTGACCGGTCCTGTGCCTGGTCGCCGTCGGCCCCGTGGGGGTCCAACGCCGCCCGCCAGGCTTCGACCAGCTCCGAGGCCGCGCCCAGCAGGTGCTCGGCGACCTCGGGACGGGTCTGCCGCAGGGCCGACGCGGCCTGGCAGAGCGGACAGAACCGGCAGTCCCCCGAGGACGAGCCCAGCCGGCTCTGCAGCGCGGCGAACAACCGGGCGGCCTCCTCGGACACGGACAGGTGGTCCTCCGGCGGGCCCCCGGTCACGCCGACATCCACTGGTCGGGGTCGGGGCGGAACCCCACCCGCAACCGGCCGTCGTCCAGCCGTGCCTCGGTGACGAAGCAGCGGCGCAGGGCCGAGGGCAGGGCGAGCACCCGGCGGTACGCGCCGACGGTGACGACGAGCTCGTCCCCGGACCGGGCGAGGCCCACCTCCGACCGGTCGGCCAGCGGCAGCGCGAGGCTGAGCAGGAACTCGTCCCCCTCACGGGTCACGACCAGCGGGTCCTCCGTAGACGGCGGCGCCAGCGGGTCGGCCTCGGCGTACACCACGCCGGCCAGCGCGGTGAGCACGTCCGGGCCGACCGGCTCCGCGGCCTGGTACGGCACGGCGTGCACCGGGACGGGCGCGAAGGACTCCCGCGCCTCGGTGAGGCGCTCCGCCTGGGACGCGGCCCAGCCCTCGCGCCAGGCGTCCCCGGTGCCGGGCGGGAACACCCGGTTCGCCACCACGCCGTCCACCCGGTAGCCGTGCAGGGTCAGGGCGGTGTACGTCCGGCGGGCCTCGGCGAGCACCACGGACTCCGGGGTGAGCACGAGCCGGACGGACGTGTCCGGGCCGGTGAGCAGCCGGCGGACGTCGGCCAGGTCGGCCCGCAGCCGGTCGACGGCCTCGAGCACCTCAGCATCAGGCAGCGGCAGGCCAGCCCCACCGAGAACCGGCCGCATCGCCCGCGCCAGCCGGCTCTCCATGCCCAGCAGCCGGTCCAGGTACCACGGCAACGCCTCGGGCAACGCGAGCAGGCGCAGCGTGTCCGAGGTGGGGGCGCAGTCGCACACGAGCACGTCCCAGTGGCCGTCGGCAGCGGCGTCCCGCAGGGCCAGCAGGGCGACGACCTCCTCCGCCCCGGGCAGCACGGTCAGCTCCTCGGCGGCGACAGGGTCGACCCCGGCCGGGTCGAGCAGTCCGAGCAGGTAGCGCTGCACGACGTGCCAGCGCTCGGTGAGCATGCCCCGCGCGTCGACCTGCCGGGCGAACAGGCCGTGCTCGACCTCGCGGGCCTCGGCGCCGACGGGGTGGCCGAGCGCCTCGGCGAGCGAGCCGGCGTCGTCGGTGGACACGACCAGCGTCTTGTGCCCCCGACGGGCCGCGTAGGCCGCCGTCGCCGCGGCGACGGTCGTCTTCCCGACGCCGCCCTTGCCGGTGAACAGCAGCATGCGCATGACGGGCAAGGCTACCTGCGCGAACCCTGACGAGCCGGGGGTCAGCCCTCGACCCGCTTCTTGAGCTCCTTGAGCGCGGTGTCCGTGATCACCTTCTCGGCCTTTCGCCGGAACATGCCGATCATGGGGATGCTCACGTCCACGGTCAGCGTGTAGACCACGTCCGTGCCGCCGTCGGCGGGGGTCAGCGTGTACGCGCCGTCCATCCCCTTGAGCATCGAGCCCGGCTCGACGAGGCTCCAGCGCACGGCGGTGTCGCCCTCCCACACGTACCCGAGCACGTACTCGTCCCTGATCGCGCCCGCGTCGAGCACGAACCTGACCTGCTCGGCCCGGCCCCCGGGGCCCGCGGCGACCACCTCGGCCCGCTTCACCGCACCGGCCCACTGCGGGTACGCCTCGAAGTCGGCGATGACGGCCATGACCGCACCTGCCCCCGCGTGCACGGTGATGCTCGACGTCGTGGCCTCGGACATCGCGGGCACCTCCTCGCGGGTACGTGGATGGGGTGTCGGGAGCAGCGCGAGCCTACCCATCCCACTCGAGGACATAGGGGACGCCAGTGCTGCGGAAGTGGCCGACGTTCACGCACTCGGTGCGGCCGATCCGCGTCCGGGCGACGAGCGGCTGGTGGACGTGCCCGGACAGGACGAGACGCGGCTGGGTCTCGCGTACCGCCTCGAGGAGGGCGGTGCTGCCGCGCTCGAAGCGACGGGCCACCACGTCGTAGCAGAGCTCGGGCACCGCGGGCGGGAGGTGCGCGCACAGCACGTCCACCGCGCCCACCGCCGCCACCTTCGCCGCGTACTCCTCCTCGGTCAGCTCGTACGGCGTGCGCATCGGGGAGCGCAGCCCTCCCCCCACGAACCCGAAGCGCAGCCCACCGAGTTCGATGACCTCGCCGTCGAGCAGGTGGTGCTGGCCCTCGCGGAGGAACTCCGGCCACAGCCGGGGCAGGTCGACGTTGCCGTACGTGAGGTACGTGGGCTTGGGCATCACCGCGAACAGGTCGGCGTACTGGCGGCGGACGGCCTGCTCCAGGTACGTGCGGGGCTCGCCGTCGAGGGTGTCCCAGAGTGCGCGGGTGTGGGCACGGGCGTCGTCCCACCGGCGTGCGGTACGCAGCCGGACGTACTCGGAGGCGGCCTCGCGCCCGAACAGGTCCGGGAAGATGCCGGCGCCGTGATCGTCGTAGTCGAGGAACAGCGCGAGGTCACCGAGGCAGAGCAGGGCGTCGGCGCCGTCACCGGCGCGCGCGAGCGCGTCGGTGGCGCCGTGGACGTCGCTCACCACGTGCAGCCGCACCGGCTCACGGTACCCAGCACACGGTGCGCGGGCCGCGTGGTGGGGCTGGGGCCGCCCGAGGCTGCCCAGGGGGGCCACGTCCCGGGGGCCACACGTCCCGGGGGCCACGCGTCCCGGGGGTGTGCCGGGCCTCAGTCGGCGCGCGGCTCCCCCGGGCGCCGGGCCGCCTCCAGGTCGTCCTTGAGCGCGTGGACGGTGCGCTTCCAGGCCAGGGCGTGCCGGCGCCGCAGGCGCGCGGCGAGCCTGCGCCGGGCCGACGCGGACGTCGGCACCCCTGCCACGGGGTCGGCCCGCAGGTAGTAGTGGACGAGCACACCGTCGGCGTACGGCTCGAGCCAGATCTCGCTGGTGCCGACGAGCGGGCCGGACACCGTCCAGCGCACGCCCTTGGGGCCGCGGCGCTCGGACGGGGTGAGGGTCAGGTCCGGCCACCAGCGGCGCCAGCAGGCCGGGTCGTCGACGAGGGCCGCGACCCGGGCGGGATCGGCGACGACGAACGTGTCGTCAACGAGGTCGACCAGCGTCATCGGCCTTGCCGGTCCTCCTCGGGTGGGTGTCTCGCGGATGCTGCGGGCGGGCGACGCCGGGCTGACGGCTGCGCTGATCTTCGAGCTGATCACTCCCCGGGCCGACCCCGGGAGGCCCCGCCGGGCCGCGACCTACGGCACAGTAACGTCCCCCCGGTGGGCCCGTCGTCCGTCGTCCCGGAGGGAGCCCCCCGTGACCGAGTACCGCGTTCCCGCGGTGTTCGAGGTGCCGCCGCGCGGCAGCCTGGCCGACCTCGTCCCCCGCAACGCCGAGCAGGCGCCGGACGCCGCGGTCTTCAGCCGCAAGGTCGGCGGCCACTGGCGCGACGTGACCGCCCGGGTGTTCGCCGACGAGGTGGACGCGCTGGCCAAGGGGCTGCTCGCTGCCGGTGTGGGACTCGGTGACCGGGTCGGGCTGATCTCGGCCACCCGGTACGAGTGGACCCTGGCGGACTTCGCCATCTGGGCCGCGGGCGCGGTCACGGTCCCGGTCTACGAGACGTCATCGGCGGAGCAGGTGGCGTGGATCCTCGGCGACTCGGGCGCCGTCGCCTGCGTGGTGGAGACCGCCGGTCACGAGGCGCGCCTCGACTCGGTGCGCGCCGACCTCGACGGGCTGCGCGAGGTGTGGGCGATCGAGTCCGGGGGGCTGGACGCGCTGGCCGAGGCCGGGCAGTCGGTCTCCGACGCCGACCTCGCCGCCCGCCGGGAGGGGCTGCGGCCGGACTCCCCCGCCACGCTCATCTACACCTCGGGCACCACCGGGCGGCCCAAGGGCTGCGTGCTGACGCACGGCAACTTCCTCGCCGAGCTCGGCAACGTCACCACCGAGGTGGACGGCCTGTTCGACGAGGGCCACTCGTCGACGTTGCTCTTCCTGCCCCTCGCCCACGTGCTCGCCCGCATCATCCAGGTCGGCTGCGTGATGACGCGGACGCGGATGGGCCACACGGCCGACGTCGCCCACCTGCTCGACGACTTCGCCGGATTCCGGCCGACGTTCCTGCTCTCGGTGCCCCGGGTGTTCGAGAAGGTCTACAACTCCTCGGCGCAGCAGGCCGAGGCTGCCGGCAAGGGCCGGGCCTTCCAGTCCGCCGCGTCCACCGCGATCGCGTACTCGGAGGCCCTCGATGCCGGCGGGCCGGGCCTGCTGCTGCGGGCCAGGCACGCGCTGTTCGACCGGCTCGTGTACCGCAAGCTGCGGGACGCGCTCGGGGGCCAGGTCGAGTACGCCGTCTCAGGGGGTGCCCCGCTCGGCGCCCGCCTCGGGCACTTCTTCCGGGGCGTCGGGGTGGTCGTCCTCGAGGGGTACGGCCTGACGGAGACGACCGGGGCCCACACGGTGAACCGTCCCGACCAGCTGCGGATCGGCACGGTCGGGCGGCCGATCGCCGGGTCGGCGGTCAAGATCGCCGAGGACGGCGAGGTGCTCGTCCGCGGCGGCAACGTCTTCGGGGGGTACTGGGGCGGCGAGGGCGTGGACGCCGAGACCCTCTCCTCCGACGGCTGGTTCGGCACGGGCGACCTGGGCGAGCTGGACGGGGACGGCTTCCTCACGATCACCGGGCGGAAGAAGGAGGTCATCGTCACCGCCGGAGGGAAGAACGTCGTCCCCGCGGTCCTCGAGGACCGCATCCGTGCCCACCCGCTGGTCAGCCAGTGCATGGTGGTCGGGGACGGGAGGCCCTACGTGGCGGCGCTCGTCACCCTGGACGCCGAGGCTCTGCCCGGCTGGCTCCGGGCCCGCGGGAAGGACACCGAGGCGACCCTCGCCCAGCTGGCCGAGGACGAGGACGTCCACCGCGAGGTCGAGGCGGCGGTCGAGGAGGCCAACAGGGCAGTCTCCCGTGCCGAGGCGGTCCGGCGGTTCCGGGTGCTCGCCGTGGACTTCACCGAGGAGGGTGGCCAGCTGACCCCCACGATGAAGCTCCGGCGCAACGTCGTGCTCAAGGAGTTCTCGGCCGAGGTCGAGGCACTGTTCGGCTGATCCACGGGTGACCCGGCTCAGAGCGGGCAGAGCCGTCAGGACGCGCAGGGGGTGGGCCCGGCGGCGCTGCTCCGTCCGGGCTAGTCGAACCGGTCCGTAGCGGACACGACTCTCAGCCCCGGGCAGGGGCTGCCGACCTGGTGGACATGGCGGTTGTCGACGCGTCCTCGACTCGACCCAGCGTGCGGCACGCCCATGCGCCCTGGGGTCGGGTCGACGTGCCCACCCGCCTGCGCATCGCGCTCATCGTGCTCAGCGCGAGCCTGGCCCTGCTCACCGGCCAGCTGGGGAGCGCGTTGCCCTGGCTCGCGGCCCTCTTCGTCGTCGGGTGCATGGACTCCGGACTGCGGATCCAGCGCCCGGTCCTGCCGGCGGGGGTCCTCGTCGTCGAGATGGTCGTGCTGTGCGCCGGGATCATGGTCACGGGCAGCGGGCGCAGCCCGCTCCTGCCCTACCTCGTCGCTCCCCTCGCGTCGGCCGGCCGGCGCTACGGCAACCGCGGTGCGACGCTGGCGGCCGGCCTGGGGGCCGCCCTCGCCGCGCTGTTCGCCTGGGTCTTCTCTGTCGCCCTGGGGAACCCGCTGGTGGAGGTGGCGGTCGTCCAGTGGCTCGCCCTGGGGCTCGCCTCCGGACTGCTCGCGGCATGGGCCGAGCGCCTGCGGGCGATTCGCCGCTCGGACGAACAGGGCAGCTACGCCGAGGCCCAGCGCCTGCTGTCCCAGCTGCGCGCCCTCGCCCAGCGGCTGCCCGGAAGCCTCGACCCGTCCACCGCCGCCGAGGGGCTGCTCGACCGCTGCGCGCAGATCACCCCCCACGAGCGGGCGGTCGTCCTCACCCGGTACGACGGCAACCACCTCGTCCCCGTCGCGATCCGCGGGGTGGACCGGGTGCCGTGGCGGGACCCCATGAGCGAGTCGGGCCCCTTGAGCCTCGCATGGACCGAGCAGCGCAGCGTGCTCGACGTCCGCTGGCCGGACAGCGACCCGGCAGGGCGCCGCAAGGGCTCCGCGCTGCTCGTGGTGCCGCTGCGGGGGGCGGACGGGGGCGCGCTCGGCCTCGCCGCCTTCGAGAGCGTACGGCTGGACGCCTTCGACGACGCGGCGGTGGCCGCGGTCGAGGCCGAGGTGCGCCGGCACACCCCGCGCGTCGAGACGGCCCTGCTCTTCGACGACCTGCGGCACACCGCGACCCTCGAGGAGCGGGAGCGACTCGCCCGGGAGATGCACAACGGCGTGGCCCAGGACCTCGCGTACTTCGGGTTCACGCTCGACGACCTGCGCCACCGGCTGGCCGACGAGGCGCCCGAGCACGCGGCCCGCGTCGCGGAGATGCGCCGCGGGCTCACCGAGATGATCCAGGACATCCGGCTGTCCATCACCGACCTCCGCTCGTCGGTGGGCCCGGAGCGCGGTCTGGGGACCGCGCTGTCCAGCTATGTCCGGCACGCCTCGAGTGCCGCAGGCCTCACCGTCCACCTGTCCCTGCGGGAGAGCTACTTCCGGCTGCCCTCCGAGCAGGAGATGGCCCTGTTCCGTCTCACCCAGACGTTCGTCACCCACGTCCGCAAGACCGCCAAGGCCCAGAACCTGTGGGTGTCGCTCGAGACAGATCCGCCTACCGCGGCACTAACCCTGGAGCACGACGGTCTGGCTGCCGATGAGTCGAGTGAGCTCTGGTCCGAGGCGGACCAGCTCTCGTCCTCCATCCAGGCGATGGGGGGTTCGTTGTCGGTCACGGCGCCGGGTGCGGGCCGGTTCCGTGTCGACGTCACGCTGACTGGAGGCACTCCGTGTCGATCCGACTCGTCCTCGTAGACGACCACACCCTGATCCGTCAGGGCCTCACCCACGCGTTCGCGAGGGACTCGGCCGTCGAGGTCGTGGCCGAGGCCGGCACCACGGCGGACGCCGCCAGGCTGGTCGCCACGCTGCGCCCGGACGTGGTCCTCGTCGACGTGACGCTTCCCGACGGGAACGGGCTCGACCTCGCCGCAGACCTGCGCAAGGCCGACTCCGAGCTGGGCCTTGTCGTGCTCACCATGCACGGCGACGACGAGAACCTGTTCCGCGCCCTGGACGCCGGCGTGTCCGCCTTCGTGCTGAAGAGCGCCCCCGTGGAGGAGGTGCTCGCCGCGGTGCGGCACGCCGCGATGGCACCCACGTCGTTCATGGCGAACGACCTCGCCGGGGCCATGCGCCGCCGGATGCACCCGGGGCGCCCGCTGCTGACCGTCCGCGAGTCCGAGGTGCTCGACCTGCTCAAGGACGGGCTGTCGGTCGCGTCCGTCGCCCGCCGCATGTACATCAGCGAGTCCACCGCGAAGTCGCACATCGCCAAGCTCTACAGCAAGCTCGGGGCGGGCAACCGGACCCAGGCCATCATGGCGGCGCTGCGCCTCGGACTGATCCGTCAGGAGGACTCGAAGGCAGGCGCCCAGTAGCACCCGTCCCTGCCTTCGTCAATCGTCCGGACAGCCCCAGTTGTCGCCGTGCCACTCGACTCACTCGAGCCCGCCCGCGCCCCACACTGACGAGGACAGCCTCAGAGGACAGGGACCCACTGTGACCGACGACAAGGACGAGCGTGCCGGCATCGCCCGGGACGCCTACCTGCTCGTGCTCACCCTGGCCGTGTTCCTCGTCCTGTTCGCCGGAGCCGTCCTGGCCTGGCTTCCCGCACAGTGAGCCGACAGGGGGAGGCGCGATGAGCGTCCTCGACGAGAACGAGCTGGCCGCCCGCCTGGGGCTCCAGTCCGCGGCCCACGTGCTGGCCGCCGCCGACGACCAGATGCGCGCAGGCCACCTGTACGGCGCACGGGCGTACCCGACGGGGTTCCGCCCGCTGGACACGCACCTGTCCGGCGGTATCCGCCAGGGGGAGCTCGTGGTCCTCGCGGGCACCCAGGGCATCGGCAAGACGACGTTCGCCCTGCAGGTCGCGCGCAACATCGCCGCATCCGGCGGGCACGCCCTCTACGTCTCGTTCGAGCACGACGCCGCGAACATGCTCGAGCGCCTGATCGTCCTCGAGGCGGGTCTCGCCGACCCGCACTCGGACCTCACGGTCGGCGAGGTGCGCCGCGTGCTCGACGCCCACCACGGCGGGCCGGGAGTCGGGCTGGCCGAGCGCCTCGCCGGTCTCGGCGGGTCCGAGGCGGCCCTCGCGAACCTCTCGGCGTACGCGGACCGGATCCACCTGCTGTCCGCGCGCGGCGACGTCACGACGCTCGACCACGTCCGTGCTGCGGTGGACAGCCTCGGCGACGCCCGCCCTGTCGTGGTCCTCGACTACCTCCAGAAGGTCGCCGTCGACGCCGACATGGAGGACCACCAGCGGATCAGCCGCGTCGCCACCGGGGCAAAGGACCTGGCCCTCGACGCCGGGGTGCCGGTGCTCGCCGTCGCCGCGGTCGACCAGGCCGGCATGGACGTCCAGCGGGCCCGTGCCCGGCACCTGCGCGGCGCCTCGACCCTGGCGTACGAGGCGGACGTGATCCTGCTGCTCACGAACAAGTACGACGTCGTCGCCCGCCACCACCTGGTGTACGACACGGTCCGCGCCGACCGCTTCAGGAACTGGGCGGTGTGCACCGTGGAGAAGAACCGCAACGGCGAGGACAACCTCGAGCTCGAGTTCCGTACGCGGTTCTCGCAGAGCCGGTTCGACCCGGACGGTGGCGTGGTCGCCGAGCAGCTGCTCGACGACCGGGTGCACCTGGACTGACCCATGG